>NZ_JBFOFT010000002.1:0-438816 GCF_040887425.1 Enterococcus sp. C53
AATTCAATGATCCAAGCGCTGCAGTATGTGGAGTTAACCGATAACGAAAATGAATATATTGGCTTGTATCGGATTATGCCATCAACGATCCAAAAAGATCCAAGTAATTATTCCATCAAATACACAGCAATACATGTAATAGGGACGCTATTGGATAGTGTCCTTTTTGGTTACCATGAGTTAGTTAACCGAACAACTACCGACGTGATCAACTATGTATTGAATCAGCAGAAAACAAAGCATTGGGTTTTAAAAAAATGTGAATTCACTCGATATTTCAGCTATGCCTGGGAGAACGAAAATGGGTTAGCTGATGCGTTGTTTTCTATACCGAAAGCTTTTGATGAAGATTATATGTGGACATGGAATACACAAGTCTATCCATTTGAGTTATCGCTTGTAAGACCACCGACAGAACCGATTTGCCGGATTCAAGAAGGCTATAACATGGAAGGATTTGAAATTGAGACCGATCCGAATAATTTGGTTAATCGAGTATACCCGCTTGGTGCTGGCGAAGGCGTGAATCAACTGAATATTAAATCAGTCAATAATAATATTCCATATGTAGAAGATACCGATTCGATAAAGAAATATGGCTTGATCGAGTACGTTTGGGTGGATCAACGTTTTACCATTGCCCAAGCACTGAAAGACAATGCAATCAGCATGTTGAAAAAGTGGTCCATTCCGAAAGTGTCTTGGAAGGTATCTGCAGCTGATTTAATCAAATTGACGGATACACCTTTAGAAATCGATAAATTGCGACAAGGTACAGTCGTAATGATCAATACAAATGAGTATGGATCATTTAACCTAAGAATAAAAAAAGAAAGCAAATCAGATGTGTTCGGTGCACCGCAGTCCATTCAATTAGAACTAGGAAATCTGAAAGATGATATCAGTACAACGATGTCCGATCTTAGTCGTAAACAGCAGATTAATGAGACGTATAGTCAAGGAGCCACCAATATTTTGAATTATTCATACCAGGACAATTGCGAATCTGCTTATCCTGCTGAGATTGAGTTCTATCTAGATGATGATGTTTTCCATGTGAATACCGTCGAACTGACTTTCAAAACAAAACGTTACCGAGGTTATACCAAAGCGGTAAAAGGCGGTGGCGCTAAAACGATCACCAGCGAAGCGGGTGGCCAATCGACACAAACCAGTTCAGCAGGTGGTGGAAGTCGTCAAACAAGCTCGGCCGGTGGTGGATCCGTTCAATCGACTACAGCTGGCGGAGGCGGAGTAACAACATCCGGCTCTGGTGGTGGTTCTTATCAAGGTTCTTCAACTAGCGTGGGAGGAGGCTCAACACAAACCTCTAGTGCAAATGGTACACACAGACATATGATGTTTGAGTCGGTCGATGGTTCTGGCCCTATTCAAACAACACGATATAAAGCTTATGGAAGTAGTCTTATGCAAATGCAAGGATCCCCAGGGAAAATTTATACGGCAGAAGCTGCGGATAATCATACGCATAATGTAAGTATTCCAAATCATTCGCATAATTTTACAATTAATGTGCCAGCACATACGCATAACGTTTCTATCCCAAGCCATGCCCATAGCGTCAATATTCCCAATCATACACATAGCGTAAATATACCGAACCATACGCATACAGTGAAAATTCCGAGCCATAAACATAATGTGGTGCTTCCGGAACATACGCATCCGTTAGAATGGGGAATTTTCCAAGCAAGTGATTCGCCTTCAAGTGTGGATATTGTCGTTGATGGGAAAACAATCCCGCATCATGAAACCAGTCAAAGCAGATTGAATTTAGTTGATTATTTGAAAAAAACAAATAGCAGACAAATACAGCGCGGAAGCCACACGATACAAATTAAGCCAAACAAATTAGCTCGTATTGAAGCACAAGTCACATGTCGTGTCTTTATCCAATCTCAATTAGGAGGTCAATTTTAATGCTAGTTAAAGTAAAAAAAATTAATGGTGAAGAATTCATTGCAGAAGTGAATCAAACTATTCAGGAAATTTATGATGAACTGTCTAATAATTTAGACGGTTCTTTTATTTTATTTGGAGAACGTATTGAACAGAAAATGACAATTGAATCTGTTTATAAAGATAAGGTAGGTGATTGATAATGGCAGTAGAACATATTCAAGAGACTGATACACTTAATCGTGGTCGTATCAAGATAAATGAAGCAATTGATTTAGCAAACAATTCATCTATTAAAGTTGACCAATTCGAAATTGACTTAGCAAAAGGGATTCAAGACGCAAAAAAAATTGCAACAGATGCTGGTAGTGAAGCAAAGAGTATAGCTGAAACTGCTGGTAACGAAGCCAAACAAACCGCTTCTACAGCTGCAACAGAAGCTAAAACAATTGCTGAGACAGCTGGAAATGAAGCAAAAGCAATAGCGGAAAATGCCGGTTTAGAAGCAAATAAAAAAGCGGATCAAGCCATTGCCGATTCGAAAACAGCGGTAGATAATTCCAATCAAGCGATTGGACGAGCTAATCAAAACAAGCAAGAATTCGATGCACTTAGAAATGATTTTGATGATTTAGTTGCCGAATCTGGTGATAGTAATCCCGAAATTGTTCAAGCTCGAACGGATACACAAGGGGTTAAACAAAATACGTTACAGAATCGTTTGACAGCAGATTTTAGTACACGGTTAACAAATGCAGATGCTATTCAGTTATTTAGCGGGCCAGTCAATGTTCCTAAAATGATGGATTTAGCTGGAAAAGTCGCTGGAAATATTGAAGCAAATCCTCATTCAGTTTATACAGATTATACAGCTACTAGCTTAAAGACACCGTCAGCGACTTGGGCTGAAATCACTCAAGAAAACTATAATAAGTTGGTCGGGCGTGATGATCAGGGTGTTTCTGTTGGTTCAAGCCAAGGAAGTGTTATTCCTCAACAATTAAGCAAATTTGACACAGTAAAAGCAATTGAACAATTAGCACCACGAATTTTCGAAGGGATGAGTGTTAGTGAAAAAGTAAAATATATCAAAGATAATTTTATTTCGTTTTCAGTTACGACACGAGCAAAAGCGAGCTCTCCAAACAATAAAAATATAAAAATCGGGGTTTTTGTTGAATCTGCTGACTCTTATACAACGAAGATTCAAGGAGATGCAACAGATTTTACTGATTTCACAACAGAAATTAACGATAATAATTTCATTGATTCAAATGGTTTTATTCATGTTTTATCGTATGCAGATAGCTCAAATGGAGTAACAGCTTCTAATATCAATACTGATTATATTGGTGTGCAGTTGATGGTATCTTTGAATCCACTAACAGTACTAAATAAATCGGGTTTTGCTAATGAAGATGATTTGGCGTTAAAAGTAGATAAAACTGAGTTTCAAAAACATCTTGATGATGAAGAAAACCCTCATTCAGTAACTGCTAACCAGGTGGGAGCTTATAGTAAAGAAGAATCAAGTGAAAAATTTGCTGAAAAAACTGAATTAACAAAAGAAAATGTTGGGTTAGGATTAGTAGATAATTACGAAACGGCTTCTCAAAATGATGCAGAAGAGGGACAAGTTTCAAATAAATTTATGACACCGCAAAGAACTAGTCAAACCATAACGAAACGCATAGCCACGGATGAAGAAGCGATAATTGGTACAAACATAAATAAATTAATTACACCAAAAGCTCTGGAGTCCTACTATCAAGACAGAACAAAAGTTGCAGTTGCTAATTATGGTACTCAAGACGTTACATTGACGGCAAAGGATAAACTTACCGAAGCTAGCTGGCGGTATAGACGTATAGGAAACATCATAGAATTTTATGGTAGGTTTAACTTTAAAGCAGCTACTGACATTGTAAATGTGCAAGAGCTTCCTGTTGGTTTTAGATTAAGTTCAGATTTCGATGATACTTCTTGGAACGTACCATTAAACATACAAAAAGCTGCCAATCCAACCGCATATGTTGCAGGTGCATTTGTTGAAAGGCGAGGAACAAATTTATTAAGAATAGGTTCGAATTCAACTGGTAATCACTACGTATCAGGGCGGTGGTATACAGATGACCCTTTCCCGACTGGCTGATGGTTGAAAATTTACGACTATCGGCCCATCGAGGAGCACACACAGTTGCTCCGGAAAATACGGTAGAAGCGTATCAAAAAGCGATTGATTTAAGCTATAGAGCAATTGAATTGGATCCAAGGATTAGTTCTGATGGTGAAATCTTCATTATGCATGATGATACAGTTGACAGAACAACAAACGGGACTGGATATATTGCTGATATGTCTTCAGGGCAAATTCGACAATTGGAAATTGATGCATCGGATTATCCGGAATATCAGAGTAAAGTATTACGTGTACCAACGTTTGAAGAATCTGTAAAAATAATTTCTACAGGGGATATTATATTAAATGTAGATGGATCAAAAGTTGATTGGTCAAATGCTATATTTGCGAAAAGGGCAGTTGATATTTTGAAAAAATATGGGGTCTATAAAAAATCGTTTTTTGTTATTTCAGATGTTAATCAAAGAATTAAATTTAATGAAAGTTATCCGGATGCGACACTATCTTGGTTGCTTACAGATGAGAATTTGATTGACTCTGCAATTTCTGAAGCAAAAAAATATCAACGAGCGCTATTGTCTATTCCTTTAGAGTTAGCAACAGAGGTAGTTTTTGAAAAATTGAGAAATACAAATATTTATTATCAAATATATAATGTGAATAGAATAATCGATCTGAAATACCTTACTTCAAAAAAAGTTCGGATGGTAGAAACAGATACTTTATTGCCGTAGTCTTTTTTGTATCCTTTTATTTTGATATACTTGTTTTTGAGGTGATTCTGAAAGTGAAAAAAATATTAGGAACATTAATTGCGTTTTCCTTTGTTTTGACTGGATGTGTTTCTGCATCCAATAATTTATTGAACCATAAAGAAACTTACCTAGTAGCCCATAGAGGTGCACATATAGTTGCTCCTGAGAATACAGTTGAAGCTATGAGAGAAGCAAAGTCACTTGGCTATAATGCAGTAGAAGTTGATGTAAGAACTAGTAAAGATGGAGTGAATTTCTTGATGCACGATGACACTCTTGATAGGACAACAAACGGAGAAGGTCAACCAGAAAGGTTTACAATCAAACAGCTTAAAGAATTGTCGATAGATACTTCAAATTATCCAAAATATAAAGATAAAAAAGTTAATATACCAACTTTTGACGAAGCAATTAAAGAAATAAGTAAAGACAAATTAATTGTTAATGTGGATGGATCAAAGGGAGATTGGAATGACGATAAATTTGTTGGATCAATTGTAAATACATTAAAAAAATACAATGTATATGATCGTTCTTTTTTTGTCCTTACAAATAAAAAAATTAGAGATAAGGTAGTAAAGAATCATCCTGATTGTACGGTTTCATGGTTATATGATTCAAAAAATAACATTGATGATGATATACAACAAGTTAAACAATACAATAAAGCTTTGCTGTCAGTATCAAATGACTTAGCAACAAACCAAGTAATTGAAAAATTAAATAAATCTGGAATTATGTACCAGATTTATGGTGTTAATGATGCTGAAAGGTTTAAAAAGTTAAAATCATTAAAGGTACCTATAGTAGAGACAGATACAATCAATCCGAATAAAATACAGAATAATTAGTATAGAAGTGCACTCCAAAGAGTGCGCTTTTTTTGTTGGAAAGTTGGTGAACTATGAGTATTGATGCGATTATTTCTGCTTTAAGTATTGCAGGAACGTTAATTGGTACGTTTGCAGGTATTGTTTTTTCAAACAAACTGACCATTTATCGAATTGAACAATTGGAGAAAAAAGTTGAAAAGCATAACCATATTGTTGAACGTACTTTTCTATTAGAAGGACGGATGAATGAAGCAGAACACGATATTCAGGAAATGAAAGGAGGCGAGAAGTAATGATTTTACCCGATAAATATTATCAAATTATTAAATGGACAGTACTTACGGTATTGCCTGCCTTATCTGTATTAGTAGCCACATTAGGGAAAGCATATGGATGGAATGGAACAGACATGACAGTACTCACTATCAATGCAGTAGCAACATTTTTAGGCGTTATCACTGGTGTGTCTGCTTATAATTTGAAAAAATAGGAGGAAACAAATGAAGAAGAAAATCATTTTATCATTGAGCCTGTTAACGGCTCTTTTTTTATTGCCTTCGAATGCTTTTGCCTACACTATTAACAATGAATTTAATTTAGGTGTAAATGAAGGTAGCTCACAAGTAGCAAATAATCAGTACATTTTACTGCATGAGACGGCTAACGAAACAGCAACAGGACGAAATGAAGCGCAGTATATGCAACGTTCATGGACTAGCGCTTACACTGCTTATATTGTGGGAGACGGCGGAATTGTTTATCAAGTCGGTCAACCTGGTTATGTACAGTACGGTGCTGGTTCGTATGCTAATGCCAATAGTCCTGTGCAGATTGAGTTACAACACACACATGATAAAGCAACTTTTGAAAAGAACTATAAAGTATACGTTGAATTGGCAAGAGATTCAGCAATGAAATATGGTATTCCATTAACATTAGACACTCCTTATAACCAACCAGGAATCAAATCGCATTTATGGGTAACACAAAATATCTGGGGCGATCATACAGATCCTTACGGTTATCTTTCTGAAATGGGCGTAAGTAAAGAAAAATTAGCATATGATTTAGCTCATGGATTTACCGATGAAAATCCAACTACTTCAGATGATAAACCAGTCATTGATCCAACTAGAGCAGGTGCTGCAAATCCTACGCTGACAGATGGAACAAATTACGCCCACATTGATCAGTTCGGAGAAATCGAAAACGCAAACTTGCATGTAGCAGGATGGCATATTGCTAACTATAAATACGAGTATATTTTCATTATGGATTACAATACTGGAAAAGAATTAGCTCGAGTAAGAGCTGATGGAATTTATAGACCAGATGTAAACCAAGCTTATAATACTTCTGGAAATGTTGGTTATCATGTATCTTTCAATATGCGTAATTTTCCTAATAAGAAAGTCTATGTAATGATGCGGGCAACGAATGATCCAGAGGGAAACACTAAAGGCGGTGCGCAAGATTTCCATGACAAACGTTGGTATTTAAATATTCCGCAACGATAAAAATAGCCCCTCGTTGAGGGGCTGTACATAAAAACTATATATAACATTTTTATTACAAATTTAATGTTACGAATTGCATCAAATATCGTTTTAATGTCATAAACGTTTAACTTGAACTTACGTTCCCTATATGTTAAAGTAATTCCATAATCCTCAAAGATTATATCTGCTAAGAAGCCCGAAAGCTATTGTCTTTAGGGCTTTCTTTTGGTTTAATTAGTTTAGCAGATATGAAAAGAGGAATATACATATGGAAACTTTTTTTACTACAATGCATCATATTGATTTAACAAGCGCTAGTGTAACTTTCAAGAAGATTCAGGCTGAAGATGCACAAAAATATATATCCGATTTAACTGATGAAGTATTACTTAATCCTAATAAGAAGCATTTTTCTATCAGAAGGGATGGAACAGAAGTGGTTAGAGTTGTTCGATCATCTTTCATAAAAAAAATACTTCCTGATGAAGAAAGAGATACAGTAGCTAAAAGATTGTTAGATATAGAAACCAAAACTCAAGAAAAAATTAGTAAATTAGGTAAAAAAATAAAAAAAGGTAGTCTAATACAATCCTTATTTTGTGATAGTGAATTTACGTATTTTGTTATTGCTAAAATTGATTCAAATCGTTTCTTGGATGAGGATGATTTAGTTTCAAGAGCAGGTCTGATTTTTGAGAATAAATCCTTGAAAACTTGTGTGTTTAAATTTAATGAACAAAGTGAAATTGAGGAAGTCATAGTTTCTGACAATAATAAGAAAATATCAGATTATTGGTACAATTTATTCCTTGAGTTGGAACCAATGACAACAGATGAAGAAAATACGAAAACATCATTTACTGTATTATCTAATAGTTTAAAATCGTCTTTAGAAAAAAAATATCCAGCTGATTATACTTTATGTAGAAACAATCTTTTATCTTTTTATAAAACTCAACCAACTTTTAGATTACAAGATGTAGTTGAGAACCTCTTTGATAATTATACTCCAGAATCCGAAGATTTAGATATTGATAAGTTGAAGGGGAATTTCGCTCGTAGCTATTATCGTCGCTTTAAAGATACTGAGTTTAGTATTAAATCCAAAGTAATAAATAAAAAAAAATGGCAAGAAACAAAAACTGTTAATCAATTTGTGGACATCACATTGAATGGCTCTTCAGATCAAATAAAAAACAACATCTCTGCAGAAGAAGTTGATGGCGAAAAATTCATCAAAATAAAATCGACTGAAGAGAAGACCTTTGAAAGTTTTCGTTGGTAAATAAGTGATAAAATGATAGGAAGGTTGCTTCGTATGGAAAAGTTTAAGGAAGAGTTATCCGTCAAAAAAGAAAATCTAAATGAAGTGATGTTTGAACCTCTTCTTGTTAACGATAAAAACTCTGAAGAAATATTATGTATTTTAGAAAATTTATATCAATCAATTAACCAAGCCAGGGATAGTATTACTATTACTTTTTCAGATAAATCCGGCGATGAAAAAGAATATATAGTATTTGAAAATGAATTTTCTGAAATTCGTAAAAATTTAGAGGGAAATATCAATGAATTTTTGAGTAGAGCAGAACTAATCGAAGAAGATTGCTTTTTATGTGAAATTTATATTTCTAAAAAGGAAAAAAAATATCAAGGGTTTATAACTATATCTATATATGATTTAGAAATTTTCTCACTTTTTCTCACTTATAATGATGATTGTTCCCGAAAACTTAGTGTAAATGAGATTCTTGGAAAATTAAAAAGATATTTTTATGATACTGAAGCTATATACCTGTTTGATCTTTTTGATGATGATATACAACTTAGAACTGATCATTTTATCTTTAGTTCTAAGCTAGGACAATTAAAAAAAGAAAACTTAACAATTGAAAAAAAATATATTGCCAATTTGACAGAATATACCAATATTTCTCCGTTACCTTTTTTTTCCCCTAGTGATTTTTTTGTTAAGGAGTCCCAAGAAAATATAGGTTTAACTGAGTTTTTTGACAAATTATGCCTTCTATTATCTTTAAGTTCATTGGCAAATATTTCTGTCTTGGAAGATGACACTCTAAATATTAAATTTTATGGTCAAAAAACAGTGGCTGAAGAGATTAACTTTTCTACTTTAGTAACTGATAAAGATATTGTAAATAGTTTTTATGAAATATATTGCTGGGTTTTTTATAATAAAGATTCATATGAGAAAATCAGCCTTACTAGAAATATCATAACGCTTTTTTATGATGGTAATTCTATTTTTAATAACATTCAAAACATCTTACCTTCAATAAAATCTAATTATGAAATATATCTAAAAGAAAATGTAGATAGATATATCCAAATTTTGAATAATGTAATTTTACTTATTCAAAATTTGGATACAGAAATTCAAGATAAAGCAACAGCTTTTTCTAATGATTTCAAAAAAAACTTCACCAGTTTTTTTACATTTATAATATCCACTATACTATTTAATACATTATCTACTGGGAAAATAGAAAATATATTTACTCCTGAGATAACGATTATAACAGTTGCTATGCTAATAATATCTATTATTTACTTAATAATAAGCAATTTTGAAATAAACAATCAAATAGATCAATTAAACCAACAATATGAAAAAAATAAACAATATTATAGTTCTATATTAAATGAAAAAGACATTGAACGCATTTTTGCCAATGACATGGAGTTAAGCAAAGCAATCATGGTAACAAAACGAAAAAATATACTCGTTCTTTGGATTTCTTCTATAATAATAATATTTACCACGTTAGTGATTATTGGAGATTTTTCTTTATTGATAGATGCTTGTAATAATCTTTTAAATAGCTTAGAAAAAATTAAATTAATATAATACGACATATTACGCAAGTATATTTGCACTTTTTGCCACCAGTTTGCCACCGTAAATTGAGATTTTCACAGATGTTTTAGGCAAGTTTGAAAATAGCAGAGTATAATCGCTACCTTTGGAACACTGATTAACAGTTAGTTAGAGCTTATTTCAGATTATGAGGGAAGCGTATAGTTGTAACCTAGCGAAAAGAAGCCTTCATGGCTGTTCTGAAAATGGATGAGGATGAACCGAAGAAATAGCAAAGGGTCTAGCCATTGAGCTAGACCCTTTTTCATCTGTTTTTCCCACGGTTTTCCCAGGCTCTTTGTCAAATGATGTTGGTAAAGAGAAATCTTAGAATAATTTGAGCAGAAAGAAGAAAAACTTCTTTCCGTTCTTTTTATTTGGTTAAAATAGTTTTACCGTGTCGAATCATGATCCGACGTTTGAAATGATAAAAATTTCGAAACCCATAAGCATTGCTTTTAATACTTTAATATGGTTGTTTAAACATTCGAGTGGTCCGTTTGAATAACTGTAGCGGAGGGCGTTTTGGATCTGCGGCAGAAACTTTTTAAATGTTCGCAAAGTTGTCGCATAAGTTTCAGGTAGCCGGCTGACTTCTCTGGATAAACAGTCCTCAAATAGTGAATGATCTCTTTTCTTTTTAAGATTGATGACATCTACTCAGAGCTACTTGAAAGAGTAGCTCTTTTTAGTTGTTTTTGATTAATCTATTTTATAAAAAATAGATTGTATTTCTATTCTGCCATTTTTGGTTAAATATAATGTTTTTTATTATTAGGTAATATTTTTTATATTAGATATAACAAAAACAAATAAAAAAACTTAATTTAATAGATTATAATTATAATGTGCTACAAGATATTACATGTTGTATTCGCATTATTCAGGTTAAACTATGTAGCACAAAATAAATTTCGTAGTAACTACGATCAACCTCACAAAGATCTCCTGTATTTTACTGCGATTTATTATCTATGAGACTGCTCATAAGAGTAGTCTTTACATAAAAAACTAATAAAGAAGGTATCACTATGTATTATGTAGAAGTACAAACACGAGGAGTAAAAAACAAACAATATGTCAAAAGTGTAATCAATAATTATCCACTATTAGGATCATGGAAAGAGGCTGAACCATTTTCAAAAGAATGTGCATTGCAAATAAAATCATTTTTAGAACAAGAACTAATTTGTGGAAAAGCAATAGTCAATATAGTAGAAAAGTAAAATTTATTAAAGTTTTAAGTAAATGATGTAATATTGTAATTAGTGGCGTTAGTCGTTTATTTTCAAATTTTTCATCCTTTAATTAATCATTCTAAATATTTACTCCAAATTTTGTATTAAAAAGTGTATCAAGCAGTTATCCTTGTGTTACCATTGCATCCGTGTTATAGTAATTAAGTAATCTAATTTGAAACGTAATCTGAGCGATATATTCACACTATAAAAACTCCTTTTACCAAGTAATATTAATTGCAACAAAACACGTATTATATACGTATTAGGAGGAAATATATATGAATAACGGTACAGTAAAATGGTTTAACTCAGATAAAGGTTTTGGATTTATCACTGGTGAAGATGGAAATGACGTATTTGCACACTTCTCAGCTATTCAAGGCGATGGGTTTAAAACATTAGATGAAGGCCAAGCAGTTACTTATGATATTGAAGAAGGTCAACGTGGCCCTCAAGCAGTAAATATTGTAAAATAATGTTGAACTTTAAACACCTCATTTGAGGTGTTTTTTTATTTTAAGCTAGATACCGTAATTATTGCTAGCAATTTAGAGTAGTTCGTTACTAATTAAGGAGCAAATAAAATTATTATAATATAAAAAATTAAGCAAATAATAGACTAAAAAATAACTATGTGAGATAATAAACATAGAAAAAAGCTTCAGATACTCCCTCACCCTAGAGTCTTTTCCCAAAAAGATAAGTATCTGAAGCTTTTTTCTTTTTATGACTTGGAAATAATAGCATAAAATAATATCTTTTACAAAGAATAAGTACGAATCTAGTTTTTTGCTATTAAATGTGTAATAATAAATATGCCATCACAACAAAGAATGAAACCCATTATTATCTAGTCTATGTCCATTCTTTTTGTTTGCAGTAGTTGTGATGGTTTTCCGTACCTTTAGCTCAGCTGGTCAGATCAGATGGCTTATAACTATCTGATTGGAGGTTTTAATTCTACAGGGCACATAAAAATTTAGTTACCATTAAGGAGGAACTTTTATGGATAAAAGATTTAAATTTATCAATATTCTCAGTTTATTAATAGGAATATTAGTAAGTATAGAAATTTTTACAACCTGGTTTGGTATGCTATTTTCTAGTCTCATTCCTGTTTTATTAATGGGAGTAATAGGATTTATACTTTCTATTTGGTCATTAAGTAAAAATAGTAGTCTTATTGAAAAAGTTATCTCAGTATGTGGATTGTTGTTAAATATTATCCCTGTAGGATATTTTATATTATTATTTTTTGCAATAGGTTAATATCTTATGTTTTTTGACATGTTATATAGGGAAGTTAATCTATAATTGAAATTATTTTTCAAACATATTTGATATGCACTTTATTTCTTTATTTTAATTTATAAGTATAAAAAAATAAAAAAAATAAATTTAATTATGTTAAAATGATAACGTCATCATATTACACAATCTTAATACTAACTTAAAAAATATCCCTTTTATAAGTATGGTGATAAAATCCGTTCCGGGCTACCTTTTTAGGTAGCCTACTTTAATCTTTATACCTTTCTGGATCAACGAAAGTATACTTTATATAGTCATAACGCCGATGATCGCTACGTGCGTCCGGCACGTCAGTTACGATATCAAACAAAAAATATACGTCTTTCTTCATTCTGGTTTTCGCAGCAGGGATTTTAAAGTAGTTCTTATTAGAATAGTAGAGATTGATTAATAAACTGTCTTCAATTGCTAAAAAGAAAACTTCTGAATCCCATACTTTATAAAAATCTTTGATAAATCTATTCGAAGGATCGAATTTAAACCATAATTGTATTTTTCCTTCCATAAGCATAAAAGTTCACCTCAAAAAGAGTATACGAACGAATGTTCTTTTTGTAAAGATGGAATATCATTGATAATATGGATGGAACATATATATTAAAAAGTGTTCTTTTTGAATGCCATTTTGAATGCCATTTTCATTCATTTAACGAAAACTACCGAAAATAAAAAATGCCTAAATCCTTTTAAAATAAGGGTTTAAGCATTTAGTGAAATCTACCGAAATCTCACAATGGAGACGGCGGGAGTCGAACCCGCGTCCAAACACATCGCCACTTAAAAATCTACGTTCATAGTCAACTCATTTGTGGTTTCGCTTTACAGCTTGCCGAGTGACAGGCATTCTGTATCGCTAGTCTGATGATCTCTTTAACAACTTACAGACGGAAAGTTGTCACGTATCCCACTAAATTTGAGACCCTTACTCGAGCACATGGGCGATGCCGAGAGGATCTACGCTAACTGTTTTTAGGCAGCTAAAGCGTAAGAGTTGTTTTCGTTTTTAGCAGTTATATTTAACTGTAACGTTTTAACGTAGACGTAACCTACGAAACGCAATTCAAGCTCAAACTGTGCCTGTCGAATCCGTAACGTCCCCGTTATAAACAAGGGTTACGTGTATTTTTCATACAATTTATATTATAGCACAAAATTGAATTTTTTCAACGAGAAACGATTACGGAAAAAGCAAATCGTCCGAAGTATCAAGAGATGATTCTCAATAGCTAATACTGTAAAAAATCATCTCTCAGTTACTCGGAAATATACATCGTATTTCGATTAAAAATCAAATCAAGTCAAAATGTTTGAGCGCATGAACGATTCCGCCCTCAGTGTTTTTCTTTGTAATAAAAGTGGATAGTTCTTTGAGATCATTGTAAGCATTGCCCATCGCGATCTTGTTGTCGCATGCTTCTAACAGTGCAAAGTCATTTGGTCCATCACCAAATCCAAATGTAGGCACATCAACAAGGTTTAATTCTTGTTTTAAACGTTTCACTCCTGCACCTTTCGAGATTCCTTTTTTGACCGTGTCAATCGAGTAAGGACCATTTCGATAAAAAGTCAGATCAGGAAATTGTTCATGATAATATTCATCCCCAGATTGAGAGAGGATAAGTAACATATTGATTGGATGATCCAAATAAGCTTGCGGATTGATTTCTGGTACATTTGAATGGATAAAGTTATAGGCATCAATCATCGTTTGTGTGTGTGCAGTACACCAAATATGTTGATGGTTATAAAATGAGAGCTGGTGCCCTTGTATTTGGACATGTTCGAGCATCTTTTGACAGTCTTCAGTTGCGATTATTTCAGAATGAACTTCTTGACCATCCACGCTGATGTAAGAACCATTCATCGTAACTGCAGAGGAAATACCAGCATCTGACATAATATGTTTGATTTCAGCTTCAGTTCGTCCAGTTGCTATGACTGGCAGGACGTTATTTGCCTGTAGTGCTTGCATTGCTTCGGCCACTTCTGGTGTGATTTTTGATTGAGCATCTAACAGTGTTCCATCAAGATCAAAAAAAGTAATTGCACGATAATTTGACACAAAAAAAACCCCTTTTTTATTCGATTACCCCTATCTTAACAAAGAATGAACAAAAGACAAACCTTTCGTGAAGAATTACCGAATATATTGGTTCAAGTTAATTTTTAGAGTATACTAGAAAGAGAGATTTAGGAGGGATCATATGATTTTTTTAGTTGTCGGAGTATTTTTGACTATCCTAGGTTGTTTGTTTCTTTTTATCCCTTCTAAAGGGAATCTGCCTTTTTATGGTTACCACTCACCGCGTGCCACAAAATCCGATGTTCACTGGCGGTTAGCACAAAAAACAAGTGGAAAATATTTTTTTATTTTCGGTTTATTGATGGCCTTGATCGGCTATTTACTAAAATTAACTGGACAGACAAACTATTTTATAATCGAGATGTTGGTTTTAGTTTTTCCAATTATGCCGATTTTTATCTTAACTGAAAAAAAATTACAAGAACTCGATGATAGTATTGGAGGAAATAAAAAATGAATATTTTAATGATAGAAGATAATCAATCCGTATCTGAAATGATGCAGATGTTTTTTTTGAATGAAGGATGGGAAGCAACTTTTAAATATGACGGAAAAGAAGGTCTAGATGCTTTTTTAGAAAGACCGAATTACTGGGACATGATCACTTTAGACCTGAACTTGCCAACGATGGATGGTATGCTTGTTGGAAGAGAAATTCGGAAAGTCTCTAGTACAGTTCCGATCATTATGTTAACAGCTCGTGATTCTGAAAGTGACCAGGTTATTGGATTAGAGATGGGCGCAGATGACTACGTGACCAAACCTTTTAGCCCACTAACTTTGATTGCCCGAATGAAAGCTTTACACCGTCGTAGTGAATTGGTAGAGGTAAAAGAAGAAACAAACAACTCGGACGATCACTTCGATATCGAAACAGATCACTTTAAGATGAATACAAAAACACGTGAAGCTTATTTAAATAAAGCACCAATCGAAGGTTTGACACCGAAAGAGTTTGATCTATTATTTACACTAGCTAAAAAACCACGCCAAGTATTTTCTCGGGAACAATTACTGGAATTAGTGTGGGATTATCAATACTTTGGTGATGAACGAACGGTTGATGCGCATATCAAAAAGCTTCGACAAAAAATCGAAAAGGTTGGACCACAAGTCATTCAAACGGTTTGGGGCGTAGGTTATAAATTTGATGATTCTGGTGTGGCCTAATGCGCTATCTTTACCAGCAGTTATTAGCCTTTTGCGGAATGATCGCGATGATCATTTTGATCGTAGGTGTTTCTTTTACGCAACTGACTAAGCAAACCATTGAAGAAAATAATTACCAACAACTTTTTGGCTATGCAGAATCTGTCGAGAAGACAACACAGACATACACAGACACGTTTCCTCAATTAAGCCAAGATCAAGCGTTTCAAAATGCATTATTATTAACGGAACAAGTCTTATCAGAACAAAATGTCAATTTTATTTTTATCGATAAGAACGAACGGGTCATTTATCCTACTGATAATGTGGTATTGAACTTTACGATTAAAGCGGAACAATGGGATAATCTGCGTCATGGAAGACAAGTAAAATTTACCTCCAACAAAAATATACTAGGACAAAATCAAGCGACGTCTTATGCCTTAGTACCTTTTAATTTAAATCATGAATTTTATGGTGGCTTGGTTGTTAGTCAACCGGCTAAAAATATCGATAATAGTGTTCGGTCGGTCACATTGAATCTGTTTAAAGGTTTTATTTTTTCAAGTATTGTTGCTATATTAGCGAGTTATGCGTTTGCTGCTTTTCAGGTTAAAAGGATCAATCGTTTACGTAATGCAACGAAAGAAGTCACGAATGGAAATTTTGATGTCCAATTGCCAGTTCATGATAAAGATGAATTTGATGAATTAGCGGATGACTTCAACAAAATGACGAATTCTTTAAAAGAATCACAGGCTGAAATCGAAGAGCAAGAAAACCGCCGAAGACAATTTATGGCAGATGCTTCTCACGAAATGCGTACGCCGCTAACCACAATCAACGGGTTACTTGAAGGTCTAAAATATAATGCAATTCCTGAAGACCAAAGAGAAAATGCGATCAACTTGATGAAAAATGAAACAGAACGACTGATACGCTTAGTTAACGAAAATCTAGACTATGAAAAAATCAGAACCAATCAAATCAGTATGGTTATTAAAAGATTCAATGGTACAGAAACATTGAAAAATATTGTGGCACAGCTTGAAACAAAAGCAGAAGCTGCAGGGAATGTTTTAGTTTTACAAGCAGAAGACGATGTGGAAGTGTATGCAGACTATGACCGATTTGTGCAAATCATGGTGAATATCATCCAAAATGCGATTCAATTTACAGAAAATGGAACGATCACGATCTCTTTAGAAAAAGGTTATCTAGAAACGATTATCCGAATTAAGGATACAGGTATCGGAATGACTGAACAACAAATGAAGAGTATTTGGGACCGTTATTATAAAGTTGATCCCTCAAGAAAGAATACAAAATACGGGGAATCAGGACTAGGACTTCCAATCGTTCAACAGTTAGTTCGGCTTCATAAAGGAAAGCTGGAAGTAGAAAGCGAATTGGGGACAGGAACAACATTTACAGTTAAATTACCAGATGTAGAAATAAAATAAACAAAGAGACTGATCCAAAAATTGGTTCAGTCTCTTTTAGTATCTCTAAAAACGAATAAACGGCGTTCAAGAAGCAATTCCTCAACAATAAGCGCTTCTTTCACAGCCTCTTGCTAAACGGCGTTCAAGAAACAACTCCTCAACAATTAAGAGAGGAGCTAAATAGTGTTCAAAGAGCTGATCTTTGGCAATAAGGATGAAACTCTCAAAACATAGGAAGCTGTGAGTTTCATCCTTATTGCATAGGTCGAGTTGCTCTTTCCACGACCTCTTTTTATCGTTCATCATAGATTTGGTCGACATACTGACTATGAGCAATGGTTTCATCATGAGTCAGTAATAGAATGGCGATTTTTTTGTTTTTGACTAGATAATCAAATAGATCAAGAATTTCTTGTGCTTCAATTACTTTAAGTTCATCCAGCACTTCTTCAATGATGAGTTTGTCTTTTTTAGCAAGTAACGCATGCAACAATTGAAGTTTGATTTTATCAAAAAGAGAGAGTTGATCAGGTTCTCTGTTAAGAAGTGCTGGATCAATTTTGAGCATTTCTTGAAAAGATAAACGTTCTTTTTTATTTTCAGATAAATTCAGTAGTACTTGATCTTTGGTTTTTAAATAAGGGAAGAGAGGCCAATCTTTTTGGACGATAAGTAATTGTTTGGGACTCGATACAATCGCTTGTTCTTTTAGCGCTGTTAATAGTTCTTCTTGTTTTGCTTTTGGGCAAAGAATAACAGCTAATTCTCCTAAAGACATTATTGGCTTACATGTATTCATGAAAGATCACCTTACCTTTTTTTAAACGTTGATAGAAAATCGTAAATTGTAAGAGACTAATGCATAGACTGATGGAGATAAGAAGGCCAACCGTTTGTAGGAAACTCTTAAACGTATCGAAGAAAAAAGCATCGTTTACAAAATCAATTTTAAAAAAAGTTTGTTGATCCATCGGTATGGCTAATGGTCGAGTAGTCGATATAAGTGAATGGATGTCAGGTAATTCAAATAATCTTAGACTCCAAAAATTAAGATGTTGTAACAGTGCTTGATAAATGTTTTGAAAAAGCACAATTCCAATAAATAAGAGTGTGCAACAGATCAGTAATGGTAAGATCATTTGCCAGATGATCAAAAGAAAAATTCTAGTTTTCGATAAACCAGCTAAACGCCAGTTGATCAATTCACGTTGGTCTTGTTTTAATGTTCGCTGAAAGAAAAAGATAAATGCGCCAACAAACAAGAACAGTAACAACAAGATCAGCTCGACATAAAATTGTTTCACTGATAGAAAAGACGGAAAGTGTACTTTTAAGGACGTCGTGTCCAAGAAACTAAGACGATCTTCAATTTGTGCATAAAGTGTTGATTGTAAATGATATAAGTTACATACAAGCATCAATAAAAAAGCAGTGACACTTGTAAATAAGCAACTAAAAAGTGTCTGTTTTTTATAATAACGCATTCTTGCAACTGAATAGCGGAGTATTCTCATCACTTTCACCTCATTTTAAATTATAGAAAATGAATATGAATAAAGTATGAAATTCATATAGTAAAATCAGGAAATCCCTATTTTTTAATAAACGAAAATGACGATAAATCAACTGTTCCGCTATATTTTGTGAATAAAATCCAATGTTCATGGATGGTTCTAATACGTGAGTTTAAGCTCTATTTTCTAGAAAAACGCCAGAGTAACTCAAATTAAAGTGCATGAAAAAAGCTAAGAATTAACGAAAAAACAAGAATTGGTTTTCGTCAATCTTAGCTTTTATAATCATTACTTCTATGGGCACGTAATCTTTTTGAAAGAAAGGCTAGCTATTTATCAGATTCAGAAGAAGGAACTGAATCACTCGTCTGTGTCCCATTTATTTGTTGGTAAGTTTTGGTTTCATATAGATCTTTTGTTGATTGGTTATTGTTTTGACTAAAGACACTTGTTGATTTGTCACCTAGTTCTTTTTCTTTTTCAAGCAACTGTTTCATGCCGTTTTTGTAATCAAATTGACTTGCTTCAATTGGGTCTAACCCAGTATCTGTAGAAAAGCGGAGTAAGTCACCATTGTTTATTTGATCTGAAACAGCTAACTGTTTATTCGCTTTTTCTTTCAATACATCAATTTCATTTTGAACTTCTTGAGTCGGTTCTGTAATGGCTTGTCCGGTTTTGTTATCGTAAATCGTTCCGCCATAATAAGTGTATTTAGGAGTAATAAAATCACCATCACGGAAAGTAACAAGTTGATCATGTTGCTTAGAGAAGAGATCTTGTCCTAGCTGATTGTAATTTTTGGTATCTACTCCTAACAGATGGAGTAGAGTAGGTAATGCATCCACTTGTCCGCCATAGGTATGATTGATTCCACCGTTTGTTTGTCCAGGAAGATGGATCATGTAGGGAACTCGTTGCATTTGTGCATTGTCAAAGTTGGTCCATGTATCACTTGTTTTACCCACTAGTTCCGCTAACGATTTATTTCTAGAGTTAGAAATTCCGTAGTGATCACCATAAAGGACGATGACAGAATTATCATAAAGACCACTAGCTTTCAAATAGTTGAAAAATTCTTCAACTGCTGTATCGAGATAATTCGCTGTTGCAAAGTATCCGTTGATCGTTTCATCATTTGTCGTAGCTAGTGGGAAGCCTGCTTCTTCGTTTGTGAACTTAGAATAAGGATAATGATTAGATACCGCAATAAATTTAGAATAAAAAGGTTGTTGTAAATGTTCTAAATATTGTACTGATTGTTGGAAGAACGGTTTATCATGCAATCCATATTGGAATGAATTGTCGTCATTGACATCATAATAAGAAGCATCAAAGAAATAGTTGTAACCTAATTTTTTATAGGTCTCATTACGATTCCAGAATGTACCAGCGTTACCATGGAAGGCAGCACTCGTATAACCTTGTGTCTGACTCAAAATATCAGGAGCAGCTTGGAAGGTATTCTTTCCACCTAATTGAGTGAATAACGATCCTTGATTTAAACCAAATAGTGAATTTTCAAATAAGGTTTCAGCATCACTGGTTTTACCTGCTTTAACTTGATGGAAGAAATTGTCAAAGCTAAATGTACTGTTACTATGATATAAACTATTCAGAAATGGCGTTACTTCATGTTCTACACCATTGGCATCTTTTAGTTTATAGTCGATCAAGAATTGTTGGAAACTTTCTAAATGGATATAAATCACATTTTTTCCTTTAGCAATACCAAATGTTTCATCATTTGGTTCAGCATAGTGATCTTTGATATAACTTTCTACTTCTTTCAGATCATTAGGACTTGCTTCTGCTCGTACTTGGTTCGTTTGGTAAGTCTGGATACCATCATAGACGGTAAACGCATTGATACCTAAATATTTGACTAAATAATCTCTAGAAAAAGTACGAGTCAATAACTCTGGGCGATCGGCTTCTGCTAAAAATAAATTTCCAGAAAAAATCATGACTGACAAAGTCGAGATCGCAAAAGCCATTCGTGCACGAATCGGTTGTGGATCCATTTTGATTTTTTTGGTTATCAATAATGCAGCGACAATGATAAAGTCGATCCAATAAAGGACGTCATATGGTCTAAATAAGCGAATAGCACTTTCTCCAAGCCCGCTAGCTACTTTTCCTGCCCCCAAGATGGTATTGATCGTAATAAAATCCGTAAACTCACGATAATAAGTTACGTTGGAGAACACCAGTAAAGTCAATAGGAAATAAATGACCATCATTGTAATATAAGACGCTTTCGTCCGTCTCACATATAACGCAATCCCCATTAACAACAACGTGGTAGCGATCGGATTGATAAACAGTATAAAGTATTGTATGCCACTTTCGATGCCTAAATTGAAATCAAACAAATAGGCAAAAATTGTTTTTAGCCAAAGTAAAACAGCTAATAAAGAAAAAAATCCGAGCCTTTTATTCAAAAAGGCGGGTGTTTTTATTCGTCTCAATGTAATCTCCCTTTCCCCACTCTTCTCATTTACAGAGTGTTATGAAGTTATGATTGCTCAAACTACATATTCCATCCTATTTTACTAGTACGCAAATCCAGTGTCAATCGAAACCAAACGCTTACACCGGTGATTAAGGATTTCTTATTCTTTTGTGAACGCTAGCACTAAGACAGCCTGCTTAATATTTGGTATACTGATTAATGATAAAGGTAAAGTAGGTGAGTCAATGAAAGTACAAATTAAGAAAAAAGCAGGAAATCGTATCAAGAACGGTTATCCATTGATTCAAAAGGAAGATTTGGTCCAGTCGTACAATGAAACCACGCAGTGGATCGAATTGGTTGATCAACAAGATAATTTCTTAGCTAAGGGCTATTTAGGTAAACAAAACAAAGGAATCGGTTGGGTTTTGAGTCAACAAAATGAAACGTTTGACCAGGCATTTTTTGAGAAAAAGTTTTCTGAAGCTAAAGCAAAAAGACAAGCTTTTTTCATAGATGAACAAACAACAGCATTTCGTTTATTTAACGGAGAAGGGGATGGCATCGGTGGTCTGATCATTGATTATTATGAACACTATGCAGTATTTTCTTGGTATAATGAAACTCTTTATACTTACCGACATTTGCTCTTCTCAGCGTTTCAACAAGTTTATCCTGAGATAAAGGGTGCTTACGAAAAAATCCGTTTTGAAACAAATGAATTTCCTGAAAGTCAGTATGTTTATGGAGAAACAGCTCCTGAACCTTTAATCATCAAAGAAAATGGCGTCTCTTACGCCACTTATTTGAATGAAGGGCTGATGACAGGCATCTTTTTAGATCAAAAAGAAGTCCGAGGAGCTTTGATCGATGGACTTGGTCTAGGAAAGTCTGTTTTGAATATGTTTAGCTATACTGGGGCTTTTTCAGTTGCGGCAGCAATGGGTGGTGCTTTGGAGACCACGAGTGTTGACTTAGCAAAGCGAAGTTTGAAAAAAACACAGGAACAATTTGAAATCAACGGTTTGGATCTTCAGACACAAAAAATCATTGTGATGGATGTTTTTGCCTATTTTAAATATGCTAAAAGAAAGCAGCTGACTTATGATCTCATTGTGCTTGACCCTCCAAGTTTTGCGAGAAACAAAAAGAAAGTGTTCCGAGTAGCCAAAGATTATGGCGAATTGGTTAAAGATAGCTTGGCTATTTTATCGGACGAGGGAACGCTTATCGCTTCAACGAACGCAGCTAACGTGAGTACCGATCAGTTCAAAAAAATGATCGAAAATGAACTAATGCTAGCCAATGTTGAATATGAAGAAATCACTCGTTTTCGATTACCACAAGATTTCCAAACCATTGAAGCCTTTCCAGAAGGGGATTATCTAAAAGTATTTATCTATCAAATTAGGAAATAAGGGGGGAGGAAAGATGGTGCAAGTGAAAGGACTAAACTTAGGAAAAGGACATCCTAAAATTTGTGCGCCAATGATCGGAGACACTCGTGAAGAACTTTTGCGAGAAGCAATTTTAGCCAAAGAAGCTGGTGCTGATTTAGTGGAGTGGCGAATTGATTATTATGAAGATGTCTTTCAATATGAAAAAGTCACAGAAACGTTGGTGCTGATCCATGAGATGCTCGACGGGTTACCGGTGCTTTTCACTTTTAGAACAATAGCAGAAGGTGGCAAACGAGATATAACGATCCGAGCATACCACGAGTTGTACCTACAGATGATCCGCTCTGGTTTA
The DNA here is from genome assembly GCF_040887425.1 of Enterococcus sp. C53. NCBI lineage: Bacteria > Bacillati > Bacillota > Bacilli > Lactobacillales > Enterococcaceae > Enterococcus > Enterococcus sp. C53. The sequence goes on from NZ_JBFOFT010000002.1 coordinate 22,976, forward strand.
GTCGATATGGTTGATTTAGAATTAGAAAAAATTGAAAGCCTTGAAAAAGAGTTGTTAGCAGAAATCAAACAGCGCAACATCCCGATGATTATCAGCAGTCATAATTTTAAAGAGACCCCAGCTGATCCAGTCTTATTGTATCAATTAAATATGATGGAACATCTTGGTGCAGATATCGGTAAAATAGCGGTAATGCCCCATAACGAACGAGATGTGTTACGTTTGATGGAGCTAACGAGACGGGCAGGAGCGTTTGTGTCCATGCCTCTGATTACAATGTCAATGGGACAGCTCGGAATGATTTCGCGCTTATCGGGAAATTTGACTGGTTCGGTCATGACTTTTGGTGCGTTAACCTCTGAAAAAGCATCAGCACCTGGACAAATCACTGTAAAGGAACTAAAATCAATAATCAAATTATTAAATTGAAACAATCTAATTTGAAGGTGAAAATGTTGGCAAAGAAAAAACAAGTGAAAACAAATGCGATCCGCTTAGTAGAACAAAAGAAAATCAAGTATACTGAACATGAGTATGCTTGGGATGAAGCACATTTAAGTGCATCTTCTGTCGCTGAGCAACTTTCTGAAAGTGAACACCGCATTTATAAAACACTCGTAGCGGTTGGAAACAAAACAGGAACGATCGTAGCGGTCATTCCTGGTAATCGAGAGTTAGATCTAAAAAAATTAGCAAGAGTATCTGGAAACAAAAAAGTAGAAATGTTACATCTGAAAGACTTAGAAGCTACCACTGGTTATATTCGTGGTGGTTGCTCGCCAATTGGGATGAAGAAATTATTTCCTACTTATTTAGAACAAACAGCACAATCACAAGAAACGATCATTGTATCAGCAGGAAAAAGAGGACACCAAATGGAGCTAGCACCTCAAGCCATTTGTGATTTAACTAAAGGGACTTTTGCTGATCTTGTACTGTGATGCAGTCGGCAATTCATCAGTTTATCAACTAAAAAAAGAAAAAACAGTAACGAAAAGAGTCAGACATCTTCTACTCCCTTCGTTACTGTTTTCGTTTAATTAGCTAAGAAAAGCGGCATTCATTCCTGCTACATGTCCAGTTGCAAAAGCCGCAGTAATATTGAACCCACCAGTATATCCATTAACATCTAGCAATTCACCAGCAAAAAATAATCCATTGACCAATTTGCTTTCTAATGTTTTTGGATTGATCTCTTTTAGTGAAACGCCACCACCAGTCACAAAAGACTTTTCGATGGCAAAAGTTTTGGTTATTTTGAAAGAAAAATTTTTGCAAAGCTCCGCAAATTGTTGGATCTCTTTTTCTGTCGTTTGACTACCAGTTTGTTCCGTTAATCCACTTTTTTCAAGGAAAAAGAGAAGCAAGCGTTCAGGTAAAAAGCCATGCCAAGCATTACTCAATGTTTTCTTCGATTGTTGGCTTTTAGCAGTCAATTCGTTGATCAATTCTTGAAGCGAACGATTCGGAAAACAGTCTAAGACGACCGTGACAGGTTCTCCAGTCGTTTGCAACTCTTGATTGATGAAACTTGAACATCTCAATGCCGCAGGTCCAGAAATCCCAAAATGCGTGAAAAGCAAGTCCATAACATGTTCGGTGATGACTTTACCTTTCTTGTTTAATACGCTTAAAGAAATATCTTGTAAAGATAATCCTTGCAAGGTTTTATCCTTGATAAAAGTTTCTTCAGAAACCAGTGGAGATTCTGTTGCATACAAGGGAGTGACAGTGTGACCGACTTTTTTAACGATTTTATAGCCATCACCTGTAGAACCAGTCGACGGATAGGTTCGCCCCCCAGTAGTTAATACGACACAAGAGGATTGAAATTCTTCAAATTCCGTTCGTACGCCATAGATTTTTCCGTCGCTATGCACTAATTTTTCGACTCGGGTGCCAAAGAGCATCGTAACATTTAATTCATTTAAACGATGGATCAAGGCTTCGATAATCGTTTTTGACTTATTCGTCACAGGGAACATCCGACCATGATCTTCTTCTTTTAGATGAACACCTTGAGATTCGAAAAATTCCATGATATCAAAATTATTCCATTGGGAAAATGTACTGTATAAAAATTTGCCATTTCCAGGAATATGAGCAATCAAATCATCAACTGGACGGTTATTCGTGACATTACATCTTCCGCCACCTGTCATTAATAATTTTTTTCCAGCTTTTTTATTTTTTTCAATTAAGAGAACCTTTGCGCCATATTCAGCCGCACTAATTGCAGCCATCATACCACTAGTTCCAGCACCGACTACAATCACATCATAGGTTGTTTCCATTTCCTCACCTCAGAGAAAGTGTAGCATATTTATGAAAAGAAAGCAGGAAATGTTTTGAGCATCTAATAAAAATAGGCTAAAATAAAAGAAGATTATAAAAGGAGTGTGAAACAATGACAAACGCAACAGAATACGTCCAACGAATTCAAAATAATATTCATCAAAAAGACACAGGACAAGTCGAATTTTTACAAGCCATTGATGAATTTATGCCTTCAGCTACTCAATTTTTAGAAAAACATCCTGAATACATCAAACGAAATATTTTAGGATTGTTATCAGAACCAGAAAGAATCATTCAATTTCGCGTGCCGTGGCAAGATGGCGAAGGAAACTGGCAAGTCAATCGTGGATACCGCATTCAGTACAATTCAGCAATCGGCCCTTATAAAGGTGGGTTGAGATTCCATCCGAGTGTGAATTTAAGTATTCTTAAATTTCTAGCTTTTGAACAAATTTTCAAAAATAGTCTAACTGGTCTACCAATTGGTGGAGGAAAAGGCGGAAGTGACTTTGATCCAAAAGGAAAATCAGACGATGAAATCATGCGTTTTTGTCAAAGTTTCATGATGGAGCTATCCAAGCATATCGGTCCATCCATCGATGTACCTGCTGGAGATATTGGAGTCGGTGCCAGAGAAATCGGTTATTTGTTTGGAGAATATAAACGATTAAAACAATATGATGCCGGTGTCCTTACTGGAAAACCATTAGATTTTTGGGGAAGTAAGATTCGTACGGAAGCAACTGGATACGGATTGGTTTATTATGTCAAACATCTTTTACAAGCAGAAAAAGACTCTTTTGAAGGAAAAACAGTTATGGTATCTGGTAGCGGAAACGTTGCAATCTATGCCATTGAAAAAGTTCAAGAATTAGGTGGGAAAGTCATCACATGTTCTGATTCCAGTGGGTTTATCTATGATCCAGAAGGAATCGACCTGGCACTATTAAAAGAAGTCAAAGAAGAAAAAAGGGAACGGTTGACCGCTTATGCAGAAAAACGTGATTCTGCTGTCTATCATGCTGGTCAATCTGTCTGGACTTTGAAAGAAACTGCAGATATCGCGCTTCCTTGCGCTACTCAAAACGAGATAGACGAAACGCTGGCTAACAACTTGGTTGAATGTGGAGTGAAAATCATCGCAGAAGGCGCAAACATGCCATGTACTCTTGAAGCTGTCAATGTTTTTGAAAAAGCCAATGTGTGGTATTGTCCTGGGAAAGCAGCTAATGCCGGCGGTGTCGCTGTCTCAGCATTAGAAATGAGTCAAAATGCTCAACGATTGTCTTGGGAAAGTGAACAAGTGGATCGCCAATTAGATGAAATCATGAAAAATATTTATCAAACGTGTCGCCAAACGGCAGCAGCTTATGGCAATGAAAAAAATCTATTGCTAGGAGCAAATGTTGCAGGTTTTGAAAAAGTAGCGAAAGTGATGTATGCGCAAGGATTAGTTTAGTGTTTGAAATTTTCTTGTAAATATTAGCTTCAATTCATTTATTTGCTTGAAAAATTGTAAAAAAAAACGTAAAGTATAAGCTGTATATTGATCTTTTAAAGGAGGAATAAAAAATGGCACATATTCATTTTGATTATTCAAAAGTAGCACCATTTGTTAATGAACATGAGTTAGGTTACATGCAAAGCCAAGTATCAATGGCAGATAAAGTATTACGTGAAGGTACAGGCGCAGGAAGTGATTTCCGTGGTTGGATCGATCTACCTACTAATTACGACAAAGAAGAATTTGCTCGTATCAAAGAAGCAGCGAAAAAAATCCAATCTGATTCTGAAGTTTTAGTAGTTATCGGAATCGGTGGTTCTTACCTAGGCGCTCGTGCAGCAATCGATTTCTTAAACCACACTTTCTTCAATTTATTAGATGGTGAACAACGTAAAGCACCACAAATTTTCTTTGCAGGAAACTCAATCAGCTCAACTTATATCGCTGATTTGATTGAAGTAATCGGAGATCGTGACTTCTCAGTAAACGTGATTTCAAAATCAGGTACAACGACTGAACCAGCTATTGCATTCCGTGTCTTCAAAGAATTACTTGTTAAAAAATATGGTCAAGAAGAAGCGAATAAACGTATTTATGCAACAACTGATAAAGCAAAAGGTGCAGTTAAAGTAGAAGCCGACGCAGAAGGTTGGGAAACATTCGTGATTCCTGATGACATCGGTGGACGTTTCTCTGTTTTAACAGCAGTAGGATTACTACCAATCGCTGTTAGTGGAGCAGATATCGATGCGTTGATGCAAGGAGCTGCAGATGCAAGCAAAGCTTATTCAAGTGATAAACTAGAAGAAAACGAAGCTTATCAATATGCAGCAATGCGTAACATCCTTTACCGTAAAGGGAAAGTAACTGAATTATTGATCAACTATGAACCAGGAATGCAATATTTCTCTGAATGGTGGAAACAATTATACGGTGAATCAGAAGGTAAAGACCAAAAAGGAATCTACCCTTCAAGTGCGAACTTCTCAACTGACTTACATTCACTAGGTCAATATATTCAAGAAGGACGCCGTAACATCTTTGAAACGATCGTTAAAGTTGAAAAACCACGTAAATCAATTACAATTCCAGAACAAGCTGAAGACCTAGATGGTTTAGGTTACTTGGAAGGAAAAGAAGTAGATTTCGTCAATACAAAAGCTTTTGAAGGAACTTTATTGGCTCATACAGATGGCGACGTACCAAACTTATTAGTTAAAATTCCAGAAATGGATGCTTACACATTAGGTTATACAATGTACTTCTTTGAAATTGCTGTAGGTATTTCAGGTTACTTAAATGGAATTAACCCATTTGACCAACCTGGTGTTGAAGCATATAAGAAAAACATGTTCGCACTTCTAGGCAAACCAGGCTTTGAAGACCTTGCGAAAGAATTGAACGAACGCCTGTAAGATAAGGGTTTTTCGCTAGATTTAAAAAATCAGTGATAGAAACATGTTCGCTTCTAAATAAAATTAGTGATAGTTTTAGTGATAGTGAACTTAAAAAAAGCACTCAATTTGAGTGCTTTTTTATTTGCTCTTCTATATAGTTTTCTAGTTGATTCATTGATCTTTTTTTCACTTCGGGAGAAATATGGGCATAGACTTGTGTAGTAGAAACATCTTTATGACCTAAAAAATCTTTGATATCTTCTAAAGGTATTCCTGCTTGTCTCGTTCTAGCTGCAAAAGTATGTCTACCATCATGCACAGTTATGTGGGGGAGATTGGCATGTTTTTCAATTCTATGAGAAGCACCGTTAACGGTTCGATCTCTTATTGGAATACCTTTATTTTTACCGTAAGTATTTATAAAAATAAATGCTTCGTGGTCATCTGTTTCAGGTAAAAAACCAAATTCTTTTATTACTTGATTTCTTAAAGTCAATAAGGCTTTCTTTACTCGTTTTGTCATAGGCAATGATCGTGTACCAGATGGGGTTTTTGTGTCATCTGTAATAATTAAACCTTTGTTAGGTCCTTTTTCAGCAGCCCCAAGTCGTTCACGATTGATATTAAGTGTATTCTGAGAAAAATCAATATCAGCCCATTGTAGCCCTAAAGCTTCTGATTTTCGCAATCCTTGATCAAATATAATAAGAAAAAAGGGATACCATATAAATGATTTCTCTTTTTTGGCAAATTCGAGAAATAGTTCAGATTGATCAAAAGTATAATATTTAACTTTCTTTTTATCAGATAGATTTCTTGGAAACTCAACAAAACTAGTAGGGTTATTCTTTATATATCCTAACTGAATAGCTTTTTTGAAAGCATTGCTAAGAGTGGCATTGATACTTTTGGCTGTTGTTACTGAGAGACCTTCCTTAGTTCTACCTAAGCCCTTTTTAGTAAGTAACTGATTGATGAATCTTTGATGATCAGCTCTAGTATATTTATCTAGTTTATATTTTCCAATATATGGATTGATGTACATTTTTATATTTGCCCTATGAACTATTCTTGTTCCTTCTTTAACATTCATTTTATAGTTATTAATCCAATCGTCCATGAATTTTTCTATAGTTAATTTCTTAGGATTATTTTGTATATATTCTTCAGAAGCTATTTGTCCTTCAACAATTTTTGCGAATTTTTCTGCTTCTTCGTGACTTTTAAACCCTTTTTTATGAATCTTTTTCTGTAGCTTAGTACCAGGATTAATTCCATTTGATATATATACTTCATAACGATATTCTTTTGATTTCTTTAAGTAATATTTTTTAATGGAGGCCACTGACATCATTCCTTTCGTATTTCAGTCCTAATAATAAGAATATTTTAGGGGAGGGATGTTATTTGAACGAAAATTTAGAAAATCTTCGTATCAATAGAGTTTTTATACGAACTTATGTTCTTTTGCGTTTAAAAAGAAAAGCCCTAAGGCTAATCTTTGGTTATTACCATTTAAATTAAAAATCTATACACGCTTTCAGGAAGCCCATACAAATTTGTTAATTCCTCAACTTTTCTAGGGTATTTATCGTTGTCTTCTTTATAAAGAGAAACAATGAGATTAGCGGCAAAGCAATTCGCTTCGCTCTCTGATTTACTTCTGGATGTTTTTGTTGATACGTAATAGCTAGATAACCCACGATGAAATATAGCGTGACCAAGTTCGTGAGCGCAAATATAGAACCGTTCTTCAGAATACTTCAGTTCGTGATTTAGAAGAATAATTGAGCGTCCTAATAATTCTTGAAATTGCCCCTTTGGGTTATTCAAAAAGGGAACGTATCTAATTTGAATATCCATTTTTTCACAAATAGTAAAGGGATTAGCAGAATTATATTTTTGTTTTAGTCTACCGACTAGACTAATTACGTCCATCTCCATAGAAAATCACTTCTCTTTACTTTTGTCTTCTTTTCTAAATTCCCAAAATAGACCAGTTAAAACATCCTTTACTCTTTGCTTCTCTTCATCAGTTAATGTTTCCCCGCCATAAGCCATATTCACATTGGATTCTAGAAGTTTGTCTAGTTCGATCAAATCTTCTTCGTTAGCCCAATCAGGAATAAGTTCGGTTTTAACAGGTGAGTTTTCTTCAAAATACGAAATTGATACACCAAGTGCTAAAGATAATTTTTTTAAGGTTTCCAAAGTAGGGTCTTTTCTTTCACCTTTTTCGAATCTAGATATTTGAGAAGCACTAACTCCAGATTTCAATGCTAATTGATTAACACCTAATCCTTTAGAAGTTCTCAGTTTTTTTAATTTTTCTCCAAATTCCATGATCAAGCCCCTTTCTTATTAAAGAATATAGCCTTTAGGCAATAAATGCAAAAAAAATTGCGATTTGGCAATAAAAAGCATTGCCAAATGACAAGAAAAGTATTATTATATTGTCATAAGGCAATGGAGGTGAGGAAATGAAAACATTACTTAAACAGGATGATTTACATTTATTGATGCAAAAAAGAGGCTATGATCCTTATTCACTTGCTAAAAAGATGAATGTTGCTCCATCAACCGTCTATCGAATTTTAAACGGAGATCGTGGAATTGGAGGAGAACTCATTCCGAAATTACTCAAAGCTTTTGATCTATCTGAAAAAGATTTTGATAAGCTGTTTATTTTTAGTGAAGTATTGCCAAAAAACAATAGTAAAGACGTAACGAAATAAAATAGACAGGAGGCGTTATTGATGACACAACAAGAAAAAATAAACATCGTACTCGATGCAAGGCCTAGACTAGTTCACATCATCAAATGTGCTACTGATGATCAGTTCGATCGGTTAGTTGAAGAAGTCAATAAAGACCTTCAACATGAACTAGAAGAAGTAGCTTTTGTTTGATTATTTAAATTAATAGTACAAAAAAATTGCTCGTATTAATATACGTGTGAATAAGAAATTGAGGTGTTCAAACTGTTAAAAAAATCAGCTGTCATTCGAGAATCATTAATTAAGGTGATAAATAAGAGTGGCAAAACGAAGAAAGAAATTGCAAAGCAAGTTAATGTATCTCAACAGTCATTGAGTGATTGGACAACGCCACATAATACTAAGCCTGTGACGTTAGAAAATGCTCAAGCTTTAACTGATCATTTTCGAGATTCAGATTTTACTCTCCATGTAATCCATAAATTTTTTGGATTATTTAAATCAATTGATGGAGATGTTTATAGAAGAGACCCCTCGTCACTAGATAAGCTTCAAATGATAGAATCCGATGAGCGAAAACAAAAGAAACAAGAAGTTGAAAAAATTCTTCTCAAAAATGAGGATTATTTAACCGCTGAGGATCGTCAGCAAATCATTTCATATGCATATGAGTTTTTAGACGAGATCATGATTGAAGTGACTCTTATCAGTGTACTATGCGAAATTCTTGGAATTGATATTCGTCAACTAAGCGAGCAGCGTTTAACTTATTGGATCAGTCAAGGATACATGAAAGGAGAATTAAAATGAAGATTTCACAAATGGAAAGAGTGGTCCCTTTAGTTCAAAAAAAGCAACCAAAAGAAAGAGTTTGGAAGAAAGCTAAAGACATTGCTGAATATTTCGGTGTCTCATTAGCTACTATTTCTAAATGGACGAATTCAAAAAATGATCCGTTACCTTCTCGAAGGGTTCGAGGTGTTTTGCAGTATGACTTCGAGTTAGTGAAGGAATGGGAAGAACGCAATACTAATTAGAAAGGAATGTGAAGCAATGAGAACGGTTTTTAAAATGACTGTCAAAAGCGCTTTGCTTATGTGTCTTGTAGCAATCATACTGACAAGTATCAACCCGGCATATGCGCTGATTTATTGGGGAACTTTAGTAGTTGTTACTGCTGTAAGAGAAAGTTTCAAAATGCCAACACAAAAAAGACCGACCAGCGATGGCCGTCGCTAATCGGTAACATAAAAAAACATAACTAAGGAGATTTTACCATATGAATCCAAAAATTAAAAATTTAATTGAAGAACTAATACATGAGTGTAACGAAAGTGATGTAGCCATCACTCTTGGGGCGATTGATCCAAGTGTAGATGAAGCAACTGTTGTATTTGGTGGAACATTTGCTTTGCAAACAATTGTACTAACACTAATGAACGATAAGTTTAAAGAAAGTATACGAACTAATGATTGCGATTGTCCTGCATGTAAGGCTACAAAGGAGATGATGTTTAATGAATGACTTTGCCTCATCGTTAGATCAATACCTAAATACTCCAGATTGGGGAAGACCACAAACTGAGGAGGATTAAGATGAGTAAATCAACTTTAGACATGAGCCATCAAGAATGGCTCGAAGACCGCAAAAGAGGTATTGGTGGTTCTGATGTCGCAACAGTACTTGGATTGAATAAATACAAATCCCCTTATCAATTATGGCTTGAGAAAACGGGTCAAATTGAATTAAAAGATTCAGAGAGCGAACCAGCTTATTGGGGCAATGTTTTAGAAGAAGTTGTTGCCAAAGAATTTCAAGAACGAACAGGCAAAAAGGTCCGTAGAAGAAACCAAGTGTTTGAACATCCGTTACATCCCTTCTTAAGAGCAAATATCGATCGTGATGTAGTAGGAGAAAATGCCATTCTTGAATGTAAAACAGCGAATCAATTTTTTAGCAAAGAATGGGAAGGAGAAGAAGTGCCACTTAGTTATTTGTGTCAAGTGCAACATTACATGAATGTTTTGAACAAGGATTATTGTTATATCGCTGTTTTGATTGGTGGTCAAAGATTTATATGGAAACGAGTTGAACGAGATCAAGAACTGATTGACATCATCACAGAACGGTTAGTTGATTTTTGGGAAACGAACATTATCGGCGGAGAAGAGCCACTGATCGATGGAAGTAAAGCAACATCAGATTTTCTAAAAGAGCGTTATTCGGAATTAGATTCAACTGAAATTATGCTTCATGCTGATTATGATGTTCTACTCGATCAAAAAGAAGAGTTACTCAAAAATAAGAAGGAACTAGAGAAGAGTATTCGACAAATCGACAATCAAATTATCCAGGAACTTGGAATAAAGAATGCCTCTACAGGTATCACACCTAATCGGATTATTTGTTTAAAATCAGTCGTTTCTAAACGAAAAAACTTGAAGAAAATAGCAGAGAAATATCCATATGTAATGAAAGATGAAGAAATTTACAGCTTATCAACTTCAAATAGATTAGTGATAAAGGAGATTCAGTGATATGGCAACAAGTAAAGATTTAAAGAATCAGCTAACAGAACAAAATAATCAAGCAGTTGATCCTTCTAAATTAGGGCTTAAAGCTCTAATGAATACACCGACAATGAAAAATAAATTTAAAGAAGTATTGAAAGAGAAATCTGATGGTTTCATGGCAAGTGTATTAAATTTGGTAAATAACGATTCTTATTTATCTTCTGTCGATCCAATGAGCATTGTTACTAGTGCAATGGTTGCCGCTTCCTTAGATTTACCAGTGGATAAAAATTTAGGATACGCATGGATTATTCCATATAAAGGAAAAGCCCAATTTCAGTTAGGGTACAAAGGATATATACAGTTAGCACAACGTTCGGGCCAATATCAGTCTTTGAATGTTATCGAAGTATATGAAGGCGAATTAAGAGGTTGGAATCGATTGACGGAACAGTTTGAATTTGATCCAGAAGGTCGTTTATCTGACAAAGTCATCGGGTATGTTGGATATTTTGAATTATTGAATGGGTTCAAAAAAACTGTTTATTGGACAAAGCAAGAAATTGAATTGCATAAACGAAAGTTTAGTAAATCTGACTTTGGTTGGAAGAAGGATTTTGATGCAATGGCCAAAAAAACTGTTTTAAGAAATATGTTGAGTAAATGGGGAATTCTATCAGTGGAAATGCAAAAAGCAACGGTAACTGATGAAAATGTCGTAAAAGATATCAATGAGAATGGTGATATTTTATCCGATACAAATGTTGAAGAAGATATACCAGAACGTAAAGAAGCAGAAAAAGTGGAAGACGTATCATCAGCGTTTGATGAATACGAAGAAACAGCAAATACAGACGAACAACAGGATTCATTGTTCGATGATATGAATCCACCACTATAGCGAGGGAGTTTCCCCTCGCTTATCTAAGGAGGTGATAGTGTGGCAAGACCAACAAAAGAAGGTCTTGATTATTTTCCTCTTGATGTTGATGTTTTCGAAGATGAAAAAATAGAGGCTATTGCTGGGGAATTTGGACTTAAAGGAGAAATTGCGGTAATCAAACTGCTTTGTGCGATATATAAAAAAGGATATTTCATTTTGTGGAATGATTTAACGCAAGCTACTCTTTTAAAACGCCTGCCAGGAGTAAGTAAGGAAATGCTCAATCAAATAGTAAACCGCTTAGTCAAATGGGTTTTTTTTGATAAACAACTGTTTGACTCGGTCGAGGTGCTTACGAGTGAGAATATCCAAGCCACCTACTTTGAAGCGACAAAAAGACGAAAATTACCAAAACCAACTAAATATGTAATTAATGCAAACATTAATACACAAGATGAAAGAGTTAATGATGACATTAATCCCCAAAGTAAAGGAAATAAAAGTAAATTAAATAAAATAAAAGATTATGAAGAAGATATGGGCGTGTACGAGTTCATTCAAAAATCTTGGGGAAAACCACCTACTGGCATTTTGCAAGGCGCATTAGGTCCGTGGATTCGCGAATGGGGATCAGAAATGATTTTATTTGCATTTCAATCTGCTTATGAGAATAGCGTAGAAATGCAAGGGGTAAAAAAATACGTGGATAAAATTCTTGTTACGTGGAAGTCAAACAATGTTTCTACGTTACAGGAGGCAGTCCAAGCGAAAGAAGATTGGGAAGCGAAGAAGAGCCAAAGGACTTTCTCTAACTCTCAGCCAAGTCGTAACGTAACACGAAAAGAACCTATCCCGAAATGGCTGGCAGACTATGAAGAACAAGAAAGGCTCAGAAAAGAAAGAGAAGCGCATCGATACGATGATGTCCCTTTCTAAACGTGAGGTGATATTTTGAAAGAATATAACTATCTCAAACTGGTGAAAAAACTGGGGGAATGCAAACAAGGTGATGAACGTCAATGTTTGCAAGCTGTTTATAGCCAGCTAAAAGATTTAACCGAAGACCAAATCAAAAATGATCGTTCAAGCTGGAGTAAGTTGCGTGTTTATTATGCGCTATACGTAGACCGAACAAAGCTGGAACATATTTTGGTGAAGGAAAAAAAGAAAAAGGAAGAGCTTCATGTACGAAAGATGAAATGTTCTCTTTTGTCATTCGAAGAGTGTTATCAAGGGTTACAGAAATATTTAGAAAATCAACCAAAAGGAGTAGTCGTGTAGGTGGGACAGCCAAAACAAACAGGTGGGACACCTAAGAAAAGACCGAGATTTTCTCTTGATGATGATACTCTAGCACAGCTTGCTTGGTTATATGAACAAGATACCAAGAATACAAGTCGTCGAATCTATCCATCGGATACGTTGAAGAAAATCATTAACGAAGCGTATACAGTACGCAGAGCATTTAGAAATTAGCTATTGGAGGGTTAAGTGTGGCATACGTTGTAAAAGCAATGTGTTATGTCGATTCAGAAGGATATAGAGTTCCTAACTTAAAGGGAGCTAAACGTTATGAATCAAAGGAAATGGCAGAATTAGCTGCCTATGTGAGTAATGGCAAAATAGTGGAGGTAAAAGATTATTCTCAAAAAACTAATAAAATCAATTCACTTAAAAGGAAAAATTTGAGAAAAGAAAAACAGTCAAAATCAAATCAGGCTTGGTTGAAACAAGAAATGAGTAAGCATGAGCAGAAAAAAGAAATTCATTCCAGAAGTTAACTAAGAGGTTGGATGCTTTTGGTGTGACTCAGAACATGAGACACCATGGATTTATCTATTTGTATGATATGTAAAGACAGTCTACGACAGATGTTGATACGGAAGATAAAAAGAAACTCGTTATTCTAGTTGAAACAGGGAAGAAACAGTACAAAAGACATCTTGTGAACATGCCTAATTGGAATGTGTATGTGGTTGAATATTTAGAAGGCGCTAAAGTAAATGAATACAAATATGAAGTAAATTACATGTCAGAAAGTATTGTGCCATTTACGGTAATGGAGAAGAAGTAGGAAGATATCTCGCTAAAAAAACGACCAATTGGTCGTTTAATTTGCTGATTTTTTGTAGAACTTATTTCTGGGGAAACTATATATTGCGGTAAAAACGGAGAGCATAAATGATAAATAACCTAAAGGAACACAAAAGAATGCAGGCTCAATCAACATACCGTTTGCATCAAGATGTGAACCGACAATTGCAGAAGTCATAAATAAAATCACGCTTACAATAAAAAATAAAATAGAAATGCCATATCTTTTCATAAGTATCTCCTCCTTATTTTTGAATAATAAATGAAAATGTTTAAGAAAAGGTATGAGTGACAAAAATGTTAGAATTTAATTTTCTAGTACAGAGTATTTAAAAAGGGAATTTAGTAGATTGGGAAATGAGCGTGGATAAGCAAGCAACAATGAAACGAAGCATCGAACTGACATCTTCTAAAAGCTGGCAAGTAGATGAAGAGAGACGGAAATACCGTCTCCCTTAGTTACTATCAAGTTTGTTCAATACAGAAGAAGGTATATCTTTAGTATTGACTTCCTCCCATCCTACTACTCCTTTACTTTTATTTACATGTAACACAAGATAGGCATTCTCTTTTAATGGCTTATCTTTGAAAGAATCAAAAGCTATATCTTTTTCTTTATTATCTTCTGTATAGCTTGGCAAGTTGTATTTATACCGATATTGTTTTCTTTCATTACCTTTACCAATGGAGACACGTTCGCCTTTTGAAACTATTTTAGTGTAATACTCTGTTGTTGCAAAAGTCTGGTCGTACCAAACCCAACTTCCACCTAACAGTAAAATAGCTACTATGCTATAAGACAGTATTTTTTTCATATAAAATCATTCCTTTCAAACAATAGATTACATCAATGAATGATCAAAAAAATCAAACTAAAGTCTGAGAAAAAGCTAACACAATTGTAAGGGAGTCGTTAGGTAAATCCAATTTATTATTACATTCAGAGGTAGGAAGAAAAAAGAAATATACAGAGGATGTGATTATTAGAGCATGAAAATTAATACTTTAAAAAAAATATCGTAAGACAAAAATAAAAAGAATTGTAGACAAAAATAACTCTGTGATATACAAAAACAGTATTGACAAGGGATGATAAAAGGTATGTCGTATTATTTTTACTATGAAAAACGCTATGGGTAAAAAAGAAAGCACTAATATTCTCACTTTTCTAGAGTGCTTGGTGAAGTAGAAGAAAGAGATAATACCAATGCAAACTGGAATCCAAAATAAGAGCATGCTAACTGTAACCATAGTATCATTTCCTGAATAGTCTTAGGTCAATTAGGATCATAGCATTTTATCAGATAATAACCAAATATAATGCAGGAATTGAATAAAAATCAGACACTGTAGATTAATAAAATTAAATAATATATTTACTTTTATTTGTAATGTTAAAAAAGACATGTATAAATAAGTTAAAGAAAAGGAATTTTACAAGAAAAGTATAAAGCAATTAATTATTGGTCACTTTCTTCTCCGAAAATATAATTTTTGAATGTCTTTGACATAGGGAATAATATCATACAAAAAAGTAATAATACTTGGTAAGAACAAATAATTTTTAGATTGGCTGTTTGATATTGTAAATTTAGGTAAAAATGAATGAAAAATTCAACTAAATTAAGTAATAATAAGTAGAAATAATATCTTTTTTTTATTTTACAATTATATATCCAATAAAAGCTAATTTTGTAATCAATAATTACAAGTAGTGATAGAAAAATTTTAAGCAACATCGTAGTAGTGTCATGTTCGTGTGCAAGGCGATTAAACATTAACATTATTGTTGGTAGGGGAATATAGATAGTTAACAAAGAAATAAAAAAGTAAACAATAAAAGGCATATATTACTCCTGAAGTTTTGTTTGTAAAAAAATTCACAATATTTAGTATTATAAAAATAAAATAAAAAATAAATAGACAGATAAAGTGAAATTTCAAAAACTAATAATTTTTATTTATAGAATTTATCTAAATAAAGAAGCCGGATTCCTCCGACTTTGGTTAATAATTCTGACACAATTATTATATCATAATTGGAGGAATCAATGGATGGTACTTTTCGATGTAAAGAAGTATGAGACACCAGAGGCAAAAGATGTGGATATGGAACGCACGAAACACAATGTTGGTGTTTTCCTTTCAGCATATCTATCGGCTAGATGTAGAGTGGGGCAGCCTCGTGAGCCAAAAGTTACAGCATCTTATTCTTTGGTTCCACCCTCTACAGCTGATCATATATTTGAAGCAGAAAGAATGCTGATCGATAAAGAAGAAGCACAAGAAGAATTTGAGTATTTGCATAAATTGTTTGTTCGAGGCTATTCAGCGATACAGCATCCACATAAGCCTGACGTGACCGAAAGGCGGAAGAAGATATTCTATGATCGTTATATCAATGGTCTGCCCATTTATGTAACTGCTTAAAGAAATAATACTAGCGAAGAATCTGTCAAACTAGAATCAAACAGAATTATCATCCAATTTGCTTCATCGTTAGAACTGGTTACTTTTAAGTAGCCAGTTTTTACACTTTTTATACCCATTTACTACCCAAATGCTTTCCTTTTTATACCTTTTTTATACCAATCAACTACCTAGCAAATGATTTATTATGATAGTGTCGAAAGATTGCGAAAAAGGATCGACAAAATAAACGAAGGGAAGAAATCTCTCTCATCGTTTTAAATTATGCTTTGATGGACAGCAACTAATCAATCGCAAAAATATGAAAAAGGAAGTGAAAACCTCCTTCATTTTCCATTGTTTATCTATATCAACTGATTGCTGTCTGTTTATTATGTCGCTGTGGCGGAAAGGGTAGGCAAATTTAAGTACTTCTCGGTTATGAGAACGACGTAATTAATAAGCTAGGAGGGAACATGAATGAAGTAGTGTGCCAGTTTTAGGCAAATTAATTATAATTAGGGAATATTGTAATTTTTTTGGATAAATGTACAGCACTTCGTTTTTCTCAGTTTTCTCTGATCTAATCAAGTAGATTTGAATTTTGGAGGAAAATAAATTGAAAATTATAGAAGTAAAAGATAGAAATACAGCATTGATAGAACAGTTATTAAAAGTTTGGGAAAGTTCTGTAAGTGCAACGCATTTTTTTCTATCCAATAATGAAATAAAGGAAATTAAAAAGTATGTACCACGAGCATTAAAAGAAATACCACATTTAATTATCGTAGAGAACGAAAATCAAATACCTATTGGTTTTATGGGAATTGCGGGTCAACATCTGGAAATGCTTTTTATTTTTAACCATGAAAGAGGAAAAGGGGCAGGTAAAAAATTACTTGAATACGGAATCGAAAAATATTCGATTAATGATTTAGCTGTTAATGAACAAAATCCTCTTGCAAAAGGATTTTATGAATATATGGGGTTTGAAGTTTATAAAAGAACAGAGGTTGATGAGCAAGGTAATCCATATCCACTTTTATATATGAGTTTAGCTAGATAAACATCAATTTAGTAACTTTCTAGAAATCCATCAGTTATGGTAAGTGAACTGATGGATTGTATTTTTTATCCATTGTCAAAATTGAAGATACAACAAAATATACTTTGTCTATATTCTGAGATCACTCATTGAGTGGTCTTTTTATTTTTTTAGATGAGGTTACATAATGAGAAACTACTGGTACGTATCACTGTCTAATAGGTATCCACAAACAAATAATAATGATCTAATTAGAGTAGTTCAATCAGTACAAATCAAAAAAGTGAGCAGAATATTCAAGAAAACATAAACAAGAATTTGAGGGATACAAATGCAATTTAAATTAATGAAGTTTCCGATTTAAAGATATTGAATGGAGCTTATCTTATGTTGAAAGATATTGATAGTTAGAGGATAATTAAATTAAAAATATTGGAGGACAAAAGATGATTTTAAATATTTTTGTTGACCATAATGGTAATTTTATGTGGTCAAGTTTTGCTGCTTTAGCTAGTTTTGTAGCTGCAGGTTTAGCTTATAGGAGTTCAAGTAAAAATAGCAAACTTCAAAAAGAGATTGCTCAGCAACAAATAGATGCTAATTTAAAGGCAAATGCTAGAATAAGATGGATAACAGAAGTTAGACAAAAATCATCAGAGCTTATATCTGTTTTACTTTCTTTACAAAAAAGAGAAACAGTATATTATGAGCAGTGGACGAAGATTGAAGAGATAACTGAATTATTGAAGTTGTATTTTAATTCAAAAACAGATATAACTGAAACTGAGAAAAAAACAACTAAAAATAAAAAAATAAGTGAAGAAATATATATAAAAAAAAGTAAAATTGAGTTATCAAATTCAGCAAAAAATATACTTTTGGATAAGGCGAATGAAAATGATTCTAAGAATCCATATATACGAAGATATATAGAATGCTTGACAGAATTGTATAAAGACGATAATTACAATAATATCATCAATGAAAAGAAATATTATACTGGTTTATTAAATAAAATATACGAAGATAATTTTTATTATTCGTTATCAAAAGGAGAGGCTGAACTTGATAAATTAACTAGTACACCTATAGAGCATTTAGAAGGTGAAGAGCATGACTATGTAGCAAAGAATTCATTTATTCCTAAATACAAGTCTAAATTAGATAAAATTGATGATAGCTTGATTAATTATCAAGAAGCTATAGATTTTTTTTCAAAAACCATTGCTCTATATCTAAAAATAGAATGGGATAGAGCGAAAAAAGGAAAATAGAAAACAAAACTCAATTAGTGAGAATTGTGAGGTGGTGTTATATGGTGTATGGGTAATAAAGGGCAAGCTAAGCGAATGTATGAAGAAGGCTTGAAATATAAAGAAATATCTGAGAAACTTTCTATTCCCTTAAATACTTTGAAATCATGGCGGAAACGTTACGGATGGCAAAGAGGGGGTGCAACTGAAGGGGTGCAACTAAATAATAGGGGTGCGCCTGAAGGTAATAAGAATGCAGTAGGTAACAAAGGAAATAAAAAGGCATCACCGCCAGTAGGAAACAAGAACGCTTTGAAAACTGGCGAGTATGAAACCATATTCTACGAAACATTAAGCGATGAAGAGAAGGACATCTATTCTAATTTGAATAATGATCCTTCTTTTGTTTTGTATGAGGAAATACGGTTGTTAAAGATAAGGCAGTTTCGAATGATGAAAAGAATTCAGCAAGCCGAGGCTGGTTTAAACGATGAAGAGATTGATCGCCTGCAACAACTGCGAAAGATTAAAACACCAATCGAAAAGGATGGTAAAAAGCTAGAAATCAAGCGTGAGGTTATGCAAGACGTACAGATTTCAAGAAAGACTTATCGAAAAATAGATGACATTCTTTCAATTGAAGATTCATTAACTCGGATTAGCAATCAGTTATCTAAAGCCATTAAGCAAATGAATGAACTATATATAACAGATTACAAGACTGATTTAATGAAAGCACAAACCGAGAAAATTCAAGCTGAAATAGCAGATATTGGCGGTAATAATTCTGGCGAAGAAGTGGAAGAATGGAAGCAAGCAGTTTTAAATGCAGCAAATAAACGGGCGGTGAGAGAGAATGAGCAATGATTTTATCCCATTTGCTGATATAGGTGTTGCGATTGATTATTACTATGATAAGCCAGTAGCTTTTTGCCAAGATATATTGCGGTTAGATCCTGATGAATGGCAGGAAAGTGTTTTGAATGATTTGGCTGAATTTCCAAAGGTTTCAGTTCGTTCTGGACAAGGGGTTGGAAAAACAGCATTAGAAGCAGGAGCAATACTTTGGTTTTTAACTTATCGACCATACGCAAAAGTGATTGCTACAGCTCCAACCATGAAACAACTTTACGATGTACTTTGGGCGGAAGTAGCTAAATGGTTAAATGATAGCTTGATCAAAAACTTACTGAAGTGGACAAAGACCAAAATTTATATGGTTGATGATTCAGAGCGTTGGTTTGCTACAGCTAGAACAGCAACGAAGCCAGAAAATATGCAAGGTTTTCATGAGGACCATATGTTGATTGTTGTAGATGAAGCTTCTGGTGTGTCTGATCCAATTATGGAAGCTATTCTTGGTACGCTATCAGGTTTTGATAATAAGCTATTGATGTGTGGAAACCCAAATAATATTGAAGGTGTCTTTTACGATTCCCACAATTCAGACCGTGATAAATACAGAGTCCATAAAGTATCTAGTTACGATAGTAAACGCACAAACAAAGATAACATAGAGATGATTCTTAAAAAGTATGGAAAAGAAAGCGACGTTGCTCGTGTCCGTATTTTTGGAGAATTTCCTAAAGGTGCGTTGGATTCATTTATCAGTCTTGAAACGGTAGAATTGGCTACAGAAAAACAAATTAGTGATTCTTTAGTCAATAAAACAACGGTTGCTCATATAGGTGTCGACGTAGCTCGGTATGGTGATGATTCTACGATTCTTTTCCCTAGAATTGCTACTAGGGCATTAGAGTATGAGAAATATTCAAAACGTAGCACCATGGAAACAACAGGATATGTCATCAATATGGCCAAGAATCTAATGAGTCAATATCCCAGTATTGATAAAGTGATGATTAAAGTCGATGACACTGGTGTCGGAGGCGGTGTAACCGATCGCCTCGAAGAACTGATAGAAGATAATCATTATCCTTTTGAGGTGTTTGGAGTGAATAATGGTGCAACATCAGAAGACGATTTTTACGATAATTTAGGTACTCAGCTATGGGGAAATATCAAGGAAATGTTAGAAGAAAATATGACAGCAAATCTTAACGGTGAACAACCGATTATTGAATTGCCTGATGATGGATCGTTGATTAAAGAACTGAGTACACGTAAATTCAAAATGACGAGTAGAAGTCGTATTCGTTTAGAAAGTAAAGATGATATGAAAAAGCGAAACATTGGTAGTCCAGATATTGCTGATGCGTTGGCTTTAGCATTTTATGAGCCACCAAGTAACTATCAATTTATTCAATTTTAGGAGGTGAGCTTTTGATTAGTACAGTATTATCTTTAGAGAGATATAAGAAGCTACGTATTAAATATGCAACACAAATTGAAGATAGAATGTTTGATCCGAATGGTTTTATAGAAGATATGAAACCATTTTTTGCTGATCGTGAAAGAAAATATCTAGCGTATACTAGCGAAAAGAATGAAATAGACAAAAGACCAAAGCCTAACACTGATATTGTAAAGGTTAATAATAAACTTCATGCTGGTATGTATTCGATTGTCGTAGATCAAGCAGTCAATCATTTTACTGGTATACCTATTAAATGGGATTACGATGTATCGGAACAAAAAAGAACACTCATTCAAAGATTAAAAGATAAATTCTTAAAAAATGATACAGAGCTTCCAACAGTTCCAGAAGCTTTTAACAAATTAATAAGCAATCTTGATTCCATGAGATTTGCAATGCTTGACCCTGAGACAGCCACTTTCCAAGGTGCATGTGGAGTAGCTTTCCGATTGTTAGAGCCTGTGGAAGGAGATGATGGTTGGGAGTTAAGAGCAAGCAATATTGAGCCTTGGAGAGCTGAAAGATATGGAAATGCTGGAATCTATATTAAAGAAAAGTATGACTCTTATCAGAAAAAGTTTTTCCAAGAAATGAAAGTTATAACTAGAAATGAAATTACGACATATGCTTGTTATGGTGATTTAAATTTTATTACTAACGGAACATTCAAAAAAATCGATGAAACAAAAAATCCTTTAGAAGTGATTAATTTATCCGAATTTAAAAATAATACGAATCGTTATTGTGATTTTGAAGTAGCCGAGGAAATTGGAGATGCGATTGATCGTGCTTTGTCTGATCAACAAAACGAAATCGAACAATTTAAGCTTGCGTACATGCTTGTTACTGGTACGACAATGAGCAAAGACACTGCTAAAGAAATGATGAATCAGCTAGGGATTATTAACTTAAAAGACCCTACAGCAAAAGCAGAATATGTCACCAAAGATTTAGCGAAAGATTTCAATGAATATCATATGGATCTATTGAAAAAACAATTTTACACCATTTGTAAAGCAATCGATTTTAATGATGAGGTGTTTAAATCAAACAGTTCTGGAGAAGCTCGTAAGTGGCAAATCATTAGCCTAGAAGCAAAAACAAATACTAAATAACAATATTTTAGAGAAGGATTGAAAGAATGCGCAGAAACAATTGCTGCTTTTCTTAAGTTTCATGACAAAGTAGAAATTGAGCCAGAAAAAATTATTTTTACTTTCTCTAGATCTTTGCCAACTGATCTAAGTTATTTAGCTGAAGCTTTACCTAAGCTTGCACCTTATGTATCCAAACGAACCATTCAAAGACAAATTCCCTTTGTGACAGATGTTGATTATGAAAATGAAATAATGGAGTTGGAAAGTGGAAATGCTTATCCAGATAGTGAATACAATTTTGGCGGAGGTGGCAATAATGACGATAGAAACGAAGTATTGGACCAAACGTCGAGAACTGGAGGATCAAGCAAGGCTCAAACAAGAAAATCAGACACTTAAAAAATTAGCTAGTGTATTTCCTGAAGCGCTGAAAGAGATACAAGCAGAACTATTATCTCAAGCAGACTTACATGATATTACTTATGCTGAAATGATGGAGTTTTACAGCAAAAGTGATCAAAAAAATATCGTGAATATGTGGAAAAAAATTACAAATCTCTCAAAATGTACGATTCAAAATACAAAGAGTTTATCGATGAATTTTTTCCATCTTTTGATTATGCAAAGGTTAATCGTTTGTTACAGATACGTTCAGATATCTTTAAAATCCTTGCATACCATGCAATGGATGTAGACGTGAACAAGTATTTTTCAGATCGATTGGAAGAGATATTGCAACGTTCATATGCTTCAAATGCAAATGTGTTATCGCAATTGCTAAATGTTGACTTGCCGAATTATTTATCCCAAGCGGAATTAGAGAGTTATCTAAACTATCCTTGGTCGGGTAAAACCTTTTCTAGGAGGCTTTGGGGAAATATTTCATCGCTCGAACAGAAACTCTCCAATGCTATTGTAAAAAGTGTTGCTAGTGGAGAAGGTGTTATACACGCACTAAATACCATACGAACAGACTCAGAAATTTGTGACATGTTTAAGTTAGAAGAATCAAAGTATAACAAAGCGATAGAAAATCTCGTTCGAACGGAGTATGCAAAATTTGCTCAAGATGGTATTGAAAAATCATATTTAGAAACAGGTATTGAGGAATACAACGTTTTAACTGCAAAGGATGAGAGAGTTTGCCGAATTTGTGGAGGAAAGGCAAGTAAGAATCCCTATAAACTGAAAGATACTGTCATAGGTGAGAATCGAGCACCTTTTCACAGTCGTTGCAGATGTACGGATGTTCCTAATTTACCAAAATTAGGAAAGGATATTGATGAAGAATATGACCGATTATTTGGCGATTTATTAGATGAGTTTGCACATGATTCTTTTGGAATTAATTTGAAACGGAGGAAGTAGAATGAAAGATTTTCATGAAGCAGTACTAACAATTAATGTAAAAGCTGATATTGCAGAAGCCTACAAAACAGCTATTGAGTCTGAGAATCATCCTAATGGCTTGAGAGATCAGTGGAATGGTAGTAATTATGCCTACGTGGTTATTGGCGATCAAACTGTTAATTATCAAGAGAATACTCCAGTTAATAAGAATACCGTTAATTTAACGATTCAATTATTATCTCATACATTACCAAATTTAAAAGAAACAGTTAATTGGTATGAAAAGACGGGATGTATTGTTGTTAGAACTGACTACAAAGAAGGAAAGTCTAGTAAATAGGCTTTTTATTTCAAATTTCTACAAATACTAACAAAAAGGAGTTGGCAATTAAGCCACTCCTTTTTGTCTACAGTCTGAGATAACTTAATTAATAAGTTATCTTTTTCTTGGTGCGAAATCACCTTAAACTAGCGCAATACTGGGCTTGGTTGAATGGTGGGGCGCAACTATTAAAACTCAAAGCAATGCGGGGCGTGAAAACGAATCGTGGGGCGAAAGGAGAATAAGCGTGAAAAACAAATCATTAATACCAATGAATTTGCAATACTTTGCCGAAGGTGACGATCCACAGTTTTCTTTTGAGGATTTCATAACTTTTGCGGAATCTAATGAAGAAGCTCAAAAATTTCTTCAGTCACAATCTCAAAGTGTTGCTGACAAGCAATTGGAAGCTTGGAAACAAAATAACCTAGATAAAATTAAACAGGATACTATCAAGGAATATGAGGAATCCAAGAAAAACAAGTCACCTCAACAAATACAACTAGAGAAATTACAAGCTGAATTCGAAGCTGAGAAGGCTTTACGTGTGACAAGTGACAACAAAGCATTTGTTGCTGAACAAATTGCTGGGCTAGAACTAGATGGAGAGTTAAAAGATTCTATTTCTCAATTTATGTTAAATAATCTTGTTAGTTCTGATACAGAATTCACTAAAAAAGCTGTGGAAGGTTTTACTAACGTTTTGGAATCTATTAAAGAGAAACATTCCGAAGAAATTAAAAGTCTAGAAATGCAGACAGCGTTTGGTACGAAAAAACAGCAACAAACAACTAATAATAAACAAGAAAATATTGATGATCCAATGGGTAAGTTAGGCGAAATGCTACAACAATTTAATTAGGAGAGTGACAATTATGAAAAAAACATCTTTAAATAATTTAGAGTATTTGGATATTTCACCAGCGATTAATGCTATGCAAGTACCAAATACACCTTTTTTAAGCTATTTACTTGGTGCTGGAAAGACAGAGCAAGCAAATTCAACAGAAATTAAATGGCGTGAATATGACATCAACAACGATGATTCTTCTGAAAAGCTTGAGGGCGGAGATTATCAAGATGCTGAATCGGGTCGAAATTGGTTTAACAACTATACAGAAATTTTTAGAAAATCAACCTCTGTATCTGGTACATTAGATGCTATTAATGTGAATGGTGTCGGAAACGAGTTAACTAATCAAGTAGCACTACGTGGTATGGAAATGAAAATTGACTTGAACAGAAAATTGACTACTGGTGTAAAAGCTGATGAAAATGGTTCTAAAGGTCGTCGAATGAATGGAATTTTGAACTTGATCAATTCAGCAAATAAGGCAGAAACAGCTACTGCGGGTGCAGTAACAAGAAAAGATATCGATGGTTTATTTAAATTGATGTATGAAAAAGGTTATATGGGAGAAAAATTATGCTTGATTTCTCCAGATATGCAGGAGTTAATGACTGATGAGTTAGATGGAAAATCAACAAAAATTGTTCAGTTCGGGGAAAGAGTAACTTTTGGATTGCAAATTGGAAATATCGTGTCTAATTACGGCACAGGTATTGCTTTACTAGAACCATCATTGCCAAAAGGAACAATTGCCGCAATCGATACTAATTATGTGAAACTACGTCCATTACGTGAATGGAGAGCAGAAGAACTTGCAAAAACAACTGATTCAAGACGTATCGGTCTTGTGGGTGAATATTCTCTTGAATACAACGCTTCAAACTCTGGGGCAATTTTAAATTTAAAGTCTGAATAAATGGGAGTTAGTACTCCCTTTTTTGATAGGAGGAATTACAGTGGTAAAAAAAGATGAAACTAAAAAAGATGAAGTCGTGAAATATAGAGTAGGTAAAACTAAAAATTTTGTTGGGTTTGTTCATCCTAAAACTCGTAGATTTATCACAGCAGATTCAAATAACGAATTTATCATTTCTATAGATGATAAAGAAGCAATTGCAATTTTGGAAGATGCAATTGATGTTAATGAAATTTAGGAAGTGATCTGATGGATGAATCGCTAAAAACGGAAATCATTGAGTCTATAAAAGAAGATTTTCCAGATTTGAGTGAAGAACGCATAACTAATTTATTAGAAATAATTTTGCTAGAAATTGAATCATACAATAGTTGTAAAAATGATGTTTCATGGGAAAAGTTAAAAAGCGTGATTAGTGAAGTGTTGTATCAAATAATAAAAAATGAATCAGAAAAAAAGTATCTTCAGTTAGATGTGGCGATACGACGATTAGTTATGCGTCAACAGCGAATGCTGTTAGTGAGTTACTTCTAGGATATGGCGATTTGATACGAAGGGTTATTGGTTGTGGAGGATTGGAGTTTTTTTAATGAATGAAGCAGATATTTTAGAAACTACTTACGAAGATAGTTGTATTATCGAAAGACTAATGGACATTGAAGATTCTAATACAAATATTACTATTCAAGTTTATAAAAAAGTATATGATAATCCTATCCCTTGCGCTCTTTCACAAGGTCAAATCGATGGACTAGCAGTCATAGAAGATGGAGAAATGGTAAATGTTTCGACTGACACATATAAATTATTTATTCATCCTAAGATTAAACTCAAAAAAGGAGATCGAATAACAATAACTCAAAAGGCCAGTGGCTTAATTTTTTCTATATTTGCTACTAAGCCTTTTTACTATCCTAGTCATTGTGAAGTAAATTTGATAGGAAGTGAAAAAAATGGGTGATCTCAAATATGAATCTAATGCAGAAAAGATCATTGAAAATTTTAAAAATATGACTTTAATTGCTCAAAAAGAAGGAATATCTTTTGTAAACGATTCGATGAATAAAGTTGTTAGCCTAGCTAAACCTTTAACTTCTGTAAAATCAGGTGATTTAAGACGTGGTTATCGAGTAGTAAAAGCTAGGAAGCTTTCAACTGGTCGTATTGTTGGAGCAGTTATAAATAATGAACATTACTTTAAGTATGTGGAAGAAGGACACAGGACTAAAAATGGTGGATTTGTAAAAGGACGGTTTATGTTGACCCGTGCAACGAATCTTGCAAATATGTCTTATATTCCTAGAAGATTTAAACAAATGGCAATAAAAATCGTTAAGAAAGGAAAATAACATGAAAGATAAAATCATTGCTGAAATCAGTAGTAAATTAAAAGAAATATATCCAGATGGGGCAATATATCTTGATTCAGTTATGCAGTCAACTAAAGATTTTTACTTTGTTTTATCAGTAATGGAATCTGGGACTGAAAATGTAGGGATTGATGTTCAAAATGTTTCTTTCTTAATTGATATTGCATTGATTGATAATAAATCCGATAAAAAATTAGTGAATGAATTAGTCTCATGCTGTGGGGCTTTTTTTAATACGATTACAATTGATAGTCAAACACTATTTCCAGAAAACTATTTACCTGATGAAACAGATGGTGTTCAACACATTCGCTTTACATTAGGATTTCCACAATATATTGAATGGAGTGAAAAATAAATGGGAGAAAAAAGAAGTAAAACTGGAATTATTTCTGTTGAAAAACCTACTTGGTTTCCTTTGAAAGATGAGACAGGAGAACTTCCAGTATATGATACTGCAATGACGATGGGAACAGCAGTTAGTATCAAACCTACAGCTAATTACGAAACAACACAAGACTATGGTGATTCAGTTGTTCAAGATCAATTCACTGCGTTTGGTGGTGCAGAAGTTGAATTAGAAGCAAATGGGTATAGTCATAAAGTTTTAACAGCAATCACTGGAGGAAAACTTGTCAAAGGTGGTGCGTTGCGCTCTGGAGAAGATATTGCCCAAGATGGGGCTTTTGCATATCGGCGTAAAAAGTCGAATGGAAAATATCGTTATACAGTCTTTTATAAAGGGCAGTTTGCTTTAGATTCAGATGAAACTTCAACTATTGAAGGAAGTAAAGTAAGTTTTACTCATCCAACTTGGAAGGGTTCATTTGTAGATGTACCAGGACTTGGATATATGTACTCAGTTGATGAAGATGATGAAGGCGTTGATCAAACAATGATCGAAAACTGGTTTACAAAAGTAGCAATTCCAATTGAAGAAGCAGAACAAGAAGAACTTGCAGGAGGTAAAAAATAATGTCTAAATATCAAACGACAATTAAATTAATGAAAAAAAATGAAGATGGAAAATATAAACAAGTGCAATTCAAATCTGCTGAGTTCCTACCAGGTCCAGTTGTAGAAGAAGCGGCAGAAGTGATGGAAGGAATGCAAAATGCTGTAGACAAAAAATCAGTGTCAGAAGCTTTAAGTCGAGCGTATTCATTTATTGCAGATACTTTGTTTGAAGGACAATTTACTGGTGAAGATTATCGTCAAGGGATTGATGCTCGAGAAATTGCTCCATTGACAGGAAAGTTATTAAAATCTGTTACCGCAGGATTTGATGAAACTTATACGGAGACGAAAAAAAAGTAAGCGAAGCTCTCAAATATCCTTCTTTTAAACATTCGATTACTTATCGAGAATTAGATTTAAAGACGCAATTACTCGAAGCAGGTTGGACGTTACCAGAAATTGAACGTACTGACTTTGATGAGTTAATGCGTCTTTTTGCTTTTCGAGATGCAGTAAAAGAGCATGAGGATGTTGAGTACTACGATAACTTCACCCAATTTTAGGAGGTGATACTTTGAATAACGATGACCTAATTCTGAAGATGATATTAGATGAATCAGGTTTTACTGCTGGCATGAATAATGCTGTCAAAAAGCTAGGTTCTTTTGATGGAACTATCGAAAGAACGAGTAGAAAAAGTGGCAGTTCATTAGGTAGTATTTGGAAAATATTTGCTGGTAGCTTTCTAGCCAGTGGAGTGACTAGAATTGTAGGAGCTGGTTTTGATCTAATTAAAGGTTCCATAAGTGGGGCAATTGATCGAGTAGATACGATGAATAATGCTCTACGAAATTTCCAAAACATGGGATTCAGCAACTCAGAAATTATGAAGAATATCGGAAAGAATGGGCTTTTATCTCAAGGTATTCAAGGACTTCCTACCGCTTTGAATGATGCGATAAGTCATGTACAACTTCTTGCTTCTTCTACTGGGAATTTGACTCGTTCGACTCAAATATTTAAAGCATTGAATGATGGGATTCTTGGGTTTGGTGGTTCAACTGATCAAGTAAATGAAGCTGTTATTCAGCTATCTCAAAGTTTCTCAAACGGAAAAGTAGATGCACAAACTTGGAATTCAATGATTAATGCTCAACTTGGTCCTACTCTATCTGCTATCGCTAAAAAGATGGGAATTACAATGGGAGAGCTTAAAGAAGGGTTATCTCAAGGTAAGATCTCTGTTGAAGAGTTCCAAAATCAATTAATAGAAATGGATACTAAAGGTGGCGGAGGACTTAAATCATTAAATCAAATTGCAAAAGATTCAACTAAAGGGATTAAAACCTCTATCCAGAATGCCAAAACAGCTGTTACTCGTGGTGTTGGCGAAGTAATAGAAGGATTAAATAAAGCCCTAGTGGATGCTGATTTAGGTGGATTTAAGGGGATTATTGATAAAGTTGCCAGTTCCATGGAATCTTTTTTGAAAGTAATTGCTGCAAATATTCCTAGAGCAGTGTCTTTTTTAAGTAATCTTTTTGATGCAGTTCAAAAATTTGGCTCTGCATTGAAATTCATGATGCCATTTCTGGTTCCTGCAACTACTGCTTTTGGCGCATTAATGTTTCAACTTAAAGGAATACCAACAATTATAAAAAGCTTCAATAGTTTTAAGAATGCCATAATCGGTGTTGGAAATTCACTAAAGATTATGGGGGCTATAGCCGCCGCAAATCCGTTTGTTTTGATTGTTGGAGCCGTTGTTGGAGCGATTGCTGTATTTGGCTATTTTATGGCAACCAACGAAGAGTTTAGAAACAAAGTTATATCCGTTTGGAATGATGTAAAAGATTCCATACTTGGTGTATTAAAGAATATAAAAGATTGGGGAATTGATACTTGGAGTTCTGCTAAAGAATTGGCATCAAATGCCGTTGAGAGTGTCAAGAATACTTGGTCTGGAATAAAGGAATGGTTTTCAAATACTTGGCAAGACATTAAAAATGGAGCAACAGGTTTATTTGATAAAACAGTAGAAACATCTATGAATGCAGTTGATAGTGTAAAAAACGCATGGTCAAATACAAAGCAATGGTTTTCTGATATTTGGCAGAGTATAAAAGAATTGGCAACTGAAAAATGGAATGAAATTAAAGGTTCTATTATGGAAGTTGCTGGTCCATTGATTATAGGTTTAAAGAACGCATTCTTACATGTCACTTTTTATTTAGAGACCTTATGGAATAATTTAGTTGAGATTGGTAAAAATGTTTTTGAGATTTTAAAAAATGTTATACTTGCGCCAGTTTTATTTATTACCTCCATGATTTCTGGTGGATGGGAAGAAACAAAAAACAACATGATTGGTGTATGGAATAATATTAAAGAAAGTGCTCTAAATATTCGGGAGTCTATAAAAAATATTTTTGTTAGTTACGTTACAAATATTTATTTTGCTGCGCTTAATATTTGGACAGGTTTCAAACTTACTTTGATAAATATTTGGAATGAAGTAGTAAGTCAAGCTAAATCAATTTGGATTAATGTAAAATACTTTTTTATTAATCTTTGGATTGACATTAAGTATTTTGCTATTCAAAAATGGATTGAATTAAAATTCGGGATTATTCAAACTTGGATTGATTTAAAATATAATGCTATTACTACTTGGAACAATATTAAACAGTTCTTCAAAGATACTTGGCAGAACATTAAAGATATAGCATACAATACATGGATTTCTATAAAGAATTCCATGATCAATACTTGGAATAACATCAAGGAATCTTTCTGGAATATTGTTACTGGAATTGTTAACTCCGCTGAAAATGCATGGACTAATCTAAAAAATGGTGTTTCAAAAGCAATTAATCGGGTGAAAGAAATCTTTGATTCATTAAGGGAAATCAATTTATTCGAAATCGGTAAGAATATCATTGATGGACTTATCAATGGTGTAGTAGAAAAATGGAATGCATTGAAAAAGACTATTAAAGGAATAGCTGGAAGTATCAAAGATTCTATTAAGGGTGCATTAGGTATTCATTCTCCATCTAGATGGATGAGGG
Organism: Enterococcus sp. C53; assembly: GCF_040887425.1. Classification (NCBI taxonomy): domain Bacteria; kingdom Bacillati; phylum Bacillota; class Bacilli; order Lactobacillales; family Enterococcaceae; genus Enterococcus; species Enterococcus sp. C53. The sequence goes on from NZ_JBFOFT010000002.1 coordinate 53,340, forward strand.
ATATGGTAGGTAAAAATATTGTTCAAGGTATTATCGTTGGTATTGATAAAGAAAAAAGTAAATTGGATCAGACAATGACTGATTTAGTGAAAACTCCGTCGGTTCAACCAGTTATTACAGGGTCTAATAGTCAACCAGTGGTACAAGCTAAACAAAATACATCTTCAAATGCAGTGAATGAAATTCACTTGCATTTAAATGTTTATGGAGATCTACCTGATTCGATGATTAAACAAATCGCCAAGAAGATGAAAACAGAATTGACGAGACAAATGAAACGAGATGCTGATGCAGTAGGAGGGACATTATATGCAACTTAAAAGAGGACAATTTTTTATCAATCAACATTATTCTTCTGAGTTTAACGTATATATTCAAAATAGGCCTGCCTCTGTTTCAGCTAGTCGTGTAATTGAATTGAGAGAGCGTGAAGGCAATGACTCAATTATTATCGATAAAGCCTATTACAAAAACGTTACTAGAAAAATTGAATGTTATTACAAAGCACCATCGATTGATTTAGTGCAGGAATGGGAAGATCGAATTACTGAATGGTTAGATATGAACTCTTACAGTGATTTTATTCTTTATTACGATCAACAATATATCTATCAAGCTATAGTAACCGAAGCGCCAGAATTTAAAGGAACAAGAAAAACAGGGAACATAGTTCCATTTGAATTTACAGTTAGTCTTCGACCATTCAAAGAAAATTATAGTGGTCGTTTTGCTATTCAACAGATAAAAGCTTTCGAGTTATTTAATCCAGAGAAGTATGCTTCAAAACCGCTTATTAAATTGAGTGGTTCTGGAGATGCTTCTTTTTATATTAATAATGATAAATATGATTTGAAACTATTAGATAGAGAATTATATATAGATTCTAAACTAGAAGAGTCTTATCGAAAGCTAGATGACAATTTAGAACATCAAGATCATGTCACTTTATTTTTAGATTTTCCATTTCTATACCCTGGAAAAAATGAAATCAAATGGACGAATAACATACATTCGTTTGAGATAATACCAAGGTGGTGGAGAAAAGTATGATACCAAGAATATATAGTCCTACCGAGACAGATTTTTCTACGAATGGTTTAGGGATTTTGAAGGACACCACAAAATGTGAGATATATGAAGTAGCAAATGGAAAATATGAATTAGAGTTGGAGTATCCATTAGGTACTCGATTTGATGAATATTTTGAAAATGACTATCAAATAAAAGCAAAGTCAAATGATCAAGAAGAGTATCATATCTTTTTTATTGATGATAAAGATATTGATACCTTTTTAGATACCGTAACTATTTATGCCCAGAGTCGTACAAATCGGCTTGGAAGACGAGCGGTCACTTTTGCTGAAGTAGACTCTAAAACTGGCCGAGAAGCAATGGCAATTATTGAAAACAATATGGATAAAAAATCAGATATACGCCTATATTCTGATATTACAACTGTATCAAGTACAACTTTTGAAGCAAGAAATGTTTTAAATTGTATTGCTGGTGAACAAGGATCTTTACTTCAGTATTGGGGCGGAGAAATTAAACGTGAGCCTTTTAAGCTATCTTTATTAAAGCGAAGAGGTCGTGATAATATTGGCACAATCCGATATGGAAAAGATTTATCTGGGTTAAAAGTTAAGTTAGATTGGACAGGCGTGAAAACAAGAATTATTCCGTATGCTGATCCTCAAAGTGATACAGGTACAACTAGCCGAATTTATGGCTCGCCAGTAGATAGCGAATATATTAATAATTATCCTGATGTATATACAGAACACGTTCAATTCACAGAAGAACAGGGAGTTAAAGACGTTAATAGCTTAAATAAAATAGCTAAGAATTATTTCAAAACAATTAATCCAGGCTGTGATAAACCGAAGATTTCTATTACCGTTGAGTTCGATAAATTAACGGACACCGAAGAAGGAAAAGAATTCGCTAAGATAAGAAATTATGGGTTATTTGATACGTTTAAAATATATCATCGAAAATATAAACTATATTTTGAATCGAAAGTTAGCGGTGTTCAATATGATTCATTATCTGAAAAGGTTTTGAAATTGGAAGCTGGGGATACTCAAGTTGCTTTTTATCAACAACAAGCTGTTACTATTCAAGATAAATTAAAAGATTATGCTACGAATAATTATATGAGTAGTTTTAATGATTATGTGTCCTCTATGATTGCAGGTCAAGGAAATGCAGGCGGTTATGTAGTTTTATGGCCAAAAGAAAAACCTTCAAATATTTTTATAATGGATAGCCCTGATTTAAACAAGGCAAAAGAAGTATTAAGAATGAACAAAAATGGAATTGCCTTTTCTAAAAATGGTTGGAATGGTCCTTTTAATTCCGCTTGGACATTGGATAGTATATTCAATGCTAATTTTATTCAAACAGGATTAATAAAGGCAGATATCTTTCAAAACTCTTTTAATAAAACTGGAGATGTATTGAAATTAGTTAATGGACTACTTCAAATTTGGAATAACAAAAAGAAAATAATGGAGTTAACCAAAAAAGGAATGGAGTTTTGGAATTCTAATAGTTCAATTGGAACGATTGGAACAACTGATTCTGCTGGTAATCCTTTTCCTGGAGCTTCTACTCCCACACCTATTGAAGATAATTCTTTAGTTATTCGTACAAATGGAGACGGCAAATATATTTTGATTTCTCCTAAAGTTGGTAAAGGATTAGTTTTATTAGGAAATGGTAAAGCAATTTATTTTGGAGACTTAGATGTACAAGGCAAACTCACAGTCAACGGAAAAGAAATCACAGGGAACAACAGTGGAGGAAGTGATCCTGGAACCATCCCTCCTCAATTGATGACGGAAGCTGAAAAAAGAGCATGGAAAATTTGGACAATGCTGAAAGCTCGTGGCTATTCTGAATATGCAGCTGCAGGTATTCTAGGAAATATTCAAGGGGAAGTTGGAGCAAGTATGAACCCTGATACAGAACAACTTGGTGGTCCAGCTTATGGGATTGTTCAATGGGATGGTTCTGCTTATCCGTTAGTCGGATCACCAACTTGGAACGGACGAGAGTATGTTCAGCGTTTGATGAACACCGCAGGGATTCAAGAAGATTATCGAAGTATTGAAGCCCAAGTAAAATTATTAGATTGGTGTATGTTCAACGGTCAATGGCTCGGAAAAGTAAATCCAACCACAGTATCAGGATTTAAATCGATTAATGATGCCCAAAGTGCAGCGTATGCTTTTGAAATGAACTTCGAACGCCCAGCTTCTGCACATCCAGAACGCCAAAATTATGCCCAATCTTGGTATAACAAATTACATGGATTAACTAGTCCAGAACGGTGCTGGTTCGTATGCTAATGCTAACAGTCCTGTGCAGATTGAGTTACAGCACACACATGATAAAGCAACTTTTGAAAAAAACTATAAAGCATACGTTGAATTGGCTAGAGATTCAGCAATGAAATATGGTATTCCATTAACATTGGACACGCCTTATAACCAACCAGGAATCAAATCGCATTTATGGGTAACACAAAATATTTGGGGGGATCATACAGATCCTTACGGTTATCTTTCTGAAATGGGCGTAAGTAAAGAAAAATTAGCATATGATTTAGCTCATGGTTTTACGGATGATAATCCAACTACTTCGGAGGATAAACCAGTCATTGATCCAACTAGAGCAGGTGCAGCAAATCCTACACTGACAGATGGAACAAATTACGCCCACATTGATCAGTTTGGAGAAATCGAAAACGCAAACTTGCATGTAGCTGGATGGCACATTGCTAACTATAAATACGAGTATATCTTCATTATGGATTACAATACTGGGAAAGAATTAGCTCGAGTAAAAGCTGATGGAATATATAGACCAGATGTAAATCAAGCTTATAATACTTCTGGAAATGTTGGTTATCATGTATCTTTCAATATGCGTAACTTCCCTAATAAAAAAGTTTACGTAATGATGCGTGCAACAAACGATCCAGAAGGAAATACTAAGGGTGGAGCACAAGATTTTCATGACAAGCGTTGGTATTTAAATATTCCACAACGATAAAAAATTCCCCCCTCTTTGAGGGGCGGTACATAAAAATTTATTATTTAGATTCTATAAACATGTGCAACTTATCTAACAAGAAAGTATATATTCTACAGAAGTAAACAAATAGCTTATATTTTAGGATGTACACAAATTGACAAGTATAATAAAACTTTGATAAAATACAAATGTTTTTTTATTTTTATGTGTGATTAGTTAGAACTTACTTAAATCCTATTATAATATTTTTGTTAATGATTTTAATAAAATGATTGGAGAGAAAATGATGGATCAAAAAGCGTTTATCGAATCTATTGATTCTACAATCGATAGATTAAAAAAAGAAATTCGATTTTATAATAGAGTAATTGGTATCGGAAATATTATAAAAATAGTCTTATCAGCTAGTATCCCAATATTAATTGATCAGGCTTCCGACCACAGGTCTTTACTATTGATTGTTTCAATTGCTTCAGCAATAATTACAATTATACAAAGTGGGATGTCTGCATTTAATTATCAAGATAAAGTACAGACTTCGACAGAGTTATTAATGAAAATTGAAAAAGAAAAGTTGTTATATATAACGAAAACATCCCCATATAATAAAACAGATGAAGAAAATTTCCATTTAATCGTTACAACCCTTCAAACTGAATTAATTGATATTATCTCTGATTTTAATCAAGTTAATAACTAAAAATTTATTTAATTAGAAAGTAGTGCAGATAATACTAATTGTACAATTAAGAAAAGAGATAAGACTTTACATTCCTAAAAAAATGTAAAGTCTTATCTCTTTTCTTAATGCTATAAATTCATAATAACATTATGGACAATAAATTTAAAATTTATTCAGACTGTAGACAAACTCCTAAATTTAGAGTGTTGTTTGCAGTCTGACGACTCAAAAATGAGTCGTATAAATCAATTATAGTAATAAGTCATTGATTTCTTTAAATTCTTTATCAAGTTCTTTTTCATCATATTTTTCATATTTATCAGCTTCATGAAGAACTTTTTTAATTTCATGAATAGCCTTTCGTTCAACTAACCATTTTTTTAGGTTATGTTTTTTTTCTGGATTTTCAGATAACGTATCAAGTTCGTCTAACTCTTTATCCAGTTTATTGACAACAGAAACAATTTTGTTTACAACTTTTTCTTCTTTGTTTTCTAAATTTGACATTTATATTCACGTCCTTTTTATTTGATAATTTAAGTATAGAACTTTGATATAGTTTATACAAATAGAAACGCTTCTTCGTGTATTCTGTGATTTTCTTTTGAAATGAGGAAAACTTTGGAGTAAAATGAACGTGGACAGAACAATATTTAGGAGGAATGAACTATGTGTACGTCTATTACTTATGTAACAAGTGATCATTATTTTGGAAGGAATTTTGATTATGAAATATCTTACAATGAAGTAGTCACTGTTACTCCAAGAAATTATAAGTTGAATTTTCGAAAGGTAAATGATTTGGATACTCATTATGCAATGATTGGTATTGCCGCTGGTATAGCTGACTACCCTCTTTATTACGATGCAACAAATGAAAAAGGATTGAGTATGGCTGGGCTAAATTTTTCTGGGTATGCTGATTATAAAGAAATACAAGAAGGGAAAGACAATGTATCTCCTTTTGAATTTATTCCTTGGATTTTAGGACAATGCTCAACAGTAGGAGAAGCTAAAAAATTGTTAAAAAATATCAATTTAGCAAATATAAATTATAGTGATGAACTTCCTTTATCCCCTTTACATTGGCTATTAGCTGATAAAGAAAAATCAATTGTCATTGAAAGTATGAAAGATGGACTTCATATATATGATAACCCTGTGGGCGTTCTTACCAATAATCCTTCATTTGACTATCAATTATTTAATTTAAACAATTATCGTGTCTTATCGAGTGAAACTCCTAAAAATAATTTTTCAAATCAAATAAGTTTGAATGCCTATAGCCGCGGTATGGGAGGGATAGGCTTGCCTGGAGATTTATCCTCAGTATCTCGTTTTGTTAAAGCGACTTTTACGAAGCTGAATTCTGTATCTGGAGATTCAGAGTCAGAAAGTATTAGTCAATTTTTCCATATCTTAGGTTCAGTAGAACAACAAAAAGGTTTGTGTGATGTTGGTGATGGAAAATATGAATATACAATTTATTCTTCTTGTTGCAATGTTGACAAAGGAATCTATTATTATCGAACATATGAAGACAGTCAAATTACTGCAATTGATATGAATAAAGAAGACTTAGATAGTCATAAGTTAATTAGTTATCCAATTATAGAAAAACAACAAATTAAATATATAAATTAGTTAATGTGTTGTGATTGATTATTTAATATAGATATAATACAAAAAGGCAAAGATATTTTCAAAACATTTTTTCTTGATGTGATATCCTTGTCTTTTTTGTAATGTTTTTAACTTATTGCTTTTGCAAAATTTATTTACCTGTTTTCTGGATCAACGATAGTGTATATTATGCTATCCTTGTTTGGATTTTAGGACGTTTAAAGAGGCACTTTTTTACATAACTTAATCTATAGACCTTTTAAGCATGCTGTGAGATAATAATAAAGAAGAGTTTAAAGCGCACCCCAAACCACTTCCCCATAAGTGTATTACGCTTTAAACTCTTTTATATTTGAAGCCATTATAAAGCATACCATATAACTATAAAAAATAATGGGAAAAAGACTTATAATTGGAGTGGTAGTTAATTAGTGACTTATTTTTGGTTTTATAGCACTGGTACTATAAAATATAGATATCATCATATTACACAATCTTAATACTAACTTAAAAATATCTCCTTTTATAAGTATGGTGATAAAATCCGTTCCGGGCTACCTTTTTAGGTAGCCTACTTTAATCTTTATACCTTTCTGGATCAACGAAAGTATACTTTATATAGTCATAACGCCGATGACCGCTCCGTGCGTCTGACACATTCGTCACGATATCAAATATACATCTTTCTTCATTCTCGTTTTCGCAGCAGGGATTTTAAAGTAGTTTTTATTGGAATAATAGAGATTAATTAATAAGCTATCTTCTATTGCTAATGGTCAGAGCAGACGGCTCATAACCGTCCTGTCGTAGGTTCGAGTCCTACAGGGTATATAAGGATAGATAAATATACAAGGAGGTAAAGAAATGGCTATTACTGTGAACATTTATTATAGTGGTACAAATGGAAATGCGAAAAAATTTGCAAAAGAGATGGTTTCAACTGGAGTTGTAGAAGATATCCGTGCAGAAAAAGGCAATATTAAATATGAATACTTTTTTTCAATGAATGATGAGGACACAATTCTTCTAATTGATAGTTGGACAGATCAAGATGCACTAGACAAACATCATGAATCTCCGATGATGGCTCATATTACTAAACTTAGAGAAAAATATGATTTGCATATGAAAGTTGAAAGATATGTAACAGATATAAAAAATATTTCCGCAAAAGACTCCGCTTTTATAAGAAAATAATGTGCTTATTTTATTTGATAGGATAGTTTTTCCTATAGAGTGAGAAGAACACTTGTAGTAACAGTACTCTTAAGTTAATTTATCTATAACTAAACCATTTTTTATACACCTTCGGGTATTTTTTTATTTCAAAAATATAGAATATATAATCTCTTAAATTGGTAAAATAAATGTGTTAGATGTTTTGGTCTATCCGAAAGAGTAGACTTTTTTATGTGAATTTAATAACTATATCTAATTTTAAATTAATTAATACAATGTTTTAAAAATAATGTTTGTATGCAGTTACATCTGACTTTATCCGAATTAAGAAAAAGATTTATAAAAATAAAATAAAAAAATACATATTTAAATTGACTGATTGTGAAATCATTAACTATAATTGGTTCAGTTTGTGTTAAGGAGAATGGTGATATGAATAAGAAAATTGTAGTAAGTGGATTAATTATAGGTGGATTAGTGTTAGCAGGGATCGCAGGGAAAAACTTTGCCGATGACATTTTGTTATGGGGTGGAGAAGATAATATTGAACAAATCAATCATAATTTGGAGTCATTAGATAAAGCACTAGAAAATAAAGAGCAAAATATTAGTAGTTTAAATTCACGATTATCTTCAAATAATCAAGAACTTGAGCAAGTAAAGGCTAACGTTGAAGAATATAAACAAAAAGTGTTGACTTTGGAAAATGAGAAAAATCAATTAACTATAGATAAAACAAATTTAGAGAATCAATTATCAGGAAAAAATGCTGAATTGCAAGGTAAACAAAATGAAATCAATGCTAAAATTGATGAAATAAATCAAAAAATAGCTGAAATAAATCAATTAAACACTGATTGGAATAATCGTTTACAAACAGAACAAAATAAATTTAATGATGCTCAAAATACTGTTAATAGTTTAAATCAACAAATTAATCAATTGTCAAATGAAAAAAATACTATTAAAAACCAATTGCAAAGTACTCAACAAAAACTAGAAAAAGAGCAATCAGAAAACAGTAATTTGAATAATTATATTGAAAAACTGGAAAAAGCCAAAAGCGATGTAGAAGACACAGCAAACAGATCACAAGAAATCGTGACTGAACATACAGGAAAATAGATGTATTTTTTAGTTTAAATTTCTTTAACAAAATAGTATTTTGTTGCTAAATAATTTTTATTTGAATATTCTACAAAAATATCTCCTCTCAAAATGGAGGGGAAGTACATATTTATATTTTTGCTGAACGACAGGAAACGGAGAAAGGTCTTTTTGTTTGTACTTCAAAAAGACTAAAACATATTAAAAAAGGTCTTCCACCTTTAAATAGATTTGAAATTTTACCAAATAAAGAGACTTCTAGAATTAAATCGCCATTTCGCATGCCAGTTCTGGTGGATTGTGATCGGTTATTTGTCTTAAGTGGTATCTCTATACCATTAACGTTACTTACAAATCGGAGGTATATATGTAGAGAATACCTAGAAAAAATTTTACAAATAAGGAAAAATAATATGAGATGTGAAATTGTGCCTTTAGAGATTAAATCAATGATTTCATTAAATCCTTTGCTAAATTTAAAACCGAAAGATTCAAATCTGACTTTGAGTAGCTAAAGACCTCAACCAATCATTCTTGGCTGAGTTTTTTTCGTTCTTATATTAATTGTTCTAACTCCGGTTTCAATATGCATATAAAAAAGTAAAAATAATAGAAAAACTAGTGATAGTTTTGGTGATAGTGATATTAAAAACCAGAAAAGATGGAAAAAGCAGGAGATAGATAAAATACTGATGTTTCAGCGTTTTCTAACGGTACAAAAGAGAAAAAAAGTAATAAATGTACACATGATACAAGAAAAACATGTTCGCACTTCTAGGTAAACCAGGCTTTGAAGACCTTGCCAAAGAATTGAACGAACGTCTTTAAGATAAGGAGTTATAGGTAATTATTAAAAATAATTATCCAAAACAATTTGCCTTTAAAATGAAAAATGATACTCATTGAGGTATTTATAAAAAAGGATGGCTAATTATAGCCATCCTTTTTTGGTTTGTTGGCAGAGAAATATTTTGTCCAGAAAATTTTCGTTGTTGATTATTGATATAGTCATTGGACTTATCGAAGTTCGTTCAATACTTTCATATGACACTTGATCATATAGTTGAATAATAGAGATATCTTTATGACTTATATCTTCATGCTTCATGCCAACTTTTCGGTTAGGCACTGCTTACACATATCTACCATTATGGACAGTTAGGGGAGAGATGGGCACGTTTGTCAATTCTGTGGGCAATAGTATTCACAGTTTAAATTTTTTAAATCAATCAAGCTTACTTTGCTCGGTTGGTCAGAGATTGTGAGCATACATCAAATGTGATTTTTATGTCGTCTGTAATGATTAAATCTTTGTTCAGATCTTTTCAATAGCTTTTATCCGTGCACGAATACTATCATTGACAAATATATCATTATTTTGATAAAATAATTATTGTTATTTAATAGCCGTTTGTTTTGATTTGTAATTAGCTGAAACATAGGTAAATCCAATTATAATAGTTTTACGACCAAATTTTAATAAAGTGAATGGAGAAATGATATGGATCAAAAAGCGTTTATTGAATCGATTGATTCTACAATTAATAAATTAAAAAAAGATATTCAATCGTATAATAGAATCATTGGCATAGGGAATATTATAAAAATCGTATTATCTGCTGCTATCCCTATTTTAATTCACGAGGCATCTGATCATAAGTCTTTGTTATTAGTCGTTTCGATTGCTTCCGCAATCATAACGATTATTCAAAGTGGAATGTCTGCGTTTAATTATCAAAACAAAGTACAAACCGCAACACAGGTTCTAATGAAAATAGAAAACGAGAAGCTACTTTATGTAACAAAAACATCCCCATACGATAAAACGGATGAAGAAAATTTTCATTTGATTGTTTCGACACTTCAAACGGAGTTGAATGATATCATTTCTGACTTTAATCAAGTAAGCAATTAACCATATCATCCGTTTAAAGATAGAAAGGTACCAAAGAGATAGGAACAACAAGTAATCCTAGAACAGCATTTATGTATAAATAAAAAATAAACCTAATTTTGCTGATTTAAAAAGGTATCCAAACCTACTCGCTGAGACAGATGGATACCTTTTTTCTTTGACAAAAAAGTTCTGATTTTTTTAGACGGGAGTTATATACTTCAAAACCAATTTTTATTTTTTACCAATAAATTCTTTCTTGATTTTTTTAAAATCAATCAGTATTTTCGTGGGACCGAGCACATGATATTCTTTGACGACCAATTGGTTTCTTTGATTATAATAGCCACTGATTACTAATTTCATTCCTTCATCTACTTCAGCAAGAAAGTTTAAACCATGACCAGCGATTAAACAGTTCGTATCATTCAAGCTAAATCTTATCAAGGGACGAGCCCCAATTTGTAGTATTTTTATTTTTGTTACTGTGCCATATTTCTTAATCATTGTGGACTCTCCCTTATGAGCGATTTCGAGGATGCCAATCCATAAATATTCTTTAATAGTATTATACGAACAAACGTTCTTTTTGTAAAGGAGAAACGCAAAAAAATTTATGGTATTTAAGCTAATATCCGACTATTAATATCAGGGGAATGGCTGTAAAAATTTTCTGTTTTTTTGTATGACCATGCTTAAGTAAAGTTAGGAGAGACCGAACACCGGAAATGTTCACAAAAAAAATAAATTAGGGAGATAAATCTTATTTTGTGCTTTGAAAATGGATAAACGGTGTTCAAAGAGCTGACCTTCGGCGATAAGTCAAAAAATCTCAAAACATGGAGAGCTGTTTCGAGATTTTCATCCTTAACGTTCAGGTCAAAACGCTCTTTTCACAACCTCTGATTCACGGTGTTCAAGCATCAACTCCTTGAAATAAGCCGGAGAGTCCAAAATAGTAGAGACTATTTTCGGATTCTCCGGCTTAGTTATCAGAGCTAGACACTGCTGTCACAGTTCATTTTATTATTTTAGATTAACCACGCTTACACAACGTATATCCACGTGCTTGGGCCTCTTGCAGCGAGATAGCTACGACAGAATTTGCATTGTTAAGTCCCGAACAGTTCGGATTTAAATGATATTTTGTACCATGATCTGGAGCAATATAAACCGTTTGTTCGTTGTTTTGTTGCGGTGTTTGTGCTGCTGCAACTTGATTGGCTTGTTCTTGTGCGGCCGCAGCTTGCCGTTGTCGTTCTGCTTCAGCTGCCTCATTTGCTTTGATCGTTGCATCTACTGTAGCTAGTCGAGCAGACAAGTGTGATTGCCGTTTGGAATAGCCTGGATTAAAGTAGCTGCTGAGTTATAGTTTTCTCTAGTTGGATGAAGTGCTGTTGTTGCTTCATTTTCAGCTTGTTTTTGACGTTCTTCTTGTGCTTTACGCTCAGCTTCAATTTTCTGTTTTTCTTCTTCTTGTTTTTTGCGCTCAGCTTCAATTTTCTGTTTTTCTTCTTCTTGTTTTTTGCGCTCAGCCTCAAGTTTTTGTTTTTCTTCTTCTTGTTTTTTGCGCTCAGCCTCAAGTTTTTGTTTTTCTTCTTCTTGTTTCTTACGCTCAGCATCAAGCTTCCGTTTTTCTTTTTCTTTATGTTCAGCTTTTTGTTTCAGCTGTTCTTCACTAGAAGTACTTGATGTTCTTTTTGTTTCGATCTTTTTTTCAGATTGTGTGCTTGCTTTTGAACTATCGGAATGACTGGTAGGAGAGATAGACGCTCCGAAAATCATAAGAATAAATGCTGTTCCTATAATAATAAAGTTTCGTTTTTTATTCCCTTTTTTGAAAAATGATCGAATCAGTCCTACTAACCCCCAACAAATACCAATTAAACCTACTAACACTAAAAAAGTTCCCATTTTTTTCCTCCAAAAATAAAAATATTTTCCTTCCATGTAGGAATGAAAGAAATAAACCTCCTAATAAAAAAATATATCATTCTGTAATACTTCTCTAAAGATATACAAAGTTGTTTTTTATCTAAAAATTAAATTACAAAATAAAAAATGTGAATTTTTGATCACCTATTGATAAAAATAGATATATAAAGGAAATGATTTGCACAACAGAAGATTACGATAGTTACAAAGTGGAAAAGATCAGTCATTAAGTTAGTACAGTATAATTCTTGTTTTTAACGCTTAGAACCTGCTAAAAAAGCAATCAAACAAGTTAATAAGAATCTTTTAAGGTTAATATCAATGAAATGAATTTTTGCTATACTTATTAGAGGCTTATTGAATAAGGAGTTGAGTGAATTGGTTAAAAATAAATTATCAAATATGATTAGTATCAAGAAGAAAGGCGGAGGAAAGGTTAGGGTACATGGATAGAGTAAAGGAAATGCTTCAGTATGTTAGGCAAAAACAACTTTATTTTATTTGTGGTATCGCTCTAATTCTTACACTAATACGTCTTTATCTCTATTACAAAGCGACTTACAGCATCGATATGACAGCTAGCTATGATGACCAGCTTTTTATTCATTATGCCCGTAACTTAGTGGACGGGCAGTGGTTAGGAGAGTACAATGCTAAAACTTTATCAAAAGGTATTTCTTATAGCTTATTTTTAGCTTTTGCCAATAAAATTCAGCTACCATACTCGCTATTATTAGGTGGGTTTAATATTTTAGCTAGCGTGCTGATTACACTGAGTGTAAAGCCGATCGTTAAAAAGAATAGTATCTTGTTTTTTATCTATGTCTTTTTTTTATTTTCACCAATCGGTTTTACCCATGAATATTCGACACGTATTTATCGAAACGCCATTGTAATTCCATCTGTCGTAATTATCGTTGCTTGTTTATTAGCTATTTATTATCGTAAATATCGTGCAACAAAAACTATTTTACCTTGGTTTTTCTTGTTGTCTCTAATCTTTCCATTTTACTGGTATATTCGCGAAGATTCACTCTGGTTGTTGCCGTTTGTTCTGGCAGCCTTAATCATTAGTTTTGTTCAGATTTTATTAGGAGTGGATTTTAGACCAACGAAAACTGTTGAAAAGTTTCTTTCACAAATTACCTTTGATCGAAGAAAACTGATCAAACTCAGTTTGTTTTTTCTTCCTATGATCAGCTTTATCGTGACAAACCAAATGATTAAGCATAAAAATGAAGAAGTCTATCATCTTGCAGTAGTCAATGATCGTACGAGCGGAGAGTTTGCTCAATTGATGAAGAACTTGATTCGAATAGATGATGGAACGAACATAAACAAAGAGAACAGTAGGATTTGGGTTTCTCATGAAGCGTTAAATAAAGCATTAGCTGTGTCACCTGCTTTTGCTAAAGAAGCTGCTAGAATCAAAGAATTATATACGACACATGCTTGGACTCAGGCAGGAAAAGTAAAGGAATTAAAGGGAGACATTATTTTTTGGGCACTGCGAGATGTGTTGAATGAGTCTGGCTACTATCAAAATAACGCAAAAGAAACCAATGAATTTTGGAAACAAGTCAATCAAGAGTTAAGGGCTGCTTATCGTAAGGGAGATTTGAAGAAGAAACGTGAAGTCTACTTAATGAGTACAGGAGATGGGAAGATTGCCGAGGATATTCCAGTACTCTTAGATTTTTTTAGGACAGCTTATAGTGATAATTTATTTTACAAAGATTTTCATCAAGGAGGGAATTACAGTTTTGGAACCCATGCGGATGTAGAAGCAGCGCAAAACTTTTTGCGGGTTCCTTTATTGAATAATTGGATTAATAGTGAAGATCCACAACCGCCGATTTTAGTTTTATCAAAAACAGCGAAAATCTCTAATATTATGATTGCGATTTATCAAAAGACAAGTGGTGTTGTTCTATGTTTAGCGATTTTAGGATTTTTATTTTTGATCTTAGGTTCAATCTATGCTAAAAAAGATCGTGGTTTTTATTGTTCTGCACTAGTCATTACTAGTGGTTTGATATTGACCCAGTTTTTATTTTTATTTGGGGTTTCATGGTTTTGTTCCTACTCGCCAGAGCAAAAAGATTATTTTCTAAGTGTGTATACGGGGGCAGGAGTACCAATCATGCAAATTGCGATGGTTCTAATCTTTCTGGGAATCAGCAAAATTTCATGGGGGAAAATAAAGCACAAACTCAAATTGAATAAATAATAAAAGACGTTTGCTAACTGTATTAGTTGCAAACGTCTTTATTCTTTTTTCGATCCCGAGTTGTTTTCGGTCATTAGAAATGATTCACTCCTTATTTGGATTCATTTAATGCACGGACAGCTTGTTCAATCGTGATACCAAATGCTACGTTGTTTTCATTTGTAGCATCAATTGCCATAAATTGATTGGATACAGTATCAAATGCAACTCGGTATTCAATATTTGTTTTAGTAAATGTCATGTAAGTCACCTCTTTTTTTATTAATGTAAATTGTGGTTGGAATTTTCTGTTAAATTTTCCTTCCTGTAATCAGTGTAGCACCCTTATTTTTTTTTCGCAATTAATTGCTATGTCAACAAGGGATTCTTAATTTTCTGTGAGTCCAATAAGCAATCCAATCAATAACAGGATAAATACAATAGCTTGAATAACAATCATGAAATTCCCTCCTCACAGAATAGTTTAGATGCTTTTTCGGAGGTTTACACGAACAAAAGGCTAACAGTTTCAAACAAATCTGTCACTTATAAATTACAATTATATCTTGGTATTAGTTATGTGAGAAAAAGGGGAAACTAGATTGAAATCGTGTAATTCTAAGAAAAAATATAAAAAAATTCAATAAATCGTTTTCAAATCTTCTTTTTTTTGTTATTATAAATTAAAGAATTACAAAATAAAGGAGGGAATTGAGAAATGTTAAAATTAGAAATAGGCTAGTCATACATATGCAAACCGATTGGAGTGAACTATGAAGTGATTGGTTGCGTGGAACGTACATATACTAATACGGCTGTTATTTTTGTAGAAAGCTATGATCAGAGAGATCGGTTGGCTGTTTACGATAGTAAGTTTCGTCTACTAGTTAAACTGGACGAAATTTATACAGTAGCAGAATCTGCTTTGGTTTCATAAACACTTTTTTTGAGAAATATCGTAAACTTCTCTATAATTAGAGGAGAGAGAAGGGAGCGAAAAAACATGCAAAAAAGAAAGAGTTCAGGTAAAATGGGCATTATCTTAGCAGTTATTTCTGCTATTCCGGCAATCTTAGCAGTGGTTCGTGCGGTGAAAAGCGCGAGAGAAAGATAAAGTAATTGAAAAAGAACCCCATGGATTCAATCCATGGGGCTCTTTTTTTAACCAACACCTAAAACGAAATTCAATAATTTATCTGAATAGGTGATCTCTTCATCCATTGCTTTGATATTTTCATTTAAGATAGTCATTTGATCAGTAATGATCCCATCAACACCATAAAACATCATACGACTGATTCCATCTGAGTCGTTAACCGTCCAGACATACACTTTTTTACCATCTTGATGAGCTGAATCAATAAAATTCCGATTGATCGTACTATACTCCATCGTCAAAAAGTCGGCCGGAGTAACTGGTGGTCCAACAATATTGAATGGTAGGATGTAGCCTACATAAAAATTAGGATTGGCATTTTTCAGATCAGATACCGTCTGATACGTAAGACTTTGTAGAATATGCTGATGAGTTAAAATGTTTTCTTCATATTTTTTGACAAAGCGTTCAATGATATCTTTAGAATCATTTTTTGAATTTTTGATTTCGATTAAAAGTTTTTGATTTAATTCATTGGCTCTCTTTAAATAAGTATCAAAGGAAACGACAGGTTCTTTCGCACCGTTTTCAGTTACTTTTAACTTTTCTAATTCTTTCAAGGTTAGATCTTGTGGTGCTTTATTTATCCCTGTTAATTTTTTTAAGTTAAAATCATGCATGACAACGAATTGACCATCTTTGGTTTCTTGTACATCCATTTCCACATAATCAGGATGGTAGGTACGACTTGTTTTTTCTAAAGCAGCTAAAGTATTTTGGGCACTGTTACCTCCACTGACACCACGATGAGAAATCGTTACAGGTTTCGTTTGAGAAGCAGAAGTCAAATAATCCATATTGTAGAGACAAACACCTACACCAAAAAATACAGCAAATAAAACTAAGCTTGTATTTTTAAGAACAGAAAAACGTTTGTTAGGAGATTCTAAACGAAACCAGTTAGGAGTCTCAGGAAGAAAACCTTCATCATCCATGAAATCAATAATAATGTAAAAAATTCCGACTGTTGACATAACGATGTTGAATAAAAGGATAGCTTGAAGAATCGTCATTGCAAAAACAGCGCTAATCAATGAATAATTAGGGAAAAATTGTTCTACAATTATTTGTGCGAGGAGCACAATTAAATAGCCGGCAAATGAAATGAGTAAAATACTACCACCAATAATGATGAACTGTCCAAGGATTGCAAAAAAACGTGATTTGGTTAAATACCAACTTTCTTTAACCGCTTGTTTAAATGGTCGATCACGTAGAATCATTTCTGGTAAGGCAAAAATGAGACGGATACCAATGTAAGCTAAAAAGATATAAAACAGAATGAAGCTGCTAACCACGATCCAACGATTAGTAAAAATAAAGTCCATGATAAAAGCTGGAATTTTGACTTTAGATAATAAATCAGAATTAAAACTTAACCCACTAATCGGTAAAATAAGTACGAAATAAGCTAAGAAAAAAAGAAAAGTCAATGGGCGTATTTTTTTTAATTGACGAAACGTTGCTTGAAGTAACTGTTTCAACGAGATAGGTGTTTGTTTCTTAATAAAGTAAACACTCATCAATAAAAAAGTAAACTCAAAATAAACTAGGAGTAAGATAGTTAATAAGACAGCAGTCAAAGACAATAAGACACCTGGGTGCTGTGAAAGGATTGTAGAGATATTATCACTAGATATATAATCAATGGCTCCTCGATTCAAGATGAATCTGGTCGTACTATTCAATAAGGGTAAACAAATAAATAAAATAAATAAATGCATAATCAAAACATCACGAAAATATGCTTGAGTTCCTTTAAGAAAGTCCCAAGCATTTCCTAAACTTCTTTTTAAATAAATTAACATTCAATCACCTACCATAAATATTATAACGTAAAAATAAAAATAAGTGGACAGATTGCGCAAATACTTAACGCAGTACGCCCACTTATAATGAACTATCCTAGTAATCCACTTAAGAAATGTCCACCATAAATCAAAGCCATGCTGTATAAGAAAATCGAGAGGGGTTTCGCCAATAAAATGATCCAAGTATATTTTTTTACAGAAATATTTGTTAGACCAGCCATTAAACAAAGCGCATCATCAGGGGCCACTGGTAGAAAAATTGCTAAAGCAAATAACTTTTCAAAGCGATTCTGGTTATCGAGCCAACCAACATACTTGTTATACGTCTTGTCACTGACCATAGATAAAATAAATGGTTTACCATACCGTCGACCAAGTAAAAAGATGATGATCGAACCGATACAAATCCCTACATAATTATAAATAAAACCAGCATAAGGTCCAAAAATTAATACACCGGCTGCTGTACTTATCCCTCCAGGAATGATTGGAATAACAACTTGCAGGATTTGGATTAAGATGAAAATAATAGGACCTAAGATAATTGAATCTCCAACTAATCCTCTTAAAGAATTTAAATCTTTAAATACACCCAAATTGATAAAATAAATCGTTAAGCCTATCGAAATTACTAATCCAATGATAGATATAAAATTGATCAATTTCCGTGATGCCGCAATGTTCAACGTCTATCAACTCCTTTGATACGTTTTCTTATATTACTAATGTACTTTATTAGTGACTCTTTGTGCCACTATTTTAAATGACAGTTATCAAACAATTTTGTAAGTTGTAATAAGTATAATTTAAAAACGATTCAAAAACATCCAACTAAAGATGTATTTGAAGTATTATTTTTGTGCCTGTAGTTTTAGGAAAAATATCCTCTATTAAATGAAAAATCGGCGTTCAAGTATTAAATCTTTAAAATAAGCTGAGGAAACTAAAAGAAGAAGTTTTTGCTTTACCTCTTATGCGTTTCTAGCTTACTTACGTGGATAGAATACTCTGAACGCCATAACTATATGAAAGCTAAAGGGAATATCTCAGGGGAGTGAAAATCAGTGTCTCATTTTGTCTTTTCACTAAGCCTGTTGAATCAAAGGATTCATCTAAATACTTTTATATTTAAGATGGGAAGTTCGTACATGAGTTCCACATCATCAATCAGACTTCCAAGTAATCGGAAATCTGATTGATCCAGAAAAACATTTCCAAGCTCTTGGTAATATAGATCCATAGTAGGATTTCTTGGTTCATTGAGCATTTCCGCTAACTCATGCAAATCAGAAGGAGGAGAGTAACAAGTTCCTTGAATTTCAATATATAATCCTTCGGGTGTTGATTCTAGCCCAATCCTTATTTCAGTGATCTCGTGAGAATAAAGATAGGTTAAAAATTCACTAATGATTCTTTTTGATAATTCTTTTTCCAATGCCATCCTTTTCCTTTCTGCCAACAGTCAGGCTGCCTAAGATCGGTACAAGAAAACCTGCAACGAATCCAGTTGAGAATCCACTATTATATAGGCTTAATCCGCCATGTAATGCACTGACGTTATGGACTAAGACAATATGCAAAAATCTAGCTAAAATACCAAAAATACTACCATAAAAACCACTAATAGGAGCAAGTGCAGTACCAAATATCGCTGCTACGATCATTGTTGTTTGAGAGGCATCATGGATAGTAGCCAGATATGAAGCAAGATAAATCCCTATAAGTATGGGAAAACTGTTCTTTAGATGACAACCAAAGGCACTGAATCCAACTGAAGATAGGATTGCACCAATAATCGGGCCGTTGAATTCACCACCAATAAGAAGAACATAGATGGAAAGCATCAGCCCTACTAACCCCATGTTTAGTAAGGTGGCACCGATACTTGAGATCGCCATAAAATCAGTAGTTACTTTTCCTGAAGTTTGAAAAATGTCATGTAAACCAGTGAGCTTCCATGAATTAATAAAAAGACCAAATAGCGTAGTTAAACTAAAAAAAAGAAAAATGACTAATGTAAGTTCTTGATGGTAGCCTGTTGAAACGAACGATTGAACTTCAATTGGAAAATCAAATAACCGAAGGATACCAGCCACGACCATGGCGATCAATCCAGAAGTAAAACCAATATTATACAAATTGAATCCACGATGAAAAATAAGGGTATGCGATGCCAAAGGAGGGAGTAAAAAACCAACGAGTATACCAGTCAGATTACCAAATAAAATACCTAAGCCCAATGGTAAGTTCATACCGAAAGTGATATAACTAACTACAGGTGACAAGGCACTAGCAAATAAGCCAACCATAATATACTGTGAAAATGGTTTATGTACAAAACGTGCATAGAGATAGACACCCAAAATAATGGAAAGAGAGTTATACAGATTTTTTCCAAAAAAAGAAAAACCTGTGACGATTAATACAGAAGCAAAGATTAGTCCATTTAGATAGACTTTATGATGATAGCAAAGAAGTACGGACAACAAAGTCAGGACACCAACATTGATAAATGCGCTTCCAAAACCACCTATTGCCAAATAATCGGTCATCAGATTACTAGGAGAAGTAAGGATATTGTTGAGTCCCTCAATAGTTTCAACCGGATGTCCAGAAACAAGCCCGATTATTAGAAAAAACAAGCCAGTAAATGTTAAATAAAAATACTTATTTTTTTGAGATGGCTTTTTTTTGATGGGGTGAATATAAATAACGTCGTTTTTATTAACCATTACATACCTTCTTTGTCGTTTTCTTTAACTATAACGTGAAAGAAATCTTTTGGTCAACTAACAGTTACAGAAAAGTCAATTTTTGTAAGGGGAAACAGTATTTTTGTTTATTCTTAAATAATATTGTATCATTGTTAAAAATAAATAAGAAAAAAACTTAAAATATAACGTTTTGAGTAAATTATTTGCCAAAAACTGTGTATATCGGTTACAATAAAACAACATATACTGCAGTAAGAAGTGGGGGAGTTTTAATGAGAAGAAAAGTCTATACTAAAGATCAAATTCTGAAAGCTGCTTATGATGTTGTTGCAAAGGAAGGTTTTAAAGGGTTTACTGCGAGAAATATTGCTAAAAAAATGGGTATATCCACACAACCTATTTATTTAGAGTTCAAAAACATGGAGGATCTAAAAAATACTTTATTAGACTCAATTTTTGAACAACTCAAAGAAAATGTTTTTCCAGTTGAACGTACTGGAGATAAAATTATTGACCTAGGATTAAACTATATCTACTTTGCAAAAAAACATCATAGTCTTTACATGGCATTATATATCGACGAACATGGCGATGGACAAAAAGTGCATGATTTTTCTTATAACTATTTCCGTGAAATCGTCAAACAAGATCATCGATACAACCAGTTGTCAGATGAATACGTTGATGCATTACACACTGGAACCTGGGTTGCAGTTACCGGAATCGCATCTTTAATGTCTTCAAACATCATGCACCCAACTGAAGAACAAATTATTTCGTTCATCAAGCGAACGATTGATTCTATTCTTTCTTTAGAAAATCCTGAAACAATTAGTTAGATCTACTTATGAAGTGTGATAACACAAGGTTCATTCCAATACTCTTTCTTACTTCACATTGGGCACTATTTAAGAAGGAGCAGAAAATGATTCTTGTGTTTTTTTGTCTCCACATAAAATAAATATGCCGGTTTTTGATTTCTATCGGGAAATAGGCTTGACTTTTTACTAAAAAAAGTTTAAAAATAATAGGTATGGAAGGTTGGCAGAGTGGTAATGCACCGGACTCGAAATCCGGCGAACCGGCTAATACCGGCGCGCAGGTTCAAATCCTGTACCTTCCTTATATAACATTTCATAATAGAGGCGAAAACATTGATATACAGGCATTTGCTTGCAATGTTTTCGCCTCTGTTTTTTTGTTTGAATACGTCTTTGAATACGTTCTGCTTAAATACCGATATATTTTGCGAATTGCGCTGCTGTTTTTTCTTTTCGTTTGTCTGTAATGTGGATATATAGATCCATAGTGATTTGAATAGACGAGTGGCCTAAACGTTCTTGTACGTCCTTAATATTTGCACCAGCTTCTAAAAGTAAACTAGCATGTGTATGTCTAAGACCATGAATAGTAATACGTTTAAGATTATTTTGTTTGATAATCACTTCTAACCATTTACGAGGCTTAGATAATTGGAGATATTCGTTTTTCTGGTTAGAAAATACCAGTTGATTTTTGCTTAACGTATTAATTCCCAATGTTAACAACCATTTTCTTTGTTCTAATCGCCATTTCTTCAAGATGTTCATAGTTTCATCATCGACTGGTATATCTCGCTTAGAATTTTTGGTTTTAGGTTGCTCTACATAAAGGCGTCTATTTTTTCCTCTAGCGAGAGTTTTATTTATCTTGATATAATTATCGTTAAAATCAATATCTTTCCATGTGAGAGCTAAGAGCTCGCCTACGCGCATCCCTGTGAAGGCTAGTGTCCGAAAAAAAGAATACATACGAATATCTTTTTTCTTTTCTACTGATTTCAAAAAAATTTCTAGTTCTTCTTTACTAAAAAAGTTTAAAGTATCTTCTTCATGAATAGAGACCTTCCTTTTCGGAACTGTGATTTTTTTAAAGGGATTATCTTGTAGATATCCTAATTTAATAGCATAATCACATATACGCGAAGCATTATTGATGAATTCTCTATACAACACAAATTTTTTTACCTTTTCATTAGCGAACTTTTGAGCTATATCAATCGATATTTTGTTGATTTTAAGAGCACCAAATGCTGGTAATATATGATTCGCAAACTGTTCTTTTGTTTTAACGAAAGAACTTTCTTTTACTGTTTGCTCATAATTTACGATCCATAGATCGTATACTTCTTGAAAAGTTAACTCTTTAGACTTATTTAGACCATTATTTTCGTATTCCAATTGCAGTTTGGTCAGCGCTAATTGAGCTTCTTTTTTTGTTTTAAAACCTCTTCGTGTAGTTCTAACTTGTTTGCCAGTCAAGGGATCTACTCCCAAATAAGTTTGAAACTTCCACAATTTTTTACCGTTTTTCTTTTTGTATTGTTCGAATGTTGCCATTTTTTTCGTCCTTTCGCTCGGGTAAGTGTTCGGACTAAAATAGCTGGCATCACCTCCTTAAAATGATATGCTCGTTTTGGAATGTGTATTCGTACAGTAGATGATATTGTGTTATAATTGATTGAAAAAACTCCAGCCAACTAGAGGTGAATATATGCTTTTCAACAACTTCAATATTTTAACTGCACTGTTCCAATCTGTTATCACAGGATATTTTACGTATTTCCTTTTGAAAAGTAATGATTTGTTAGTTTTGTCAAATGCAAAAAAAGAAGAAAAGACGGCCATCGTGTCGTTTTTATCTATTCTAAATTGGTCGATCTATTGGATAATGCAACAAATTTTGAAGAATATCCTACCACACTTAGATTTTGCTTGGTTAACGACTGTTACGGCAGTTATAAGCTTTGTCTTAATCTTAGTTCTAGGAGTATATATTTTCCCTAAAGTACTTAGTTCCTTTTTCGAATGGTTCAATAAACTTCGTACAAAAAATAATAAACTGCCATTTACTAGAAAACCAATTCGAGATGAGGCCCTAGATGGAAAAACATTAAAATATATTTATCTATTTGATTTTGATGGTAAGTATATAGCTTCTGGTTATCTAAATGTCTATCAATATGATATAGATGAATACAATGAACTGTTATTGTATGCTCCTAAAGAGCCAGAGCTTACAAAGACGATTGAAGATGTTGAAAAATTATTTCAGAAATACGATATCAACATTCTTGTTGATTATGAAAAACGAGTAAAACTTTACATTGTTCCTATGGGCGAGGTTGAGGACGAGCTGGTAATGGAGTAGGTCCTTTTTTGCCATCATTTCTTTTCTCGCCAGTTTTTACAGTACGGGTTTCACGTGAAGCGAAAATCATGGATGCATTCCCTCTCTTTCTCTGATACAATAGGCAACATAAAGAAGCCTATTGTGTAGGTTTGTTTTTTCTTCGCACACGCTCTTACTTTGGTCGGTGGGGCGTGTCTTTATTTTATTGATCGCTTTCTAATGGTGTATCTATGCCTTTATTAGGGTCTAAATTACTATATAGATATAGGACAGTGTAATTATCCGCATCCTTTTTTGAGTAGATCAAAGAAAAATTATATTTTTTGTCTTGCCAAGTGAAATCTCCAATACCATTGTAGATATTTTTATATTCTTCACCTGTTTCTGCATTTTTATCGTCAGGAAATTGAGTAACTTTGATAGATTTTAAATCCATATTCAAATTATCTATTGAATATATTTCTTTAATGTGCTTCTCGGCAATAGTTGCAAACTCAGCAGTTTGATCAGAGCCTACTTCTTTGATAGTACTGTTTGTCTCACTATATTTTTTTGATTCCTTTGTTTCAGCTGTTGACGATCCACATCCTCCCATAATTGTTACTGATAGTAATCCAATAATTCCAAATTTAATAAATTTCATTTTCTACTCCTTATCTCTATGATATGATTTTATTGGAGAATCTTAGAAATAAGGTTTCTAGTCCGTGTGCCAGCACGGGCTTTTTTATTTAAATAAATCCCAAAAACTAAACGAAGCTCTCTTGTAAACTTTGTTGTAAGCAGCCTTTTTGGGATCTTTGATCCATCCCGAACCCTTTTTCCCATAACTAGGAATAACTGATTTTTTTACAGTACGTTTTGCTTTACCAGTTGTTCTAGCGCTGATAGATTTCTTTATGCTCGGTTTTCTCATTCCAATTTTCATTTTATACCCTCTCAAATTAATTATAGTTGGACAATATATACAACGACTTTCCCATAAATTTGAACGTATTTAGTATCATCATAATTAACCACAATATCAGTGAAAGAAATGTTAGAAGAATCAGGTCTAAAAATGATGCGATTATTTTGTTGATCATTTATATATCTTTTTACAGAAAATTCGTTATCGTTGCTAAAGACTACTATATCCCCATCTTTTAACTCATCACAGCTCTCTATTTTCTTTACAGCAATTAATGATCCATCAGGAATAACGTTATTCATGGAATCTCCGTTTATTTTAGTAAAAAATACATCTTGATATCCTGCATATTTTCCCATGGCATAATCAGGAATAGCAATTTGCTCAATATGGTCTTGATCAAAAGCTTCGACTGAAGAAGGTATGCCGGCAGCAACAGAAGTGTCAAAAAAGTTATATTCTTGAATATCACTTGATAGAACTGTCATAATGTTTCCTCTATCAGTTTTAGTTCTGTTCAAAGTCATCCCTGCTGCATTTGCTTTTTCTGCTAACTCTACAAATTTATCAGCAACGAAACTTTTATTGTTTTCCTGTAATTCATCTAAAACTTCTTTCTTTAAATCATAATAATTGTATTCTCTGGAATATCTTGGATCTATATCAGATTTATCAACATTAAAAGCTTTAGCTATTAATTCAGCGTTTTCCATACTGATAGTTGATTTTTCAGTAAAATATCCCGATAGCGTTGTAACAGGAATACCTGTCATATCTGACAATTGTGCTCTTGTGTAGCCATGCGTAATTTTTTTTAAATTGTTAGCGATAATGGAGCGAGCTTTTTTATCTTCTTCTGATAATGGTTTTCTTGGCATGTTATTTTCTCCTCCTTTTTTATTAATAATATCGAATTAAATCAATATAAACAAGTATAAAGTAGTTTTATAACAGTGTTTTTTAATTTAAAAAACGTCAAAAATCGTTGACTGGTAGTATAAACTAGTATAAAATAATTTACATAAACGAAAGGAGGAATAAAAATGGAATTACAAATTACTTTGGAAGCAGCTAGAGTTATGATGGGATATTCTTTAAAAGAAGCAGCAAAACTCTTTGATGTTCACCATCAAACCTTAGCAAATTGGGAACAAGATCCGAATAAAATGAAGCAAAAATATGTGCAATTAATACCAGAAATATACCATTTTCCAACAGCAAATATTTTTTTTGGAAGCAAAGACGAGTTTATACGACGTAAACTTCATAACGATTCATTTTTAATAAAATAACTTATAAAAAACGTATTTATTCATTTTTAAGGAGTGTAATCAATGAAAGAACTAATCAAAGTAACAACAAATAAGGAGAATGAGCAGTTAGTAAGTGGTAGAGAGTTACATGAATTTTTGGAAGTAAAAGAGCGGTATAATGATTGGTTTCCGAGAATGAGAGAGTATGGATTCTCTGAAAACGTTGATTTTATAAGTTTTACTGAAAAATCAGTAAAAGGTGGAAGACCTCAGAAAAACCATTTTTTAAAGTTAGATATGGCAAAAGAAATCTCAATGCTCCAACGAACAGAAAAAGGAAAACAAGCTCGTCAATATTTTATTCAGGTAGAAAAAGAATATAAGCAACAATTACTTGATACTTCAAAGCTAAGTCCAGAACTTCAAATGTTCCAAGGAATATTTAATGCAGTAGCTAAACAAGAATTAGAGACAAAACGTTTAGCAACACAAATGGACAATATTACTGAAATTGTGGCGATGAATACAACTGACTGGCGTAGAGAATGTCGAAAACTCGTAAATAAAATGGCGGAAACTCAAGGCGGATACGGTGCTTACCAAGAAATTCAAACAGCAATATATGAAGAAGTTGATCGTAGAGCTGGTTCTTCTCTCAAAACTAGATTAACCAATTTACGTAACCGTATGGCTGGCGAAGGTATTTCAAAATCCAAGCGAGATAAGACAAATAAGTTAGATGTAATAGAAAGTGATAAAAGGTTAAAAGAAATTTATTTATCTGTAGTCAAGGATTTCGCTATTAAGTATGGAGTTTGGAAAGAAAAATAAAATTTGATAGGAGGTTCAGGATTATGGAAGTAATCTTAACGCCTGAAAATGAGGCAGCACTACGTAGCTACATTCATGAAATCATAACTGATGAAATTGCAAAAGCAAGAAGAGATGCCTCAGTTGATAAACGTGTATTAAAGCAAATAGAGATAGCGAAATACTTCGGAGTATCAACTGCAACTATTCGTAAGTGGGAAGATAAAGGACTTCCATTCGGGCGTATAGGCGATCAAAAATTTTACGACAAAGAAAAATGTAGAGCATGGGTTCTAGCACAATAAAATATCGGGTAAGTGTTCGGACATAATAACAGCAAAGAAGGGGAAATACATGGGCAAGTTTAATCGATCATTAGTATTTAGCGCACCGCTAATTATCTACGCTTTAGGTCTTTGGGGAAGCAAACAAGCATTAATCGGCACGATTGTTTACATGGTATGGATCTTCATAGGTCTTGATGAAGCTGAGTATAGAACCAAAAAAAGACACGACCGCCGGCAAGCATAATCGTGTCCAAAAAAATAAAAATCACAAGGAGATTTTATCACATGAACGTAAAAATTGAAAACTTAATTAAAGAATTAGCGAATGAGCTACAAGAGCAAGAAGCCGGAATGTCGTTAAGTATTGTCAATTCAGAAGGCGAAACAATCATTGCACAAGGAGGCAGCGACATATTAGTCAGCTTAGGGGTTCTTGAACAATATGAAAAAACAAAAGAAAAATTGGAATATAGCGATTGTGATTGTCCTGGCCATCGTGAAGTTTTCAAAGGGTTTGGTATTGAACGTGAATACAGCGGAGAAGTTACAGAAGAGACAATCAAAGATTTTACTGACTTCCTTAAATTCTTAGCTAATGGAATGGGAGGTACACAAAAATGATTTCAGTAAAGGGATTAGGCGATGAAATATTCGAAGTAATGATGAATAAAGCGCAACAAGACATCCAAGAAAAAATTCTAACCACAGCAAGCTATGGACAAACGAGTTGCACTGTTCGTTCAAAAGGAGTTACACCATCATTTCTAGTGGCACTGGAAAGCGAAGGCATTTCAAACATCAAGCAAGATGAGGACACCATCAAATTATTTTGGGAATTTTAGGAGGCCATGATGAAAGACTTTGATTCTTTAGGAGCTATGCAAGAACCACCAAAAGAAAGTAGTCCTATCGGAATTGACTGGCAAGACAATCCTATTTATGAAGGTGACTCTTGCTACTTAACCGAAGATGGGTACGTACAAGAAGAGGATATTTTGGAATATGTACAACAATATTTTCCAAAGATTGAACTAGGAGGAGTTTAATATGTCAAATGAAATGGCTACTTTACAAAAAGATATTACTGATGTTGTTTTAGGAAAAATAACTGAATTGGAAAGTCAAGGTGTTAAGTTACCGAACAATTACAATGCAGCGAACGCATTAAAACAAGCATTTTTCAAAATCAATGAGGTAGCTCTAAGCCAACGAGAAGGTGGTGGGTTATACATGGAAAAATATGGTAATACGCCAGTTGGTAAAGCTAGTATAGCTAATGCGTTATTAGACATGATTCAGCAAGGATTGAACCCTGGAAAAAATCAATGCTATTTCATTGCTTATGGTCCAAAACTTCAAATGTCGAGATCGTACTTTGGTACTCAAGCAGCATTAAAACGACTTGATGAGATTAATGATGTCAAAGCAGAAGTAATCCGAAAAGATGATGTCTTTGAGATTGGTTCGATTGATAACGAGACAGTAGTCACAAAGTTTGTTCCTAGTTTTGAAAACATGGATAAAGAAATTATTGGAGCATTTGCAACAATCACTAAGTCTGACGGAAACAAAGTTTATACGATTATGACAAAAAAACAAATCGAAAAATCATGGTCAAAAGCTAAGACAAAAAGTGTTCAAAATGATTTCCCAGAAGAAATGGCCAAGCGTACAGTGATTAATCGTGCTGCTAAACCATTTATCAATACTAGTGATGATGCTGAACTTTTTTCAGATGCGTTCAACCGAACGACCGAAAATGACTATGATTACAATCGCAAAGACGTTACACCTCAAATTGAAAAAGTGGCCACACTTGAAGAAAAACTTTTTTCAAATAAAACTGTCGAACCAATTCAAAAAGAAGCAGAAGAGATTGTGATTCCTAACGATATTCAAGAAGAAAATACTCGTATTGCGGATATGCCAGGACATCTAGAAGTTGAACAAGCTCATCCGATTGAAAAAGAAACATTGAACGAACCGATTCAAGAAGAATTATTAGATATTCCAGATTTCGGACGTGAGGAAGGTGCAGATGATGTCTCAGAATTTGAAGACGATGAGTACCCTTTCTGATGAGAATTATTACTCAAATGAAGCTGACTGGCAGTACATGTCAACGTCACAATATAAGTCCTTTTTAAAATGTGAAGCGGCCGCCTTGGCCAAACTCAAAGGGGATTGGCAACCGATATCTAATCCTAAAGCTCTTTTAGTCGGGAATTATGTACATTCGTATTTTGAATCGAAAGAGATACACGAAGCGTTCAAAGAAGAAAATAAATCCAAAATGTTTTCTAGTCGCAAGCCGTATGGATTATTGAAAGATTTCCAGATTGCTGAACAGATGATTGATCGATTAAAACAAGAAGAAGCTTTCATGAACATTTATCAAGGTGAGAAAGAAACGATTGTAACTGGTGAATTATTTGGAACTCAGTGGAAAGGCAAAATTGACTGCTTGAATTTAGAAGAAGAATACTTTGTTGATATCAAAACAACGAAAGACATGCATGAACGTAAATGGAATGAAGATTATGGATCAAGAGAAACATTCCTAGTCAATTTTGGATATGTACTTTAAATGGCTATATATCAGGAGTTACTTTTACAGCAATACGGAAAGACGTTTACACCGATCATTGCAGCAGTTTCTAAACAAACACCAAGTGAAGCAAGACTGATCACAATTGACCAGGACAATATGGATTATGAGCTGGTTATGTTAAAAGAAAAAATTGAAAGAATTGTCAGAGTGAAGAATGGTGAAGAGAAGCCGAACCATTGCGGTTTATGCGAGTACTGTAGGGGTAATCTTCCAATAACCGGATTCACTAGCATGGACGATTTATAGAACGGTGGTGATTATATGGCTGAAGGATGGGTCAAGCTTCACCGTTCTATAACTGAAAATTGGATATGGGATAATCCGCAATATCTAAAGTGGTGGCTTGATTTAATTCTAATGGCCAACCACAAAGAAAAGAAAATTCTTTTTAATGGTTCATTTAAAAAAGTTGATGTTGGGGAAAGAATTACTTCAGAACAAAAATTGGCTGAACGTTGGGGAGTAAGTAGAAATACTGTCAGAAAATTTTTAAGTCTACTTGTTGAAGATGACATGATAAGCATTGAAAAAAGCAGGAAAAATGGAACAACGTATAAAGTCAATAACTACGCCATTTATCAAGGATTTTCAGAAGAAAAAAAACAACAGACTGAACAACTAGCTGAACATCAAAAGGACAACGAACTGAACATAAACAAGAATGAAAAGAATGAGAAGAATGAAAAGAATAATAATTATGTCGCAACACGCAAAAAACGCGTGTACGCAGATGACGATCCAAATAAAAAATTGGCCATTCTTTTATTAAAACTCATTCGAAAAAATCAAAACATCAAAGAACCTGATTTGGATAAATGGGCGAATACGATTCGTTTAACAATTGAATCTGACAAACGAACCGGTAGAGAAGTTCAAGACATGATTGTTTGGGCCACAAGCAATGATTTCTGGTCAGGAGTAATTTTATCACCGACTAGCTTAAGAAAGCATTTCGATAAGATGGCTATCCAAAAAAATAAAAGAAAGCAACAAAATATTTCTAATGATGAGTTACCAGAAACAGGTGAGGATTGGTAATGGATAAAAAACTAAGTGCAATGGCTGCACCTTATGGCGGTTTGAGGATTGTTGATCATCCTTGCCCAAAATGCGGGGATCCATTGTACATGTGGAAATCAAAAAACAAAGATGGTACGGATCGATGCGGTCCTACATGTATCAATAAGAGTTGCGGATATCGAGAAATGGTAACGAAAAATCAAAAAGAAGCTATCAAAAAAGCGAATGAAGCAATGAAAAGGGATGCCATCAATCGAATGATTAACAGTTCAATGATTACGGACGATGCCATATGGACCTTCGATTTTGATGGATACAAAGTAGTTGATCAGGAAACAGCACAAATAAAAAGAATGGCTCAAGAATGGGCTAAAAAAATCGTAGATGGTAGCACGATTCACGCGGTTATTACTGGTAGAACAGGAGCCGGAAAAACTCATCTAGGTGCTGCAGTGATCAAAGAAGTGATGAGGGCATCTAATTATAAAATTGCCTGTTCATTTATAAGCTATCGAGAATTATTAGAGCAGTTGAAGTTTGCAATGAATGATCCAGAAGCAAGAAAAGCTGTGACAGGATCGTTGATGGCTGAAATAAAAAAGACAGATTTTGTGGTAATTGATGATTTAGGTGCGGAGCTAGGTCGAATGGAAGAAAACAATCAAGCAACACCATACGATGTCGATGTTCTTACATCGCTCACAGAAGCCCGTTTAAACAAAGCTACGATATTCACGACTAATTTATCATCAAAGCAATTAAAACACGCGTACGGCGAGCGAGTGTTCTCTCGTGTCATGAATGGAACAAAAGGGAACATTGCCGTATTCAAATCAACAACAGATAAAAGGAGGAATCCAGTTTGACCTTTGTAATTAAGAAAATGTGTTATTTAGACAAAAACGGAAAAGGCGTTATTTCATCTGAACAAGCATATCATTATGAGAGCTATGAAGCAGCTGAATTAGTTGCAAATACGTGCGGTGATGAAATATTCAAAACGTTTAAGCCTGACCGACGATTTGCAAAAATTAAAACTAAGCCAGCAAAGAAAGAGAATGCACTCCAAAGGGTAATCAAGCATGGATGAGAGATTCAAAATGACTTGTTTAAGGTGTAATGATGAAACTGTCATTTGGTATAAGACGTCGCTTGGCTGGTCAACTTGCGAACCTTGCCCAGTATGCAATAGAAATGGGCGAAAGCATGATGAGCGATTAAAAGAATTAAAAAGGAAGTATGCAGATGGTGACAAAAAGCAAATACGGAAATAAAAAACATGAAGTAGACGGCATTATGTTTGATTCAAAGGCAGAGGCTAGATACTATATGAAGCTAAAACGAAATGGCATGAGCTTTATACCTTTATCTGAAACCTATTGCGCAATGCAAGAGAATGTTTTATTGCAAGAAGGATATTTATGTAACGATCGTAAGATTGCGCCGATTTATTACCGAGCAGATTTTGTAATCTATGAGAATGGCCAAGTGAAAAAAGTGATTGATGTCAAAGGTTATCAAGATGCAATCTCTATGCTGAAAATGAAGATGTTTGCTCATCGATACGGCTTTCCAGTGACATTTGCTAAATTCGATTCAAAAATCAATAAATTCATTGAAATGGATTGTTTTGAATCAGCAAGACAGCAGCGGAAAAGACAAACGGAACGAAGAAAAAAGAAACTTCAGTGTGAAGTTTCTTCATGAAAATTAGTTATTTAAAAAAATTACTTATGAGCAGAGTGAAGAACGATGAAATAATTGCTATTAAAATTGCTGACCAAATAGGATGTTTATTGTAAAAAGATTGATTACGCAAAAAATTTTCTCCTAAAACAGTAACAGAGGGATAACTCACGTTTAGTATTGGGATGATATCGTCTTGAATTACTAATTCGATGCCACGTACGTATTCATTTTTAATTGCTATTTCCACGACAAACAAATCGTCATCAAGTTCAGGATAAGTTTGTCCTACATTACCTTCTACAGTGTATTTGCCATTAGCAACTCTTTTTAGGAATTTTTTCATTTTTTGAGAGTCTGTTTGTTTATTGAAAAATTTTTTATAGAGTTTTGATTCCGCTGTTTTATAACGAATCTTTCTAAAATATTTTTTCAGTGATTCTTTAATTTTATTAAACACAATTATTCAACTCCTTAATAAAAAGCATATCAAAGAAAGTAGGAAAATAAAATGACAAAACAAGTGAATTTCAGACCAGAATTAAAGAAAGTAACATCAAAATCAAATGGGAACACAGAAGTATTACTAGTTGTTAGCAACGGATCATTGAGAGGTAGCACTGAAAATCTAACTGAGTTTCTTGGATCAACAGTGACTGTAGTAATTCAACCAGAAACAATCGAATACACAGTGCCAGTAAACAAGCAAACGAAGAAACCAAATATTGAATACGTGGTGAATTCAGATGGCACAATCGAAATGCTCAAAGAAGAGCAAACTTCTTTGGATATTGGAGATGGAGTGGAAGAAGTTGAGAATATTGAATTCCTTGTATCAAAAGAAACCGTTGATGAATTTATTAAAACAGCAACGACATTACAACTACCAGAAAATGTCACCGTAAATATTCGAGACGTTCTTATCCGTTTAGATGAAGGCGATAGTATGAATGAAATTGCTGCAGATCATGAGTTATCAGAAATAGCTTTAATTGATCAAATCGAATTAGCTAGACAATACTTTGCTCCATATGCAGATACCTGGTCTAAACATAAGGATGACATCATTTTTCCAGAAGAACAATGAGAGCAACTGATTCAGTAATTATCCTTGAGGAAGCCAAATTTATTTGGACTCACGAAGAGATAGAGCAAGCACGCTTGCTCTTTTCTCAAGGAGTTAAGCCGAGTAAAGTAGCTGAAATAATGGATCAAAAGATTCTTGATGTCGGATTACTTTTGCTCCATTTAGCAGAAAAAAATTTGATTTGAGGTGAAGATGATGATTCAACTTGCAGGAATACAAACTG
The DNA here is from genome assembly GCF_040887425.1 of Enterococcus sp. C53. Taxonomy (NCBI): domain Bacteria; kingdom Bacillati; phylum Bacillota; class Bacilli; order Lactobacillales; family Enterococcaceae; genus Enterococcus; species Enterococcus sp. C53. The sequence continues at coordinate 86,749 of NZ_JBFOFT010000002.1, forward strand.
GAAAAATTTATTTTGTTGGCAAGAACAAAAGTGAAACGAGTCAGTGGTTGCTGAAAACATTTACCGATAATAAAAAGTTACGAAAGCATTATCCAAATGAATTTTTGAAAGATGATCAGATTATGCCAGAACCAATGTTATTAATTCGAAAGAAAGACCACGAATAATGGATCTTATTAATCAATACAGTGACATCATCCTCAAGAAAATCATGATGAAGATCCAGAATGATAAAAAAGCAAAAGAACGAGCTGAAATAGTTAAATTGGAAATGGCTGAAACAGGATCGGGAGTTCGGACATCAAGACATTGGAAAGCAACAGCAAACATCGAATTTTATTACAAAGAGATTCAAAAAGGGTTCGATCAGATGTGCGAACTGGATAAGCAAACAGGTTGGAGCAAGAAACTTCATCAAGATCGTTTCAAATTTGTAGAGAAATATAAAGAGATATTAGACGAATACATGGAGGTCAGCAAATGATACCGAAGTATAGAGTGTGGGATAAAAAAACAGAAACTATACAAGAGATAGAATCAATATCTTTCAAAGAAAAAAAGCTAGTGATTGATCAAAAATCTGTCACTTGGTTCAACTCTGATTATATTAGAAACTTTGACGAAGCTGAACTCATGCAATCCACAGGACTGAAAGATAAGAATGGTGTGGAGATATTTGAAGGGGATGTAGTATCAGTCAGCGTGCGAAATGGATTCGATTACTTAGATAATAAAGTTTGTATTGTCAAAAATTCAATAGATTATTCCGGATTAGTTTGTGCCACTGTTGATGAAGACTTAGAGTATCAAATTTTTAACACAGAGCTGTTTGAAGAATACACGTATGAAGTCATCGGAAATATATACGAGAATAGCGAGTTATTGGAGGAACAGCGATGAACATACAAGAAGGAATCAAAGAATTAGAAAGCATTAAAATGAAAAGTGAAGACATGAGAGCGGATTGTTTCAATAACGGTTTAAATGCTGGTATTACGGTAATGAAAAATAAGACATCACCTGTGTGGGTGATTAATCCATAATGTGATGATTGGTTTACTGAAGATGAATATATTGGATTAGACTTGGAGGAAAAAGAATGATTTATTCTATTATCTTTATTGTATTTTTTGTTTATATGCTAGTAATCATCCAAGAGGGGAACAAGAAATAATAGGAAAGACGAACAATAAATTCTGGCCAATTTTTATTAAATAGTCAAAATCGAACGAAATGTTGTTGTGGAAAAACAATTGTATGGAAAAATAGAAAATAAAAAAGCCGGATTCCTCCGACTTTGGTTAATAATTCTGACACAATTATTATATCATAATTGGAGGAATCAATGGATGGTACTTTTCGATGTAAAGAAGTATGAGACACCAGAGGCAAAAGATGTGGATATGGAACGCACGAAACACAATGTCGCTGTATTCCTTTCCGCATATCTGTCAGCTAGATGTAGGGTAGGTCAACCTCGTGAACCTAAGGTAACAGCATCTTACTCCTTGGTTCCGCCTTCTACAGCAAATAATACATTTGAAGCAGAACGAATGATGATTGAGAAAGAGGAAGCACAAGAGGAATTTGAGTACTTGCACAAATTATTTATTCGTGGCTATTCAGCAATTCAGCATCCACATAAACCTGATATAACAGAAAGACGGAAAAAGATATTCTACGATCGCTATATCAACGGTATGTCAATTTATGTAACTGCCCAAAGAAATAATACGAGCGAGGAATCTGTTAAAGCAGAATCAAACAAAATCATCATTCAATTTGCTTCTTCCTTAGAACTGGTTGCTTTTAAGTAGCCAGTTTTTACACTTTTTATACCCATTTACTAACCAAATACTTTCCTTTTTATACCTTTTTTGTACCAATCAACTACCTAGCAAGTGATTTATTATGATAGTGTCGAAAGATTGCGAAAAAGGATCGACAAAATAAACGAAGGGAAGAAATCTCTCTCATCGTTTTAAATTATGCTTTGATAGACAGCAAATAATCAATCGCAAAAATATGAAAAAGGAAGTGAAAACCTCCTTTACTTTCCATTGTTTATCTATATCAACTGGTTGCTGTCTGTTTTGATATAAAAAAATTAGCTATCCTCAAAAGATAGCTAGCAATACAATTATTTTTTACTGCAACAAGAACGACAACAGTATTTGCATCCAGAAACATTTAAATTTGGTTTTTTGATACGAATATATCGGAGCGCTGATGAACATTCTATATAGTATCCAATTTCAATCGAATGATTTTTGTCAGGGGCATATGGACAGTCTATTTCATGTAGTATGTGAGTATTATTTTTTGTAGATGTTGTATCAATAACATAATTAGGCATATGAAAAACCTCCTTAATTAATTATATAACGACTAAAAATAATTTCGCAATACACTTATGTCGCTGTGGCGGAAATAGAGAGACGCGAAGGTGAAGGTAGGTTGCGTACGGCGCACTACTGGGACCTTGTACAAAACTAGAGCGGACTAGTGCATGAGTGGTGCAATCCCACTCCAGCGACTTTGGGTTTGCGGTACAAGATCCCGAAAGTAAAACCGCATTGAGATTGAGTAGTAGTGGAGGCAATCAGACCCATATACTATTCTATGGCTACTACAAGATGAATAGGCAATCTCAATTATATAGCATGCTAGAGCTATACCTCATGAGCTCCTCTGAGGTGTAGTTTTTACATATTAGATCACTCGTTGAGTGGTCTTTTTATTTTGAAAGGAGTTTTATCTATGAATGATTTTCATGAGGCTGTACTTACTTTTGATGTTACATCGGGTATGGGTCAAGTTTATAAAAAAGCAATTGAAGCTGAGAATAGTCCTAATGGGTTGAGAGATAATTGGAATGGTAATTATGCATATGTTGAAGTAGTAAATAAAGGCACAGGTTTTGAGTTTTTAGTAATAACATTACTATCCCACACTCTACCTAATCTGCAGGAAACTGTTGGGTGGTATGAACGAATGGGTGCAAAAGTAATCAGTACAAATTACAAAGGAGAGAATCAAAATGGTAATGAAAAAAATTAGATCATCAATTACTGGAACTGAGTATTGGGATTCAGAAAAGAAAAAGACTGTTGTGGTTCCAAACGGTCAAGAACCTAACTTTGATACAAGTGAACAATCTGATAAGACTGTAGTTGCCAAGGCGATCGTTGGCGATGGTGTCTTGTTCAAGGGGGATGAAGAAATTCATTTGTCAGGTGAAGAACTAGACAGTGATGGAAACACTACTGCTGGCTTTGGTGAAGGCGAAGTTACTAACGATCAGACTGTTGAAGAAACGAATGAACTGGAAAACATGACTGTAAAAGAATTACGTGCATATGCTAAGAAACATGGCGTTGATATTCCTGGTGCTATCCGTGCAAAAGGAGACATCCTAAAGTTTATCCGTGAATCAGAATGAAATACTGTCAGTTTGATGGATGCACGAACAAGATAGCAAAGGGGATCTATTGTGCTGAACACAAACGATCAAGTAAATCACGCAAGAAGAAGCAACAAGCAAAGACGATTTATCATCATGAGAACAAACCATTCTATCGAACACAGGCATGGAAAGATATGCGTCAATTTATTTATGAAAGAGAAGATGGCCACTGTCAGCGATGCGGTAAGTTCATCTTTGGAAAGAGAGCACACGTCCATCACATTGTACCAATCAAAGACAATGAACTGCTTAAGCTTGATCCAAACAATCTCATGCTTTTATGTTCAAAATGTCATCCAATTGTTGAAAATGAAACGGAAGACAAAAAAGTTTTTCCTTCGTATTTCAATTGAAGCCCCCCTGTTCGTTTTCAAAAAAATTTTTCGTGGGGGGATAGGGTAGCGGGGAGTCACGCGCATCGTTAGGTCAAATTTTTCAAAAACAAAGGGGGGGGTATACAAAAATGACGACTAAAGCGCAACGTAAAGCGATTATTGATGAAAAAGTAAGTGCTGAAAAAGCTCGTATTTTAGAAATAATGCGTAAGTCTGATTTGTACACTATCACTCTTGATCCGTTGATTGAATCATATCTGGATATTTTTGAAATATACCAACATAAATATTTATTGTGGAAAGAAAAAGGTTTTCCAGAAACTCAAAAATTCACGAATAAATCAGGTGCTACTAATCAATCAAAACATCCGTTAGCGCAACAAGTAGAAACTTGGGCTGATAAGAAAATGAAAGCTCTGGATTTATTAGGATTAACGAACAAAGCAAAAAATGGTAGACAAATTACTGGAGGATCGACTGCAAGAAAAGATGAAGAAATTACACGTCCGGAAGTAAAACCAGTAGATGAACTAGCAGCGCACAGAAATAAATGGCGTAAGAAGGCAGGTGCTGAAAAATGATTGAACCTGGTGTAAATTATGCTGATTTATTTGCAAAAGAAGTAAGAAAGCAACCTAAGAAGTATCCTAAAACCGTTCGTTTAGCAATAGATCGTTGGTATAGGTGGAAAAAAAGAAAAGACATTTGGTTTGATGTAGATCGGGCGAATGAAATGATGGATTGGGTAGAAACATTTATTGTTCACACAAAAGGAGAAATGGTAGGAAAACCATTTCTGTTAGAATCCTGGGAAAAATTTATTTATTCTTGGATTTATGGTTGGGTTAAAGAAAATGAAAAAGGTCAAACTGTTCGCGTTACTCGTGAGGCTTATGTTCAAATCCCAAAAAAGAATGGTAAAACATTGATTGCCGTAGCTTCATTAGGTTATGCAATGTACGGTGAAGGTGCTTTATCAGTCGATTGTTATGCGTGTGCCTCTGATTTTGCTCAAGCTCAATATGCTGCTAAGCCTTTTGCGGCTACCATTTTAAACAATCCAATTCTACTTGAAGGAACAAAAATATTTAAAGGACCAAAGGGAACTGTTTCTAGTATTACTTATGACTATATTCATGAAGATATGGCTTACTCAAATAAATTTATTGTTCAAACCAAGAATATTGATAATATCGAGGGTTCAAATCCATATTTTGTGTTGAATGATGAATTGCATAAGCAAGAGAAAATGGAACAGTATGACAATTTTAAGTCTGCTCAAATATCTTTACCACAGCCATTGATGTTTAATATCTCAACTGCTGGGAAAGGTTCGTCGTCTGTTGGAATGCGTGTATATCGCGAAGCAAAAGAAGTGTTGAAACGTGATGATAATGATTCAAACTTTGTTCTAATCTATGAGCCAAATAAAAATTATGATTGGACGGATAGAAAAGTCTGGGAAATGTGCAATCCTAACTGGGGAATATCAGTCAATTTATCTGCTTTAGAATCAGCATTTAAAACAGCGCAACGGTCAGCTCATTCCAAAGCTGAATTTCTAACGAAACACTTGGATGTATTTGTGAATGGCGCAGATAATTTCTTTGAACAGGATCAAGTAGAGCCATGTTTAGTTACCACGCAAGAACTTGGTGATTTAAGTAATGAACCATGCTATATCGGTTTAGATTTATCACGTACACGAGATTTGACCTGTGTATCTTTAAACTTTCCAACATGGGATGAAGATGGTAAAGCGATTCTTAAAGTAAAGCAACTCTATTTTATTCCGAATGAAAATTTAGAGTTTCGAGAAAAAGAAGATAATGTTCCTTATAGTGATTTGGCTGAACAAGGTTTCGTTGAATTTTGCGATGGAAAAATGATTGATCAAGATCAGATTTTGCAGTACATAGAGGACTGCATGGATTTATACGATATACAGCAAGTGAACTACGATCCGGCAATGAGTGACAAACTTGTAGAAAAATTGGAAAACTTAGGGCTAGAATGTGTTGAAGTACCTCAATTTCCTAGAGTATTGAATTCGCCATTTGATGATGTTGAAAGATTATTTTATGAGAAACGGATACAATTTGATAATCCCTTATTCCTATATTGCACTTTGAACGTTGTAGCAATTACTAACATCAATGGACAAAAAGCGCCAAGTAAACGCCAGTCGAAGAAAAAGATTGACGGTTTCGTGGCGTTTTTGTGTGGTCATAAAGAAACGATGAATAAGATGACAGATATTGATTCGAACGAATTGGATGAATATCTCGATAGTATTTACAGGTAATTAGAAAGGCGGTGAGAAAAGATGAGAATTCGAGATAGAATATCAAACGCAGTATATTCATTCATGGAAAAACGAGGCTACATTGAAGATATATTCGGTCAAACCACTCGCTACACTCAAAGATATGTCACAGACAATTCAATTATGGAATCATCTGATGTGTATGAATTGGTTCAAGATATTTCAAACCAAGTAGCACTTGCAATACCAGTTGTGATTGGTCCTGATGGTAACGAAGTAAAGAATCATTTTTTGCTTAAAACATTGCAAAGTCCAAATGATTATCTAACGGGTTTTGAGTTTTCAAAGCTTGAGACGAACACGCTACTGATCAACGGAGAAACCTTCCCATTGACTGACCGAGATCAACTTCATTTAGCATACGGTGTGACAACTAAAATAAATGAACGTCTACAAGAAGAGTTTGAAATGAATGGTCAAAAAATACCAAGTCAGATGATTCGTCACATTAAGAATATCGGTACAGATTCTCTAAAAGGTGCAGGGATAATCGATTTAGCAAGAAGCACGCTAGAAGGCGTTCTAAGCGCAGAAAAGGTTTTGACGGATAAATATACCAAAGGCGGTTTACTCGCTTTTATGCTTAAACTGGATGCGCATATCAACCCGAATAACAGCGCCCAAACGAAAATTGTTAAGGCAATACTTGATCAGTTAGAAAGAACACAAGATGACAGTAATCACTCGGTCAAAATGATCCCTCTTGGTAAAGGGTACTCAATTGATACACTGAAAAGTCCAGTAGATGATGATGCAATCTTGAACTATCTAGGCGTGTACAAAAAGGATTTAGGGAAATTCTTGGGTATAAATGTTGATACCTATCAATCACTAATGAAGACAGACATCGAGAAAGCGATGATGTATCTGCATAATAAAGCAATCAAACCAATATTGAAGAACAAGAGCGAGCATTACACCGCTCTATTTTTTATGCCTAATTCTGGTTATCGAGTGGAATGGAAAATCAACATTTTGGATTTTGTTCCTTATTCAACAAAAACAAATATAGGATACAACATTGTTCGTACTGGAATTACAAGTCCAGATAATGTGGCAGAAATGCTTGGGTTCCCTAAACAAGGAACGCCAAAAACTGAAGCTGTTTATATTTCAAATGATCTGACAGAAATCGGCAAGAAACATGCTACAGATGATTCCTTACCAACGAATGATCAAAACTTGAAGGGAGGTGATGGAAATGAAGAAAAAGGAAATTCGAACGATTGACATCACCAATCTTTCAACACGTTCTGATGAAGAAACACAAACAAGAACGATTAGTGGTTATGCAGCAGTATTTAATAGCCCAACAAGATTATGGGAAGACTTGGATGAAGTGATAGCTCCCGGTGCCTTTTCAAGGGCTATTAGTAGTTCAGATGTTCGCTGCCTTTTCAATCATGATTGGTCCAATGTTTTAGGACGTACAAAAAGTGGCACGCTACGTTTATCAGAAGATGAACGTGGGTTGAAATTTGAAGTTGATCTTCCGGATACAACAGTTGCTAGGGATTTGATCAAATCGATGGAACGTGGCGATATCAATCAATGCAGTTTTGGATTCATACCAACTGAAGAAACATGGGACTACAACTCTACACCAATGCTTCGAACGATTCACGAGGTGGAATTGTATGAAGTTTCTATCGTGCCGTTGCCAGCATATGAAGATACCGAAGCAGCTTTAAGAAGCAAGGAAGACTTAGAAAAAGTAGTCGAAAAAAGAAAAAATTTAATCAAAAAAATCAATCAAGCACTAGGAGCTTAGGAGGAAAAGATTATGGATAAAGAATTATTAAAAAAACTGAAAGCACGTCAAGAGCAAAGACTGGAAGAGTTACGTGGAAAAATCGAATCTGGTGAATTGCGTGAAGCAGACATCGAAGGTGTGCAACAAGAAATTGATGCAGTCATTGAAGAATTAAATGGAATCAAAGATGCGTTGGTAGATGATGGTGATCCTGGCGATGCAGGAGATGGAAAAGATGGTGGTGTAGGAAATGGCACTGATGATACTGACAATCGTTCTGGCGATGAATCTAGTGGAGATGGTGCTGATGAAGGTGGAGAGGGAGAAGATAATCCTGAAAATCGTTCAGGCATGATTTCGCAAGAACAACGTGATGGATTGCTAGATTCCATTAAATCAGGATTAGAGGCAAGAAGTAAAATGACCAAGACACAAAAAGATCAACAATTACGAAAAGCATTTGCTAATTTTGTAATTGGAAATATTTCTGAAGCAGAAGCTCGAGCTTTAGGGATTGAAGCTGGCAACGGTTCAGTTACTGTCCCAGAAGTAATTGCATCTGAAGTTATTACTTATGCTCAAGAAGAAAATTTACTTCGTAAATACAGAACAGTGGTGCGAACATCAGGTGATGTAAAATATCCAATTCTTGTGAAAAAAGCAGACGCGAATGTCAATAAGAAAGAACGTTCAACTGATATTACTGAGACAGCTATTCAGTTTGATGAAATTTTACTTGATCCGGCTGAGTTTGATGCATTGGCAACAGTAACTAAGAAATTACTAAAAATGTCTGGTGTTCCAGTTGAAGATATTGTTGTCGAAGAATTGAAAAAAGCTTATGTACGAAAAGAAATCAATTATATGTTTAATGGAGATGATGCTGGAAATGAAAATCCAGGTGCATTGGCTAAAAAAGCTGTGTCATTTGAAAAACCGTTAGATTTGACTGCTCAAGGTGCTGGACAAAAATTATATGATGCATTAATTGAATTTAAAAATACACCAGTGACAGAAGTAATGAAAAAAGGTCGCTTTATTATTAATCGAGCTGCTTTGACTGCTATTGAAAAAATGAAAACAGACGATGGATTTCCTTTATTGCGACCATTCACACAAGCAGAAGGTGGAATTGGTTACCAATTAGTTGGCTATCCTGTAGATTGGACAGATGCAGCGGATAAAAAAGGTGAACCAGATACGCCAGTTTTATATTTTGGCGATTTTTCTGCATTCAAAATTCAAGAAGTTATTGGTGCCTTAGAGATTCAAAAACTTGTTGAAAAATTCTCTGGTAAAAATCAAATTGGATTCCAAATTTACAATTTATTAGATGGACAATTGGTTTATTCCCCATTTGAACCTGCAGTATATCGTTATGAAATTACAAAACCAGTTGGTGATTAAGATGGAAGAGCAAACTAAAGAATTGTCTTTAGAGGAAAAATTCAAATCACATATTCATTTTGAAGAGGGCATGGATGATTCTTTGCTCTCTTTTTATTTAGATATGGCAAAAGACTATGTTAAAACAGCAACTGGTGGCCAACAAGAATATCTTATTTTGATGGTTGCCGGCATTGCCTATGAATATAGAGCTTCAGAAGATGAACTAGATAAAGCAATGAATGCTATTACTCCATTTATTGTGCAAGGAGCAATTCAAAATGCCGAAGAGACAAACTAACAATTTCAGATGGAGAGCAGAGTTGCTAGATATCAAATCAGGGACTGACGAAAATGATCGTCCAACTACAGTTTACGAATTTAAGCGTCCAATATTTTATGAGGAACTCGGTGTGACTTCTCAAGAAAAATATTTATCACAGCAAGCCAAGACAGACGTTGTCAGGCGAATTAAAGTTCGATGGGATAAATCTATCACAGAGAAGCTAAATGCCCTCAAAATTGATTCTGTGACGTATAACATTACTCGGATTTATACAAATCCCGATACAAGAGAAATGGAGTTGAGTTTAGCTTATGTCGAATAACTTCAATGAATTAATAAAAGCATTGAAATCAACTAAGTTACCGGTGTTTAGAGACAAAGCAGCTAAAGAGACGAACTTTCCATATATCGTTTATTCAAATGTGAGCAAAAGTAAAAAAATGGCATCTTCAAAAGTTCATCGACGATTGCCGTATTATCAAGTTTCACTCTATACAACAGGAACAGAAAAAGATTTGTCAATTTTGGAATTAGCATTTGAAAAAGCTTGTATCCCTTATGCTGATTTTGTAGGTATACAAGGTGATGAGAACGACGATACCGTGACCAATTATTACACATATGTGAGGTGTATGGAAAATGGCCAATAATGCGAACGGATTTGCTGATATGGCGGATTATTTAGGAAATCTTTCAAAGGTAGATCCGAAAAAAATATCAATAGAATCTTTAGAAGAAGCTGCTAATTTTTACATGAAGCAACTATTGCCTAAGATACCTAAGTCGTTATTAAAGAAAAAACATATGAAAGATCATGTAAAAGTTGTAGTAGAAGATGATCGAGTAAAAGTCCAATTTGAAGATACAGCCTTTTACTGGCGTTTTGCCGAAAATGGGACAACAAAGCAACGCGCTCAACATTTTGCAAGTGGAACATATGAGCAAAATAAGCAACAGATTGAAGAGATTATGACAAAGAAAATTATTAAAATGTGGGAAGGGTGATTTAAGTGGGAAAGCAAGATACTTTCTATTTTGAAGGATTAGACGATATATTGATTGGTATGATGACTACTCCTGATACTGTTGGAGAAGCACCAACTTATAGCGAGATTGTTCGTTTACCAATTGCTACAAAATTGGGAATAAAGGGAAATGGAACAGCTCTTGAAAAATGGGCATCTAGCAAAATGTTTCGGCGCGTAAGTCGAGAAACAAAACATGAGTTAGCTCTGGATCATGTAGGAATTCCAATTGCTGTTATGGACGAATTGAAAGGTTTGATTGCTGAAAGTGGTGTAACCTTTGGCAAAAATACTGCTCGTGAATTTCCTTACTTCGCATTTGGTTTTATTGGAAATATTGAAAACGGTGGAAAGAAAGCTGTTTGGTATCCCAAAACACAGTTGTCCAATGTTATTGATGAAGAATATGCTACTGCTGATGATGAGACGAAAATTGATGATGTAACTGCGAACTTCATTTCATCTGGATTGAAGTATAACAACGTAATGTATTCAAGCTTTGATTCAAATAGAGACGGAGCTTCTCTCGAATTATTTAATAAATTCATTGCTCAACCTGTATACGATGAAGAACAGTGGAAAACATTGGCTAAAGTTGGAGGTGCAGGTTAATGGCTCGGTTATCTGATTATGGAATTCACGTTGAAGACTTAAAAAATTCTGCTACTGTCACTATTCAAGGTGTAGAATTCCCTATCTCATTTACTATGCAAACAATGGAATTTATAGCAGATGTATATGGTGGAGATTATTCGCAATTTGAGTCTGATATGAATACCATGCTATACAAAAAAGAAGGAAAAATTTCTTCTGCTAACTTATCGCCTAGTGACTTAAAAATCATGCGTGCCTTGATTTATGCAATGTTGCGCACTGGTGGTTTAGATGAAAATCCAGAAACTATTTTTAAATTCTTAGGAATGAGTGGAGAGGTGTTGTCTGCTTATAGTACCTGTATGGAAATTTTTGCTAGTCAGACATTTCAGGTAGAAGACCTAAAAAAATCCAAGAAGCCACAAGACTTTCAAAAAGCGCAAGCAAAAAGAAAGAAAAACAAAAAGAATCGGAAGAAATAGGAACTCCTTGGAGTTTTTATATTTATGTTGCTCTCACTCTATTAAATTGGAGTGAGAGTTTCTTTTTGAAATCTACGCCTAACTTGTGGCTGAAATCATACCTACAGTGGTTACAGCAAAATACTGAGTTTGAGCCACCTCAATCTATAACTATGGATAAGAGTCCGTGGTGGTAGGAAAGGAGCGCTAAAATGTCAGGGAAAGAATCAGATGTTGTTTTAAATTTTAAAACGAATGGCGAAGTTAGCTATTCAAAAACAATTAAAGAAATCAATAAAGAAATGAACTTAGCAGCTACCGAGTACAAAAACCAAGTGTCTGCCATGGATAAGAATGCAACTCAAACAGAGAAATTAACAGCTACTAAGAAAAAATTAGAAAAACAACTTTCTTTAGCAGAAAAGCGAACCCAGATGTTAAGGGAAGAGTATGAAAAATCAGTTAAAGAAACTGGTGAATATTCAGACCAATCTCAAAAACTCTATAAAAGACTTTTGGAATCTGAAACAGGAGAAAATAAACTGCGTTCTGCATTAGAGCAAACTAATGATGCATTAAAAGAACAGGGAAATGTTTCTGTTGATACCGCAAAAAAACTTCAAAAAATTGAAGAAGCTGGCGAAAAAGTTAAAGGTGTCGGTGAAAAAATGTCTATTGGCGTAACTGCACCAATTGTTGCTGCAGGTGCTGCAGGACTAGCAGCTTTTAGTGAAGTAGATGAAGCTCTTGATACTATTATTACTAAAACCGGAGCAACAGGTGATCAAGCTGATAGACTATCGCAATCCTTCGAAAATGTTGGTTCAAATACTCACTTGCCTTTACAAACGGTAGGAGAAGCCATTGGTGAAGTAAATACGCAATTTGGATTCATGGACAAAAAACTGGAAGATTCAACTAATTATCTACTACAGTACGCTGAAATCAATGAAACAGATGTTTCCCAATCAGCTATTTTCGCTCGTCAAGCAATCGAAGCATATGACATGTCTTATGATGATTTAAATTCTGTATTAGATGTAACAACAAAGACAGCTCAAAATACAGGACAATCTGTAGATGATTTAATGCAAAAGGCAATTGATGGCGCCCCTCAAATCAAACAATTAGGATTGAGTTTTGGAGAAGGTATTACGTTGATGGGGCAATTCGAGCAAGCTGGTGTTGATTCTAGCGCAGCTTTGAGTAGTCTATCTAAAGCCACAGTTACCTATGCTAAAGATGGGAAAACTTTGTCACAAGGACTTGGAGAATTGCAAGATAAAATTAAAAATGCAAGCTCAGAAACTGAAGCAATTAATGCTGCTGCTGAGATTTTTGGTAATAAAGGCGGCCCTCGAATGGCTGATGCAATTAAAAGGGGAACTCTTAATCTAGAAGATTTAGCAAAAGTTGCCTCAGAAAGTGGTGGCTCTGTTGGTTCTACTTATGAAGCTACACTTGATCCGATTGATAAGGTAAATATGGCCATGAACAACGCAAAATTAGCAATGGCATCTGTGGGAGAAAGCGTACAAATAGCTTTGTTGCCTTTTTTCGAATTGGCAATAGATGCATTGCAACGATTTAAAATTTGGCTTGATTCACTTGATCAAGGGCAAAAAAATATGTTAGTAACAATAGCTTTAGTAGTAGCAGCAATTGGTCCACTATTAGTGATTTTAGGAACACTTATGGGTTCAATTACTAAAATTGTTAGTGGAGTTAAATCTTTTATAGGGATTTGGCAGACTTTATCTGGTTTTCTTGCAACGAATCCGTTTGTTTTAGTAATCGCAGGAATAGCTTTATTGATTGCTGGATTTGTATTGGCATATAACAAAGTGAAATGGTTTCATGATGGAGTTAATGCATTTTTCAAAGGCATTTCAGATGTCGCCGTAGAAGTTTTTAAATTTATAGGTGGCTATATTTCTGGTGTTTTCGAAGGAATAGTAGTTAATTTCATGAATTTTTATAATGCAGGAAAGAGGATACTGACAGGATTTATTGACTTTATTACTGGTATATTTACAGGTGATTGGTCAAGAGCGTGGCAAGGATTGGTTGATATTTTTGGAGGTATTTTCGATGGCATTGTTGCTGTTGGAAAAGCTCCCATCAATGCCATGATTGGTTTGATTAATGGTTTTATTGGTGGACTGAATAATATCAAAATACCAAAATGGGTTCCTGGTATTGGTGGCAAATCATTTTCTATATCCAAGCTCCCATATTTAGCTCAAGGTGGTCATTTAATCAATGGACAAGCGATTGTTGGTGAAGCTGGACCAGAGTTACTAACTGCTAAAAATGGAAAAACTACTGTGACTCCATTATCTGATGAAGAAAAACGTAGAGGTATCGGTGGAAAAGTTTCTGGTGGTAATATCGAGCAACATATCCATATTGGCAAAGTTGATGCAAATAATCCATCGGAATTAGATCGAATGAACCGTAAATTTGCAAGAGCTAATCGACAAGCTATTTATGATTTGGGAGGTATTCCGGAATGAGTCAACGATTCATGAAACCAGATGAGCCAAATTTTATCTGGAAAAACTTAAATGCTACTCTCGATATGAATTGTATTATCGAGAGTGAACTTCCTGAGGTCATGCCAGCTAAAAGATATGAAACATATACTGTTCAAGGTAGAAATGGTGAATTGAATGAAACTTTTGGTGATTATGAATCTTTTGATTTAAAAATAGAGAATATCACTGTTCCCCATTCTAAACTTCGAGAGGTCAAAAAGTGGCTTTCTGGAAGTAGTAGACTAATTACGCATAATGATCCAGATAAATATTTAGATGCTATCTGTAGCATGAGTAAAGAAATTCTGTTCGAAAATGAATGGGGCTATTTTTATACCTTTGATGTTACTTTTCGCTGCCAGCCTTTCAAAAGAAAAGTTGGCGAAACACCTAAAAACTTCAATGTGTCTAAAGTTGAAATTTATGATCATGGAGACGAAAAAGCCCAACCATATCTTGAAATTGATTCAAAAGGTGGGGACATTTCAATAAAAATTGGCGATCGAATGTTAACTGTTTTAAACACTGTAACTGGAACTGTGGCGGTTGATACTGAACTGGGTAAAGTTGTTCAGGAAGGTTTATCGCTGTTTACAAAAGGCGATTGGCCGATTTTGGCACCAGGAAAAAACACCATCGAATTATCTGGTAAGTTCAATCAAATTCGATTTTGGAATAGGAGTGTGTATCTGTGACAAAAGAATTTATTTATGCTTATGACAAAATGCCAGATGATTTATCTGTGAATGGATTTTCTCTGGTTGATTGGGAAGACTTGCCAGAAATTAATCGAGTGTTAAACGGTCAGTATCGTTTTTATGGAAATTACGCTAGGAATGGTCAATATCGATCCTATTTGAAAAAAGGAAATTTTTTAAAAGCAAAAGTTCCTGATGGTTCATGGCAATATTTCGAAATTTACAATATCAAAAAGAATTTGACTTCGGTATCTGTTACGGCTCGTCATATTGGATTTATGGCCAACAAAAATTTCATCGTGGAATCATTTACTAGCAATGGGAATGGTACGCAAATTATGAATAGCTTAAAAAATAATTTGGCGTTCAAACAAAAATTCAATTACCTGTCAAATGTCGGAACCACTCATCAATTCACTGCGAAGCAAGTCCCACCAGTTGAAGCGATTATTGGTTCGAACAACGGAAATCAAAATTTGACTGGTGTTGCTAGTGCAGAATTGGACATGAATAATTACAATTTAAATCTAGTGAAGCAGATCGGTGCAGATAACGGATTTCGCATTGATTTTGGTGTCAATTTAGAATCAATCGAAGAGGAAATAGACGAGGAATCTATTGTAAATAGTCTGTTTCTAGTTGGTGGTGTTCCTGATAATGACTATGACCAGGACAAAGAACCAATTTCGTATGGCTATTTAGAGGTGGCAGGCGTAACAGATGAAAACCGCAGAATCGGTAAAAGAGAAAATGCCGATTGTAAAACTATCGATGAGCTTATTAAGTGGGGGAAAACACTATTTGATAACGACAGAATCCACGAACCAAAAGCCACTCATCAGGTAAGCATGGTTTCGCTTGAGCATACGCTTGAATACGGTGAAATGTATCGAAAGCTTTCAACTCTAAGCTTTGGTGATGTCGCTCACGTGAGAGCGAAAGAGCTAAATATCGAGATAAAAGAAAGGGTCGTTGAATATACCTATTTTCCAACGTTAGGAAAGTATAAAGACCTCGTTTTAGGCAATGATCTATCTCTTTACACATCGACAGTCAATTCGCAAACTCAAGAACTCAAAAAGAAAATTGATAATCGGACAGAAACATTAGTGCAAAACGTACTAAATGCAACGGCATGGATCACTGGAAATTCTGGTGGACATGTCGTTTTTCGTCCAGAGAAAGCACCATCCGAGATACTTATAATGGATACCGATGACGTAGCGAGTGCAAAACGTGTGTGGCGCTGGAATTTGAATGGGTTAGGTTATTCAGATAATGGCGTAAATGGTCCATTCGGTATTGCGATGACTTCTAAAGGAGAAATTGTTGCTGATTTTATTAAAGTCGGCACAATCAACGCAGAAGTATTTGAATCTTCCTTCAATTCTTATGGTGATGTGTTAAAACTTGTAAAAGGCACACTGCAAATCTGGAATGAGAACAAAAAAATTATGGAATTAACAAAAAAAGGTATGGAGTTTTGGAACAGTAAGGGATCTATCGGAACGATTGGAACAACCGATTCTGCCGGTAATCCGTTTCCTAAAGTTTCAGACGAATCTACACCTGTGCCTTTAACAGATAATTCATTAGTAATTAAAACTAACGGAACTGACAATTCCCCTAAGTATATCTTAATTTCTTCTAAAGAAGATTATGGATTTATTTTACAAGGGAAATCAACATTGCACTTAGGCAATTTGAATATTCAAGGTGAACTTAGAATCAATGGACAAAAAGTATTTCCAGGCCAAGGCGGTGGAGGAAGCGGAGGAAGTGATCCTGGAACTACTCCCCCTCAATTAACAACGGAAGCTGAAAAAAGAGCATGGAAAATTTGGACAATGCTGAAAGCTCGTGGCTATTCTGAATATGCAGCTGCAGGTATTCTAGGAAATATTCAAGGGGAAGTTGGAGCAAGTATGAACCCTGATACAGAACAACTTGGTGGTCCAGCTTATGGGATTGTTCAATGGGATGGTTCTGCTTATCCGTTAGTCGGATCACCAACTTGGCACGGACGAGAGTATGTTCAGCGTTTGATGAACACCGCAGGGATTCAAGAAGATTATCGAAGTATTGAAGCCCAAGTAAAATTATTAGATTGGTGTATGTTCAACGGTCAATGGCTCGGAAAAGTAAATCCAACCACAGTATCAGGATTTAAATCGATCAATGATGCCAAAAGTGCAGCATATGCTTTTGAAATGAACTTTGAACGTCCAGCTTCTGCACATCCAGAACGCCAAAATTATGCCCAATCTTGGTTTAACAAATTACATGGATTAACTAGTCCAGAACCTGGAGGGAATTTCATTTGTCCAATTCAAAAACCAGTGACAGTTACTTCAGAATGTGGATGGAGAACTAGTCCAATAAATGGCGGCCAAGAATTTCATAATGGAATTGATCTTGTAAATGGAAATCCTAATACACCTGTTTTTGCAGCATTAGATGGGGAAGTTGTTCAGGCTGGTGCTAATTATTATGACTGGTATGGTAATTACGTGGTTATTAAACATAATAATGGGAAGTGGACAGGTTATGCTCATTTGTCTCGTATTGATGTTTCTGTTGGACAAAAAGTCCAGAAAGGTGCTCAAATAGGCTTGATGGGAACAACTGGTCCATCTACAGGAGAACATCTACATTTTCAAATTATGAAAAATTATTGGCCACAGCCAGTTGTTGATTTTGAGAATCCAAGAAATTATATCCAATTTTAAGGTGGTGATTCTATGAGTAAATGGAATGTCGTTTTAAGTACAACAGAACCATATAATTATGTGGGGATGATTCAAGTTCGACAAGGAGATGTTTCAACCCAAAAATTGGTTGTTGAAGTGGTGGAACATGGGATATTAAAAACATTCGATGGCCTAGTGCCATTTTTTATTAACACAACAAAATTTGGCGAAAACCAACCTGTTGAACAAAAAGTACAAGAATACAGTCCAGGACAAGCAAGGCTTGTTTATACGTTAAGTGAGCCTGACTGGCAATGGGGCGGTGAAAACACCGCACATTTCAGTTTCCGATCACTTAATGGTGATGGAACTTGGAGTGAACAATTTAGCACACAGGATTTTACCTATCGAGTCATTTCTGGAATATCTAGAAGCCAGTTACGTGATTCTGGCTATGTGTGGACCTTTGAGGATTTGCTAAGAAAATTCAAAGATTACATGGTTCAGGGCAAAAATGACTGGGAGCAGTGGTTAGAAGAGAATCGTGAATTACTGGAAAACATAGATCCTGGTGGTACGATCATTAACATTCTGAATGAAGCGAAAGGAAATTATGATAGTTTAGCTGATCGCTTAAATGACATTCAAAATAAAAACCTTTCTGTGTCTAGTTCTGTGCGACAGATTACAGACGGTGGATATTCTGTTCCGTCTAATTTTGATGAAGTTATTGCCAACATTGATCATCAGTTATTTAACGTTGCGTTCATCACAGATACTCACGTCGATGGGATGGGGAAAGACAGTGCTTTTACAACAGGAGATAGTTCGACGAATCCAAGGCGTTGGAGTACTTTAGCAAAATTTAAAGAAATGGCCAAACAATGTGATGTGACTGTTTACGGTGGAGATAACTGTGATTGTAATAGTGGGCGTACAGGAGAGTTCAAGATTGGTGTTCGTGACTTTGGGCGAACACATTCAATGGCCATACAAAAACGTTTCGCAAATTTTGCTAGTGTATGGAAAAAAGATGTCATCGTTTGTCGTGGAAATCATGATACTGGAAAAATTCCTTATGCTTGGATAGGGCATACACCAGAAACTTGTTTAAATAGTGCGGATATGCACCATTTATATAATGGCACATTCGGTGGTCGTTTATTCCCAGATAAAGGAATTGCAATCTATCGCATTGATACAGATGATTATAGTGATGCACTTGATAGCAACGGTCAGTATAAAGAATTCAGTGGCCATACAAAAGATGGGGAAATAGGGAAAATCGGAGCAGAACAATTGAAAGACTTCGGTACTTTCCTCACGAACTTAGATCGTAGCTATCATGTTTTATTAGTAGGTCATATTCCATTAGATGATTCCGCAACAGGTGTATGGAATACTGCAGCATTACGGACACTTATTGATGGGTTTAAACAAGGTGTGTCAGTAACCATTGATTATGATTCGCTAACTGGAGAACCATCGGAATCCGTTATAGGAAGTGAAGTATTTGATTTTAGCACAAAAGGACCAGGTGTCATTATTGCCTACATTTGCGGGCATGAACATTGGGAAACGGTGAGAAATCTCGGTACTTTGAAAATGATAGTTGGAACTTGTGCATTTACTAAAGACACTAGTGTTGATTTTGAAGCTTTTTATCAATTGTCAATTGATAAGACAGCAAGAAAATTGATAATGAACGGTGTGGGACGAGCAACCAAACGATCATTTTTATATTGAAGGAGTGGTGGATAATGTTTGAAAATATGACAAGAGATCAAGCAATTAATCACATGTTAGAACAATTTGCTATTCATTGTGATGGTAACGACCAACAAGCACATGCGCTTGCTACTGAGAGAAATGCAGGTTTTGCTTCACCTGAGACCGTAGCACAAGCAACCGGTCATTTAATTAAGGATAATTACTTAAGTGAGAAGTATAGTTTCTGGAATATTCCATTTGGGCATTACGCTACTGTGTGGGCATGGGCTGACGAAATGGGAACGCCCGATCCAATGATCCCTGGACAAATTATCCAGTTACACGTTTTCGGGGAACACTCTCAACGTAAGACTTATGTGATGATTGACGTATCAAACGGAAGTATTTTTTATATCAATTCAAGCAAGGAAGGCGGAGAAGGTGGCTACAATTCAAGAAATTGGAAACGAATTGAACAAGTAACGAAACTGTGGAAAGCGGGCGATTCAGATTGTAAGGTAGGACAAAACATGAATTTAACGGCTAGTACACGTCGTTTTAGTCGTTTACGATTTCATGTCAAGGGTTTAGGTACACAATTTACGCTTGAAACACCAGCGGTAGATAACCCAGTTATTATGTTCACGGGTATAGGTTCATCCGAAAAAAGTATTTGGAATATTCGAATAGAACTTACTAATTATCGTGACAACGTGGTGTTACGTTTTACTAAATGTCGATTGGCCACTATTCATGGAAATGGAACTATAGATTTTACAGATGACACAGGTTTTACGATTGCAGGTATCGAAGGGATTTATTAATACGGTGACTCCTCTATTTAATTATTAAGGAAGGTGATTCAATGGAAAAAAAGACAGGAGAAATCATTGTTCCAACAGAACCGACAAATCCACCAGCGAAAGTCACTGGATTTACTTTCAAATCCTATGACAAAAAAGCTGGCTTATTACAATTTGAAATTAAAAATCAAGACGGAAGTCCAACTGATTTAATCAATGCGACTGTCCGTCTTTTTATGTATATCTATTCTGGTGAAGAGAAAAAAGAATTTCCTATTTTTGACAACCAAATCATTACTGAAAGCTACATGCAAGGTATTGTAAAATACTTCATTCCTGATATGTTACTTGCTTATGAAGGCAAAGTTGATGCGAATGTTTATATTGACTTTCCAGATGGCAGTCACACCGACAACTTGGCTTTTACTTTCAATATTGAGAAATCTATCATCGATAGAGATGTTCAACTAAATGGAGAATATTATTTCAAAGACTTTCAACAACTGCTCGATGGAATCAAGCAAGAAACAACAGATGCAGTGAATGAGGCCTTAACAAATGTAGATTCTACAATCGAAAAGGCCAACCAGCAAATAAATAACTTTGTAGAGAATGCAGCACAGTCAATTGATCAAAATGTTGTCGAGGTAACAGAGGAATTAAAAACAACTCAATCTAATATTGATACTGTTTCTCAAAACGTTGTTTCAACACAAAATGAATTAACGTTAATCAAAGATAAGATGAACCAAACCAATCAGCAAATCGGCGATCTAGGCAAGCTGAAGAAAATGTACAGTAACAGCATCGATTTCGGGGGCTATGATTATAGTGGTAATCCGAATTTAATGAACAACCTCTCTTTTTCTGATTTTGCTATTCAAGTAGGTAGTGGAACTCTAAGTGATGGTGGTAAATTTTTAAAAATAAATAAGACCCCAGGAAATAATTTATATATTATTGCAGGATACAAAAATAGTGCCTATTATTTGACACCTGTACTTTCAAACACTACTTACACAATAACTTATGTTCTACGTAAATCTTCAAATTTTGTACCACAACCTGGCAAGCGTATAGTTGTAAGGTATAGATTAAATCAAAATGTGGTTACAAATAATCTTGGAGAATTAATCCTGGATAGCACTAGCTTAACTGAAGAGTTTACAACTTACACAAAAACGTTTACTACAGATACATTGATTAACCCAAATAGCTACTATTTCCAAGTTTTAGTAGAAGAAGGGTTATCTGGTGAAATAGAGCTAAGCTATGAAATTAAGTTAGAACGTGGCTCTACAGCCACACCATATCAGCCAAACTTACTTGATGCCCCTTACTGGTTGGGTAAAGCGCCTTTGGGTGAGAATATCGCAAACAAAGATGTTCAGTTTCCTATTACTACAACTGAATACTCTGTTTATTCAAAAGCCAATGTAGAAGACTACAAAGTTAACCAGAAATATGTGTTAACTATGAAAGCAACCAAGCCAGCAACTCAGCGATTTATAGCATATCTAAACGGCGGTACAATTAAAGCTGCTGTTTTGTATCCAGTTGAAGGATTAACAGATACATGGCAAGGAGAGTTCACAGTAACACAGGCTAGCATAGACGCAGGCGCACTACGAACTCTAGCTGTATATCAGTTTCCAAGTAAAACAAAAGGTACTGTAAAAATAGACTGGCTCAAGATTGAAAAAGGAGACACCAGAACCCCTAATATTAGTCAGTTTAAATACTTCGGTGAAGGCTTGAAAGATAGCGATAATCCAAATGATTACAGCTGGAATATCACGCCTGATTATGGTGAACAATATTTTGTCACTAAATCTAGCACTGAAAAAGGCTTAATGGTATATAAAAATCAATATATTACAACCGAAAATTGGGATGATATTCAAGAGAGTGGGATTTATTATTGTGCTGGTGCAACCGGTGAAAATATGCCTGTTCAAGGCCCATTATACGGTAATCTTATTGTCATTAAATCTGCCGGAGTAATTATCCAACAATTTTTATCGAATGGTATGTTTTATAAACGTGCGATGATCGGTTATCCTATGGCATGGAATCCTTGGAGCAAATTAGCGAGTGATGCTTCGGTTGTGCATTCTTCAGGAAATGAATCTATTGATGGCTTTAAAGACTTTCGACAAACACCAACAGTGAATAATGTACCAGTAGCTTTAGATCGTTTTGTTTCAAAAACAGTAAAAACAACGAATACAACAGATTTCACCAATGAAAGTTCAGTCAGATTTGAACGAGATGGACGAAGTGTAGTAGCCAATTTTTCGATCACAAATAAATCAGCAAATTTTGCTGGATGGAAAAACTTAATGGCTTTTCCAAAAGGATATACTCCAACTTCGCTAAAGGATTGGGGTGGAACTTTGGCGAATAAAACCAATCGAAATCCTGCATTATCTGTTTATGCGAATGCTTCGGGAATTGTTGTGATGGTTTCTACTACAAATTTACCAGAAAATCAAGAGTGTTCTGGAACCGTCAGCTATTTTACAAATGATAGTTGGCCATCTTAAAGCGGTTATTCGTTAAAAAAAGGCAATTACAGTGCGCTGATCAGCGCATTTTTTATTTAATGGAAAGTTGGTGAACTATGAGTATTGATGCGATTATTTCTGCTTTAAGTATTGCAGGAACCTTAGTTGGTACGTTTGCAGGCATTGTTTTTTCAAACAAACTGACCATTTATCGAATTGAACAATTGGAGAAAAAAGTTGAAAAGCATAACCATATTGTTGAACGGACTTTTCTATTAGAAGGACGGATGAATGAAGCAGAACATGATATTCAGGAAATGAAAGGAGGCGAGAAGTAATGATTTTACCCGATAAATATTATCAAATTATTAAATGGACAGTTTTAACAGTATTGCCAGCTGCATCTGTATTAGTAGCGACGTTAGGGAAAGCATATGGATGGAATGGAACAGATATGACAGTACTCACTATCAATGCAGTAGCAACATTTTTAGGCGTTATCACTGGTGTGTCGGCTTATAATTTAAAAAAATAGGAGGAAACAAATGAAGAAGAAAATTACTATTACTGCGATGAGCCTATTAACGGCTCTTTTTTTATTGCCAATTAATGGGTTCGCCTATACGATTAACAATGAATTTAATTTGGGCCCAAACGAAGGTAGCTCACAAGTAGCAAATAATCAGTATATTTTACTTCATGAAACGGCTAACGAAACAGCAACCGGACGCAATGAAGCGCAGTATATGCAACGTTCATGGACTAGTGCTTACACTGCTTACATTGTGGGAGATGGCGGAATTGTTTATCAAGTCGGTCAACCTGGTTATGTACAGTACGGTGCTGGTTCGTACGCTAATGCCAACAGTCCTGTGCAGATTGAGTTACAGCACACACATGATAAAGCAACGTTTGAGAAAAACTACAAGGCATACGTTGAATTGGCTAGAGATTCAGCAATGAAATATGGTATTCCATTAACATTGGACACGCCTTATAACCAACCAGGAATCAAATCGCATTTATGGGTAACACAAAATATTTGGGGGGATCATACAGATCCTTACGGTTATCTTTCTGAAATGGGCGTAAGTAAAGAAAAATTAGCATATGATTTAGCTCATGGATTTACCGATGAAAATCCAACTACTTCAGATGATAAACCAGTCATTGATCCAACTAGAGCAGGTGCTGCAAATCCTACGCTGACAGATGGAACAAATTACGCCCACATTGATCAGTTTGGAGAAATCGAAAACGCAAACTTGCATGTAGCTGGATGGCACATTGCTAACTATAAATACGAGTATATCTTCATTATGGATTACAATACTGGGAAAGAATTAGCTAGAGTAAAAGCTGATGGAATTTATAGACCAGATGTAAATCAAGCGTATGGGACATTTGGAAACGTTGGCTATCATGTATCTTTTAACATGCGCAACTTCCCTAATAAGAAAGTCTATGTCATGATGCGGGCAACGAATGATCCAGAAGGAAACACTAAAGGCGGTGCGCAAGATTTCCATGACAAACGTTGGTATTTAAATATTCCTAAACGATAAAAATAGCTCCTCGTTGAGGAGCAGTACATAACCGTATTGACAACTATAAAAATTATTCGATAAAATAGTGATGTTATCGCATAGTTTTACTCTCACTCATAACTAATCATATTTCGAGCTATGCGATAATAGGTTGGTTGCCAACAATGTTCCTCCTTTTTAGTAAACACATTGTTGGTAATAACCTGTACCCTTAGCTCAGTTGGTCAGAGCAGACGGCTCATAACCGTCCGGTCGTAGGTTCGAGTCCTACAGGGTACATAAGATAAATTCAGTTCATTAACCGTTTGTCGAACACTTACCCGATTAGAATTTTAAATACGTTTTTGACTACGTTTTGAAATTTAGTTAGTGCTAGTATTTTATAACTAGAAGCAAAAAATAGGGTATTTTGCTAAAATATGTTAGTAATTTTCTTTTATTGCCAGTTATATATAAATCCTGTACCTTCCTTATATACCAACGGTTAGACACGATTTAGGTCGTGTCTTTTTTGTTGTATTTTTTTATCTGAAATATTTTTTGACTCCCCTGAAAGAATATTTTTATGGTGAGATATTAAACTCACACTTTACTCAAAAAATGAATCAATAGTGTTTAAGCAGAAGCTTATTGTCATTGGAGCTACCCAAAGTTTTCATAACCTCTTTTTGTATTCCGAATTTCCGTCAGATGCCTATCGATAGTTATTGTAACTTTTGTCTCTTCATGAACGATATCATTTAGAATGGAGAATTTATGAATGTTTCAAAAATTATGCGGTGTTATTTGTTTGGAGTACTTATTTTTCTTGTAAAGTTTTATTAACAAGTAATGAATCTTCTTTTAGCCGAATATGGTTGATCAAACGCTTTGGAAAACCAATGAATGAAACCTGTTAATTGTTATGTTTATTTTTGATAAAGTGACCAGTTTGTTCATTATTTAAAAATAAAAGGATGAAAAAAATATAGGAAACAGAAGCCTCTGTGTTATAATTGCTGGGATAAATTATAAAAAGGAGTTTAATAATGTACTGGAATAAAAAAAGAATTAATAAAGAATTATTTTTTTTGCTTTTAGTTATTTGGCTTGGTTTTTTATTTTTCAATCTATATATGCCATCATTTAGAGCAGACGATTTAGTTTACTCAAATAGATTAGACCAACTAGGGTATTTAGGAGCTTCGATCGAACATTATAAAACTTGGAGTTCGAGAATGATCATAGAGCTGTTTATGATGTTTTTTTCTAAACATTTTCTGCTGTGGAAATTTGTCAATTCAATCATCATGTTGGGCACGGTTCTGATGATTTGTAAGTATGTTTTTGAAAAATTGGATGGTAAGAACGTGTTGCTAGTTACATCTGTCTACTGCTTAGTTCCACTTACCGTGATGGGGGAAACAGGCTGGGAGTCGACAACTTTGAATTATCAATGGTCCGTTTCATTTTGCTTATTCGCTTTTTTCCCATTCTTCCAACGCTTAAAAGGAAGAGCTATCACTCCTAGTATTTATTGGTTTAGTTTTCCTTTCCTGATATTTGCTGCTAACCAAGAACAAGTGAATGCGTGCTTTTTTACTTTAACGGCCATTATAACTGGCTATTTATTATATAAAAGAGCATATCATCGCTTATTGATTTTCCCACTGCTCATAAGTTTTATTGAGTTACTATTTTCGTTGACAACACCGGGGAATGCCATCAGGACATCTCAAGAAATTAGTAAGTGGTTTCCTCAATATGATCAATTTGGGTTTATTACTAAATTGGATTTGGGTATTTCTTCTTTTGGAAAGCCTTTTTTTCTAGATACAAATGTATTGTTCTTAATTTTGTTCTTATTTGTTTTTTTACTTTCTTATAACAAGTGCAAAAATTATTATGGCCGCTTATTATCTGCTATACCTTTTTTCTTGAATCTGATTATCTATCTAGGGAATACGATGGGTGAAAGTTTTATACACATTCGTGGCAATAGTCGTGCACAAATATGGGATAGCAGTCACTTAACAAAGCTATTTACCGATACTGGAACGAATCTGTCACTTACCCGTCCTGGATCATGGCTAGCGACTCTACTTGTTTTAGGTTTATTGGCTTGTTTGCTTCTAGGGATTTACTTAAGTTTTGAAAATAAAAAAACAGCATCTTTTCTTATATTGTTAATGATGATGGGCGCTTGTTCAAGAATAATTATGGGATTTTCTCCTACGATCTGGGCTTCAGGAATGAGAACTTATTATATTTTATATATTGTTGTAGGAATTTTAGTGTTAATGCTGGTAAAAGAATTGTTGAAAACCTGGAATCCGCAAAAAGCAGAACTCGTACAATTTAGTTTGACTATGCTGGGGATTGGGACCATTGTTTTGACCATCATAAATAGATGAAAATAAAAAAAGACTCAAGTTGTAGGAAATCCAACAGTTAGAACACTAACTATTGAGATCGTTACAACTTGAGTTTTTTTATTTCTCGCTTTGATAGTTTTTTGGATTAATTTTTTCAGTCTCTCTGATAATATACACTGGACGTTGTTTGGTTTCTAAAAAGATTTTTCCAATGTATTTACCAATTATTCCAAGACACAATAATTGGATACCTCCGATAAACAAGAAAATCGAGACCATGGAAGGCCAACCAGCTGTAGGATCACCATACAACAGGGCACGTAAAATAATAAATAAAATAGCAAGACCTGAACCAATACATGATAATGCCCCCACGAATGAAGCAATTGTTAATGGTGCATCTGAAAAGTTGACGATTCCATCAATAGAGTAATTAAATAATTTCCAAAAAGACCAAGAGGTTTCACCAGCTACTCGTTCACGGTTTTCAAAGGAAATATACTTGGTTTTAAAACCAACCCAACTGAACAAGCCTTTCGAAAAGCGGTTGTATTCAGTTAATTCCAAGATAGCATCAACCATTTGGCGAGTCATTAAACGGAAATCTCTCGCTCCGTCAACCATTTCAGTATCACTGATTTTATTGATTAGCTGATAAAATTTCTTAGCAAAAAAACTACGGATCGGTGGTTCACCGTCACGAGTCGAACGACGAGTACCGACGCAATCAATATCAGATTGCATAATTGTTTCAATCATTTCTGGTAATAGATCAGGTGGATCTTGTAGATCAACATCCATTACAGAGACAAGGTCGCCAGTAGAAGCTTGTAAACCAGCATATAAAGCAGCTTCTTTCCCAAAATTTCGAGAAAAGGAAATAAAGCGTACATATTCATGGTCATTAGCTAATGCTTTGATTGCTTGTAATGTATTATCTCTTGAACCATCATCAATAAACAAATATTCAAATTCATGTATTCCCTTAAATTTTTCGACCTCGTTAAAAAAAAGAGGAACTGTTTTTTCTTCGTTATAGCATGGAACCACAATTGATACTTTCATAACATTACCCTTTCCAATAAAGATCCTTCATAATAATAACATGAATGAATCAAAAAAAATATAGTTTTAGAGATAAGTAAACGAACAAAGTCTTCTTAGCTATGTTCGAAGAAATAGAAAAGAAAATATAAACCAGATACTATGCGAGATGAGGTCAGATCTAGTTAGGTTTATTTGTAAGTGGAAAATATATTCTTGTTTTTAAACGAGATTGTTCCAACGGAATTTCTTTCACGACAAGAAGGTTTAAGAGTAAAATCAAACAAGTCTTATTGGAAATCGCTCGTAACTTATTTAGAGCGGATTATTTAGTAAGGACTATCTTTTGATTTGGTTGAATGATAGAGATGATTAAATAATAATGAATATTTTTCAAGTCTTTGCTAAACAAAATAGCTTCCTTAGTCAAAACATGTTAAATTAATTAATAGGACTACTTTTTTTATAGTAGAACTCAAAAATATTCACTGTTATTTCATGTGACGAAACTGTAAGAGAGCTATTATTTCAAGATTTAATAGCCTCTATGATAAGATGCTTATGGACGAAACAAAGTAATAGTAATTATTATCTAGGATGTGAAAAATAAAATGTGTGGAATTGTAGGATTTATTAACGACAAAGACAATAAAAAAGCAATCGTCAACGACATGATGGATCGAATCGTTCATCGGGGACCGAATAGTTCGGGTGATTATATTGACCAGCATGTTGCTTTAGGATTTAGAAGATTAAGTATTATCGACTTAGAGGGTGGAAAACAACCTATCTATAATGAAGATCGAACAAAAGTCATCATTTTTAATGGGGAAATCTATAATTACCAACCTCTTAGAGAAGAGCTGATTGCAGCTGGACATATTTTTCAAACACATGCGGATACAGAAGTATTGTTGCATGGTTATGAAGAATGGGGAACTGATCTATTACAAAAGGTTCGGGGTATGTTTGCCTTTGCAATCTGGGACAATAAACGCAATGAATTATTTGGTGCTCGGGATCATTTTGGAATTAAACCATATTATTATGCGGAAATGAACGGCACATTTATGTTCGGATCAGAAATCAAAAGCTTTTTACCACATCCAGATTTTCATAAAGAATTGAATAAAGAAGCCTTGAAACCTTATATGACATTTCAATATTCACCATTAAATGGAGAAACCTTTTTTAAAGGGGTTCACCGTTTGCCAGAAGGTCATTATTTCACTTACAAAGATAATAAGTTAGCGATTCATCAATATTGGGATGCTAATTTTGAAGAAAAACAAAACTATTCACGGAAAGAATGGATCGATAAGATTGATGAAACAGTTGAAGCATCAATTAAAGCACATACGATCAGCGATGTAGAAGTTGGCTCATTCTTATCTAGTGGGGTAGATTCAAGCTATGTGACTTCTGTATTAAAACCTGATCATTCTTTTTCAATTGGGTTTGATGATAAAACATATAATGAAGCTATTGAAGCTAGAAAGTTAACAGAACTTTTGGACTTAGATAATACAGCAGCTGTCATCGATGGAGATATGTCATTTAAAGCTTTTCCTTTGATTCAATACCATTTAGATGAGCCAGATTCGAATCCTTCATGTGTCCCACTTTATTTCTTAGCAAACTTGGCTTCGCAAAGTGTTCGAGTTGTCCAATCAGGTGAAGGGGCAGATGAACTATTTGCGGGATACCAAACTTATGGGTTCCATACGAATTCAAAAGTTATTCGTGTCATTGCTCAAGGGTTGAAGAAACTACCAAAAGGAACACGTTATAACTTGGGACGAAAAATTGGCAAGATGAAAAACTTCCACGGTAGAATCCATTTATATGAATCTTTAGCTCCTGCGAAAGAATATTTTATTGGTCATGCCCGAGTGTTTGAAGAAAACGAAGCGTCAGATATTTTAACACAAGAATACCAAAAGGCTCCTTCCGTTGAGGAGATTATGGCAGTCCATTATGCTAAAACTGAAAAAATCGAAGATGAAGTGAACAAAATGCAATACGTTGACCTTCATCAATGGATGCCAAAAGATATTTTATTAAAAGCGGATAAATTATCAATGGCTAGCTCACTTGAAGTACGCGTACCGTTACTTGACATCGAAGTGATGAGATTGGCAGAACAGATCCCAAGTAAGTATCTGTTAAATCAAAATAATACCAAAGATATTTTCCGACAAGCAGCAAATAAACATTTGCCAGAAGAATGGTCTAACCGTGTAAAACTTGGTTTCCCAGTACCAATCAAAGCTTGGTTGAAAGAAGACCATGGCTATCAACAAGTCAAAGAATTATTTGAGGCTGATTTTGCCAAAGAATTCTTTGATCAAGAAAAAATTATGAAGTTGTTAAATGACCATCATGAAGGGCGTCATGAAGAACAACGAAAAATTTGGACGATTTTCAGCTTTTTAACTTGGTATAAAGTTTTCTTCGTTGACGAAGAAATCCCTAAGGCTGAAGCAATCGATTATGTAACAGTCTAAACGTGATCAGTTAGCGAAGCAAAAGAACATCCCGCTTCGAGCGGATTGATTTTATTCCTTTTTAACAGTGAACAACTCCTCCTTTATTGTGGAGGAGTTGTTTTTTATTAATAGTTTATTTCTCTTTCTTTCGTTCCGTCTTTTTTGTAGATAATTAATGATGTGTTTTTGTTTTGAGCAATTTCTTTCCCTTTTTCAATCGCTTTTTCTTTCGTATCAAAATGATTACTTGCTTTTTTAGCTCCCTCTGATTGGACCATCCACTTATCTTCTTCAAATTTTACGATCACGTTGGCTGTCAATAATTTAGAAGCTCTTGGATTTGTGTCGTGAGAATCATGCTTTGTTGGATTTTTTTCTTGAGAAAACTCTTTTTTTTCAGTAGAAGTAGCATCTTCTGACCATTCTTTGGCTTGTTTGATAGCAATCGGAATAGCACGATCATCAGGATAGCCTTCTGCAAGCAAGGCGTTACCGATATCGATTGCTTTCTTTCGTGTTAACTCTTCTAAATTTTTCATTGCAGGCGGATAATCTTTCATATTCCAAGGCATAAAATCTTCCTCCTCAAAAATTATTTATACTTCAAGTGTAAGCGCAATAGTTGGAAAAGGAAAAGATTTTGTTTAGCAAGTAGTTATTTAGATAACTTTCGTCAAGTAGTTTTACTTAACAAATTTTGTAAAAAGGCTAGCAATCTAGTGGAAATCATGGTAAGATAATCAAGTCTGAGAGTCATCTTAGAGGATTCTAGTAAAAAATGGGAGGGAAAAACATGCGCGTAAACATTACTTTAGAGTGTACTTCTTGTAAAGAACGTAACTACCTAACAAGCAAAAACAAACGTAACAACCCTGATCGTTTGGAAAAACAAAAATATTGCCCACGCGAACGTAAAGTTACTTTACACCGTGAAACTAAATAATTAGTTCAGCGTAAGTCTAGAATCCTTTTTAGGAAGCTAGACTTTTTTTAATAGTGAAGGTTGAATGAAACCATAAACCTGACAAGTGACTCTTTTTCTTGTAACAGGGTCGTTTTTCTTGTATGATTGAAATCGTTTGTTCAAATTCAGTTTGAGAGGATGAAACACATGTTTATTTCAATGTGGGCACAAGACAAGAATGGTTTGATTGGAAAAGATGGCTTGCTTCCTTGGAGGTTACCAAACGATATGCGTTTTTTTCGGGAACATACGATGGATAAAATATTAGTGATGGGAAGAAAGACATATGAAGGCATGGGCAAATTGTCTCTTCCTTATCGGCATATCATTGTGTTAACTACTCAAAAAGATTTTAAAGTAGAAAAAAATGCGGAAGTCCTTCATTCGATTGATGAACTTTTGGCATATGCCAAGGATATACCTGAAGATATCTATGTGTCAGGAGGAAGTCGAATTTTTCAAGCTTTGTTACCAGAAACAAAAATCATCTGGCGAACATTAATTGATGCAGAGTTTGAGGGGGATACATTTATTGGAGAAATCGATTTTACAAGTTTTGAATTAGTGGAAGAACATGAAGGAATTGTCAACCAAGAAAATCAATACCCTCATCGATTTCAGAAATGGCAAAAAATGAGCAAAGTGGTTTAGCACATAGTTAAATAAAAAAAGACGTTCACTCCAATTTGTAAAGAAAGGAAGGTGAACGTCTATTCTTGTTCAGGCGATTTATTTCAAATTATTTTTGATATCATTGACCATATTTTGACTAGCTATTGGACCATTATAGAGCCAACTAGATTCAGGACCAAATTCTAAGACATGATTTTCTTTGACTGCTTTTAAATTTTGCCAAGTTGCTTCATTAAACATCGCAGCTTTTTCATCACTGTTGACTAAGATGATATAGTCTGCATCTAACTCTGCTAATTTTTCTGCAGAGACAGCTGACCAATCTGAAGTTGCACTTTTAGAGATTTCAGTAACTAGATTTGGCACACCAAATTTTAGATCACCGTAAATGATTCTTCCACTTGAACGTGTTTCACTAACCATAAATGCTGAGTTATTCGTTACCCATAAAACAGCAGCCGTTTTGCCGTTGATTTTATCTGCGAGTTCTTGTCTAGTGGCTTTCACCTTTTTTTGGTAATCAGTAATGATTTTTTCTGCTGCTTGTTCTTTATTTAATGCTTTTCCGATATCTTTTAGTTGGGTTTCCCAAGTGACATCATTCCCATTTTTTACGACATAGGTTGGTGCAATTTTGCTGTATTGCTCGTATTTACCTCCTTCAACTGTAGCCGAAGAAGAGATCAATAAAAGATCGGGTTCATAACTTAAGACTTTTTCATACGGAAGATCATAAGAGATCGTGGGAACATCTTTTAATTCTTTTTGTAAATAATGTTGAATCGATCCACTACCAACTGTCCATTGAGCAACAGGTTTTTCACCTAAAGCGATAAGATAGTCTTCGAGGTAACTCCCGATGATTCGTTTTGGTTGATTAGGGATCTCGACTTCATGACCCAAGGCATCAGTCACTAGGTGAGTTTTTGCAGTTGTTTCATTACCTGCTGTGTCAGTTGAATTGGATGAATTATTTGAAGAAGAGCAGGCGCTAAGTAAACTAAGCAGCAACACTGTGGCCCCAATGGTAAAGATATTCTTTTTTAGTTTCATTTTTTCCTCCTGAAGGCATTTTCATTGATAATCATTCTCAATTGATATTATTCCTGACAATAGTGGTCATGTCAACTATTTTCGGGAAAGAGCCATTTAGAGTAAAACTTGACGAATTTGTGAAGGAGCTTCATAATTGAGAATGATTTTCAGGGAAGGATGAAAAATTTGACGACGATTGAAGCTGTTGATATTACAACGGGTTACTTAAATAAACAAGTGATTGAAAAAATGTCTATCAAGATACCAGAAGGAAAAGTGACAAGTTTGATTGGTCCTAATGGCAGTGGTAAATCAACTTTATTAAAAAGTTTTACTCGACTGTTACCTGTCAAAGAAGGAAAGATTATCGTAGATGGATCTGAAATTTCTACATATAGCCCTAAGATGTTAGCGCAAAAAATTGCACTGTTAGCCCAAAGTAGTGAACACCCTTTAGGTATGACTGTCGAAGAGGTGGTCTCTTATGGTCGTTATCCTTATCAAAAATTTTTTAGTGGATTAAATGAAGAAGATCTACATGCTATCCAATGGGCGTTGGAAGCGACACAACTAACTAAGTTGAAAGAAAGAGAGCTTTCGAGTCTATCAGGTGGACAAGCTCAACGAGTTTGGATTGCGATGGCTTTAGCCCAAGAAGCGGATATTTTGATTTTAGATGAGCCAACCACTTTTTTAGATCCTGCGCATCAATTGGAAATCTTACATTTACTGAAAGAGATCAATCATATCAAACAGACAACCATTTTAATGTCGATCCATGACATCAATCACGCTTCTCGCTTTTCTGACTATTTAATTGGGATGAAAGCAGGACAAATAGTGGTTCAAGGCACACCTGATGAAGTAATCACAACGTCATGGATGAGGGAAATCTATGAAATTGAAGCGCAGATCATCGAATTGCCTGAAACGAATAAACCCGTTGTTTTGTCTTACGATTTAATCAATGATCGTAAGGAGGATGAACAATGAAGACAAAGAGGAAACGAATGATTCTTTCCCTATTGTTGCTAGGAGTAGTTAGTATATTTTTCTTTGCGTTAGCCAATGGAGCGGCGGTTGTCGACTTTTCTAATTTGTGGCAAGCGATTTTTAAATTTGACGACTCAGTTCAATCGCAGTTGATTATCCGAACGATTCGGTTGCCTCGAGTGCTGGGGGCTTTCTTAGCGGGAAGCTGTTTTGCTCTTAGTGGCGCATTGATGCAAGGTGTGACACGGAATCCTTTAGCTGATTCAGGGTTATTAGGAATTAATGCAGGAGCATCACTTGCAATGGCTCTTTGTTTTGCGTTTTGGCCACAAGCTTCTGCTTTTTCTGTTTTTTTACTGTCATTACTTGGTTCGTTGGTAGTTACGTTATTTGTTTTTGGTTTCTTACGTTTTTCAAAAATGGGGATGAATCCACTTCAATTGATTTTAGCAGGTGTTGCGATCAGTACTTTTTTTACAGCTATTAGTCAAGCGCTGACACAACTATTCAATTTGCAACAAGACTTGGCGTTTTGGTTCGTGGGAGGCGCTGCGAATGTCACTTGGCATCAATTAGAAATTTTGGCTCCGATTTATCTGTTGACAGTTAGTGGCTCTTTTTTGCTAGGTCGCTCCATCTCGTTGGTCAACTTAAGTGAGTCACATGCCTTGGCATTAGGAGGCAACCCTGGACGGATCAGATTTTTTGCGTTTGTATTAGTGGCGGGGTTAGCTGCAATGGCGGTGTCGTTAGTTGGACCAGTTTCATTTATTGGATTGATGGTTCCACCAATCGTCCGAGGAATCATTGGTTCCGATTATCGGTATGTTTTACCAGCCTCTTTTTTAGTAGGTGGAGGATTAGTGATGCTGGCGGATTATGTTGCACGAATGATCAATCCGCCATTTGAAACGCCATTCGGCTTAATTATTTCCTTGATTGGTGTACCGTTCTTACTACTCCAAGTAAGGAGGGAACAAGGATGAAAAGAAGTTACCAATCACTAGTTGTTTTATTTCTTTTATTAGTTGTTAATATAGTTGCAAGTTTAATGATTGGCACACCATTTATTCCATTTGATCAATTAGCTGAGGTGTTTCAAGGGAATGGTTCGGCAATCCAAGAGTTGATTGTTTATGAATTTCGTGCCCCTCGTCTATTAATCAGTCTTCTTGCTGGTATGTGTTTAGGTATTTCAGGCTTTATCTTGCAGGGAGTTACCAGAAATAGACTAGCTGATGCTGGCATATTGGGCATTAACGCTGGAGCAGGTTTTTTCGTTATGATTTATTTGGGCTTTTATGCCAACCAAACTTTTCCGTTTTTACTATTGATCGTGGCTTTTCTAGGCGGCTTGCTTGCAGCTTTACTTGTGTACTTGTTTGCTTATACGAGAAATAGTTTTTTAGGGATGAACCGGCTTTTACTATCAGGAATTGCAGTCAATGCTGGATTGTCGGCATTGATGCTTTTATTTACGATTAAATTGTCGAAAGAAAACTATGGTTTTGTTAATGCCTGGTTAGCAGGTTCACTTTGGGGAGCTAGTTGGCCATATGTTTTCTCATTGTTACCTTGGGCAGTTATTTTGCTTCCTTTCGTGCTGATTTATAGTCGACGAATTGGTTTATTATCTTTTGGTCAAGAAAGAGCGCAAAGTCTAGGATTAGATGTGCAGAAAAGTTAAAAAATCCTATTGATACTCGCTGTTGCTTTAGCCTGCGGAAGCGTTGCGGTAGCTGGCAGCTTATCTTTTGTCGGTTTGTTAGCTCCTCATTTGGCTAAATTTGTCGTCAGAAGAGAAAATCAACTGTCCTTGATCTTGAGTGGATTATTTGGGGCATTTTTTGTAACGATTGCAGATGTTCTTACACGAGTGATTCTACCAAGTGGTGAGATTCCTACTGGGATTTTAATTGCGGCCCTAGGAGCTCCATATTTCTTATATTTATTATTTTCCAAACAAACGATTGCTTAGAAAATAAATACGGGGAAGAAACGATTGTGTTGAGTAAGCAGTGTTTCCCAAAGTAGTTTCTCGTTATTTTGAGACTACGATTATTCTGTCTATTCAAATGAAAAGAGTGAATCAGAGGTCGTGAAGGCATCGGAAAGCTCCAATGACAATAAGAAAGAATTTTTTTTAACAGCTTCTCATGTTTTGAAAAATTCAGGCTTATTTCAAAGAGCTGATGCGTGAACACCGTTTACTCGTTTTTAGAATAAAGAGTGAGAGTGATGTCTTAAATTCTGTTTATAAAACTCTTTTTATTTAAAAAGTTAAATTGCTATTTTTACTATTTTCCGCTACCATTTTAACGAGAGGTGGGTTGATACGTTTGAGTCATATTAAAGAAAAACTTAGAAAACTTGGCATTGAAAATTTACAAAAGATTGCTAGAAGTGAACAGAAGCAGCAAAAAGAGCAAAAAATTTACCAACAACTCTTTCAAAGTAATGAATGGCAGCAAGCAAAAGTGGTTGGTTTGACGATGGCAAATGAGATAGAAGTGGCTACGACCCCAATTATTGAAAAGGCATGGGAAGAGGGTAAAACCATACTTGTTCCTAAGACATTGCCTGAACGTCAAATGTGTTTTTTTAAAATTGATCCGGATACCCGATTTGAACGCACCGCTTTTGGCGTACTGGAGCCATTATCTGATCATTCTTTTTCACCGGACGCTATCGATTTGCTGATCGTTCCAGGGGTTGTTTATCATCAAAATGGTTATCGGATTGGTTTTGGTGGAGGCTACTATGATCGCTATCTAGCCAATTATCCGAACCAGACATGTAGTCTGGTTTTTCAAGAACAAATAAACAATCAATGGGTACCAGAAAGTTTTGATAAAAAAGTGCAACACTTGTTTATCGATAAATAATAAGGAGGGTTACATGAATTATCAACAGAAATTAAAATTAAACGCTTGGCTAAGAAGACCAATTTTGACTTATTTGTTTTTAGCGATACAAACCATCGTGTTTGCAATGATGGAGTTCTTTCCATTTTTAAATATTCCAGCATATTTAGGCATGTTTGGGCCGTCTATTGTAGTTGGAAATGAATGGTGGCGGTTTATTACACCGATTTTCATTCACTTTGGACTGGTGCATTTTGTCATGAATTCTTTGATTTTATATTTTATGGGAGACCAAATTGAAACACTCTACGGTCATTGGCGTTTTTTTTTGATCTACTTGTTTAGTGGTATCCTTGGGAATGCAGCGAGTTTTGCATTCAACGATCTTGGCGTTCTATCTGGTGGAGCAAGTACTTCTTTGTTTGGTTTGTTTGGTGCGTTATTCGTTCTTGGATTTCATTTCAAAAATAACTCTCAGGTTCGCCAATTGATTCGTCATTACATGTTGTTTATTGTTATCAGTTTTGTATTTGGTTTGACGGATACCTCAGTCGATATCTGGGGGCATCTCGGTGGGATTGTTGGTGGCTTGCTTATAGGAAATATCATCGGCCTACC
Source organism: Enterococcus sp. C53 (assembly GCF_040887425.1). NCBI lineage: Bacteria > Bacillati > Bacillota > Bacilli > Lactobacillales > Enterococcaceae > Enterococcus > Enterococcus sp. C53. Next base: position 123,867 of record NZ_JBFOFT010000002.1, read on the forward strand.
ACAGAAAGTGACCAATTATTCGATTCATCAAAAAATCCTATCTACGCTTGTTTTTGGATTTCTTTTGATAATATGTGTTTTATTGGGTTTAAAAAACTACGGATTACTTGTATAATGTGAAGGAAGTGCTTTGAGATGGAGAGCTTATATGACGTGCAACAACTGCTCAAACGATTTGGCATCTTTGTCTATGTTGGGTCACGTATCTATGATATTGAATTAATGACGATTGAATTGAAGAATCTTCATGACAGTCGTTTGATCGATCATGATACATACATGACAGCGTGGCGCATACTAAAACGAGAGCACCGAGTGGAAGAAAGCCGAAAGAAAGGAAACTTGTAATGGACAAAAAAATTATTGGGATTGATTTAGGTGGAACAACAGCAAAATTTGCAATTCTAACACCAGAAGGAGAGATTCAACAAAAATGGAGCATCGATACCAATATATTGGATGACGGTAAACATATTATTCCGGAAATTATCGAGTCAGTAAATCATCGTATCAAATTATATAACATGAATGCTGAAAATTTCATCGGAATCGGTATGGGAACACCAGGAAGTGTCGATAGTGAAGCAGGTACAGTGATCGGAGCCTACAATTTAAATTGGACTGAACTTCAATACGTAAAAAAACAAATTGAAGAAGGAACTGGAATCAAATTTGCTATTGATAACGATGCGAACGTTGCTGCTTTAGGTGAGCGCTGGAAAGGTGCAGGGGAAAATGATCCTGACGTTATTTTTGTTACCTTAGGAACGGGTGTCGGTGGCGGAATCGTTGCTGCTGGGAACTTGATCCACGGCGTTGCTGGTGCAGGTGGCGAGATTGGACACATTACAGTGGACCCAGAAGGTTTTGAATGTACATGCGGTAAAAGAGGGTGCTTAGAAACAGTTTCAAGTGCAACAGGTGTAGTTCGCTTAGCACGTTTCTTAGCAGAAGAGTATGCCGGAGATTCAAAATTAAAAGCAATGCTTGACAATGGAGAAGAAGTAACAAGTAAAGATATTTTTGAAATGGCACAAGCAGACGATCCATTTGGTCTGATGGTCGTTGATCGTGTTTGTTTCTACTTAGGATTAGCTTGCGGTAATCTAGGGAACACTATGAACCCATCAAGTATTGTTTTAGGCGGCGGAGTATCTGCTGCCGGGGAATTTTTACGTAGTCGTGTTGAAAAATATTTCAACCAATTTACGTTCCCTCAAGTACAACAATCAACAAAAATCAAATTAGCAGAATTAGGAAATGAAGCTGGCGTGATCGGTGCTGCTTCATTAGCCTTGAAATTTGCGGAATAACGTGGAGGAATGACATGGTTTTATGGGTAATTAACATCATTTTGCTATTGATTATTCTTGCTATTGTGTTTTGGGAAGTTTATCTACGAGTAATGGCAAAACGTTCTGCAAAAACACTGGAAGAAGAAGAATTTCGTGATGGGATGCGTAAGGCACAAGTCATTGATGTTCGTGAAAAAGACGTGTTTGATGCAGGACATATTTTAGGGGCAAGAAATATCCCTTATACTGTTTTAAAAGATTCATTAGGATCTATCCGAAAAGATCAACCGGTGTATATCTACGACCAAAAGAAAAGCTTAAGTATTCGTACAGCGAATAAGTTAAGAAAAGCTGGCTACCAAGATATCTATATCTTAAAAGGTGGATATGATGGCTGGTCTGGCAAGATTAAAAGTAAAAAAGTATAGAACGTCATGACGTCAAATTATCGGTCAATCCTGATGAGTCGTGTAAAGTCAAATCTGGGTCAGAATGAACCTCATTCTGTCTCAGATTTTTTGTTATTTCATTTGGAAGGAAAATGGGGCTGAAGAATCAACTTTGATTCTGTAGTAACCACCAGAAGTTAGATTTTGGTCTTACTTTTTGGGATTGATACATTCATCAGTTCCACAAATGACAGAGCCAATTTATCAGAAGTTTTTGTATATAAAGTAACAGATACTTTTTAGAAAATTGCATGACTGATTATTCGATTAGGCAACGGGAATAAAAAGAATTCATTAGATCGCACAAGATAAAATACTAAATTTTATTCTTTCCAGAAATAAAAGTTCTATCTCCATTGCGTACGTCATGTATGATGATGATTCAATGATAAATCAAACAATGGGGGAGAAAAGGCAATGCCAGAAATATCTAATGAAACTTTCACTGAGCAACAACCTGCAGGAATAGTAAAAAAAGAAGAAATAACAGAAAAAAGAAAAAAGGAACTTGATAAACTTGTTGGAACGATTGAGGTTTCACTAGCTGGTAAATTAAAAGGAAAGACATATGAGGAGATCGTTGAATCGGTTGTGTCTAAGATTATAAATAAGAAGGTAAAGCAATCTGAACTTGGGAGAGTATTATACTCACTAGATCTTTCTGCCCAATTATATCAGCAGGTCGTAAAGGACTATAACATAAAACGCTTAATCAACCATGATGGTCCAAGCCAAAGTAAAGTCTCTATAACCAATTCTGTGGTTATAGAAAATATAGAAAGCGCAATAGATTCTCCACAAATAATAATAGAAGATCAATTGGTCGAACAAAAAGATAGTTCAAAACCAGAAAACATTCAAGAACAAAAAACAAGTAAGTTGACCACAGAAAAGCTAACGTTTAGGAAAAGGATTAAGAAGTGGGGTCAATCGTTAAACATTTTCAGAAAGAGTAACACAGATAAACAAGAGAATATAACAAATCGTCAAGGAATTGAAATGGATAAGGGGAGGGTACCTTTAAAAAAAATATTTAGACGAAAACCGAGCAAAACTAATGATGATTGTCATAAGAATAACCAACGCCTATACCCTGTCCCTCTCGAAAAGGGAGATAGGAATCACTAGCAAGTATCCATAGATCGTGCAAAATTGAAACTTAGCATTTAGGGAGTACTAACAGAAATAAAGCCACGATTTTTTGCTATGACATAATCAAAGGAGAATCTAATCATTTATGCTATGATCAATGTATAAGCAATGAAAGAAGTGGAGAAAATGATCAAACTGAAAAGAGTGTACAGTGCGCGCGAAAAGGGTGATGGCTTTAGAATTTTAGTTGATCGAATATGGCCAAGAGGGATATCAAAGGAAAAAGCGCAGATTGATCTATGGTTAAAGGAGATTGCACCAAGTACTGAGTTGAGAAAATTCTTTGGACATCTTCCTGAACGTTTTCCTGTTTTTGAAGAAAAATACCTAGAAGAGTTAATGACAGATCAAGAAAAGCAATTGGCAGTCAAGCAGCTAGCTGAACTCTGTCAAAACTATCCAATCGTGACCTTAGTTTATGGTGCAAAGAATGAACAGCAAAATCAAGCCGTGGTGCTAAAAGCGTTGATGGAAAGGAAGCTGAATCGATGATTATTGGCATTGTTGGGGCAGGCCCCAGAGGACTAAGCATGGTAGAACGATTGATCCGAAACAATCGGGAAAACCAACATATCCAGATCTGTTTATTCGATCCTGATGGGCCTGGTGGTCGAGTCTGGCGGCTCGATCAACCAACAGAGTTATTGATGAACTCAGTCTCTCAGCAAGTTACGCTTTTTACAGATGAAACATTAACAAGTGGCGGAGAGATTTCACCGGGGCCTAATTTATATCAATGGAGCCAAACAGAGGCGAAAAAGTATATCGAAAAGCAACAGTTTGTGAATAAAGAATTTTTTTTGGCAGAAGCCGAGCGCTTACGTGCCAATGAACCAGCTACCAGATGTTTTTATGGCTTGTACCAACAGTGGTTTTATGAACAATTAAAAAAATTAGCACCGCATTCATTCACTATCGTTCGATCCTTAGTGAAAGAGATTGATAAGATAAAGACAGGTTTTTACTTGAAAACAAACGAACAGCATTTAGTAGTAGATCAGTTAGTGATGACTACGGGACATTGGGAAAATAAAGTATCCAAAGACGAGAAAAGATTTTATGACTATGCTGAAAAAGAGCAATTGTTCTACCAACCGCCAGCAAATCCAGCTGATGTTTCCGTAGAAACTATTCCGCCAAAAACCACAGTGATTCTTAGAGGATTAGGTCTAAGTTTTTTTGATTATGTAGGTTTACTTACCGAGAATAGAGGAGGTAAGTTTGAAAAACAAGGAGAGAAATTGGTATATTTGCCGTCTGGACGTGAGCCGATCGTATACTGCGGGTCTAGAAAAGGGTTGCCCTATTTTCCTCGAGGAAAAAATGAAAAACGGGGAGGAGCAATGGCTGTTCCTAAATTGATCACCAAAGAAAATTTAGCAAAGCTTTATCAAAATCAACAATTAACTGGGAAACTGTTTTTCGACTTGCTAAAAAAAGATGTCGAACTTTTTTATTATAAGAAATTAATTGAGGAAAAACATCTAGCTATTTCACCAGTATTATTTGAACAAATCTTTTTAACACGTGATCAAAGTGATTGGCAAAAACAATTTCCTGAATTACAGCCTTATCAATGGGAGTGGGATTTTTTTGAAACGCCTATCTATCATGAGAAGCACGACTTTCAAAAAGAAAGTCGAAGGTTTATTGATTATCAAATCAATGAATCAATGAAAGGAAATTGTACTGGGGCGATTGCTTCAGCTTTTGATGCGTTAAAAGATTGGCGTGATCCTGTCCATCTGGTCATTGAATGGGGCATCTTCACTGCCAAAGAATATAGAGAAGTATTATGGGGTTGGTTTACTAAGCTCAATGCTTTTCTCACGATCGGTCCGCCAGTTGTTCGGACAAGAGAATTAGCCGCTCTGATTGATGCGGGTATTTTCACAATCGTTTCCCCACCGCTGGAAATCAAAACAGAGGCCGGTTTCTTTATCGTAGAAAACGAGGGACAACGGATTGAAAGTCGCTACTTGATTGAAGCCCGACTCCCGCAGACTGATTTGACACAAACAAAGAACCCAGCATTAAATAGCTTGAAAAAACATCAGCTGATTCGTCCTTTTACTTATCAGGACACGACTGGCGTGTATGAAACTGGTGCAATTGATATCAAACTAAGCACCAATCAAGTCTGGAACAAACAGGGAGAGCTAGAAGAAAATTTATATTGTTTAGGGATTCCGGTCGAAGGTGTGGATTGGTTGACAGCTACAGTCTCACGACCATATACCGATGCTTGGAATTTGAGGCAAATCGATAAAGTGGCACAGCTGATTCTTGGAAGGACAACCAATTGAAGCAAAAAACACAACCGACTCTAAAGGCTAGATCATTCATCTAACTTTTAAGATCGGTTGTGTTTTACTAATTAATAATGATTCTTTGGGTTATAAAAGGGATGATTTTCTTGAATCGTTTAAAGATTAGCGAGCTACACGTTTACGCATCGCTTTTTTACGATTTTCTTCGATCATTGTTTCTTTTTCATCAATGGGATCGATTACTGTTTTTTTAACTGAAGCTACCAATCCAGCAACAGCTGCCGCTGTTGCAAGACTACCGACTAAAATTCCAGATACAAATTTTTTCATTAAATCCACCTCGTTTATTAGTTGTTGCTTCTATTATGTAACAAATTGAAAAAAAAGGCTAGTCTGACGTCTATTTATTGGAAACCTTTACAAATTCCCCTTGAAAATATTTACTAAATGTTTTATTATAAATTTACTAAATAAATAGCAAAGGCAACAGAAACAAAAGGGTCATAGTTTCAAACGATTCAAAACGTACTTTTTGCTGCTTTTGTAAAAAAAGGAGTGTTTTCATGGCAATCTTGGTATTGGGTGGCGCAGGTTATATCGGTTCACATGCTGTTGATCGGTTGATCAATCAAAACTATCAAGTGGTAGTAGTGGATAATTTATTAACGGGGCATCAAGCAGCAATTCATCCTAAAGCACAATTTTATAAAGGTGACATTCGGGATAAATCTTTTTTACAGTCTGTTTTTGAAAAAGAAACGATCGAAGGAGTCCTTCATTTTGCAGCTAGTTCATTAGTGGGAGAGTCTGTTGAGAAACCATTGAAGTATTTTAATAACAATGTCTATGGTATGCAAATATTGTTAGAAGTGATGCATGAATATCATGTGAAGAATATTGTCTTTTCATCTACAGCAGCCACTTATGGTGAACCTACAGAATCACCAATTACCGAAGCAACTCCTACGAATCCAAAAAATCCGTACGGTGAAAGCAAATTGATGATGGAAAAAATGATGAAATGGTGTGACCAAGCCTATGGCATGCGATATGTAGCATTGCGTTATTTCAATGTAGCAGGTGCAAAAGCAGATGCATCGATTGGGGAAGATCACACACCAGAAACGCATTTAGTTCCTATTATTCTCCAAGTAGCTCTAGGTCAACGTGATTCTTTGGCGATTTACGGTGATGATTACGATACACCCGATGGAACATGCATCCGAGATTATGTTCAAGTGGAAGATTTGGCTGATGCCCATATCTTAGCTTTAGAATATTTAAGAGCGGGGAATGAAAGTAACTTCTTTAATCTAGGGAGCAATCAAGGCTACTCCGTCAAAGAAATGCTTGAAGCGGCTAGAGAAGTAACAAATCGAGAAATTCCAGCTAAGGTGGCACCACGTAGAGCCGGAGATCCAAGCCGGTTGGTCGCTTCCAGTGCTAAAGCTGAAGAAATCTTAGGTTGGCGACCAGCTTACACAGATGTAAAAGAAATCATTAAAACAGCCTGGGATTGGCATGTGAGTCATCCCCATGGTTATGAGGAGTAGAGAGAAGATGACAATCAGTCAAACGATTTGTGATTTTACGACACTAGCAATTGAAGCTGGTGGCTGGATGGAAATGGATCGAATTTATTTACAAAATCGAATTTTGGGAATGATCGGCGAAGAGGCTTTGGAAAACACTGAAGTGCGCCCTGTTTCAGAAGAATCGGTGGTGTTACTTGATCGGTTAGTCGAACAAGCCAAAAAAAATGAAGTGGTTACTGATTTACCAGCTGAAATCGAAATCTTTGAAGCACAATTAATGGATTTTTTAACACCACCACCATCAGTAGTCAATGCGTTTTTTGCACAACATTACGCAACAAATCCAGAAGAAGCAACAGACTACTTTTATCAATTGAGTAAAAGAAATGATTATATCAAAACCAGAGCGATTGCGAAAAATATCAGGTATACGTATCCTTCAGAATATGGCGAATTAGAGATTACGATCAACTTATCCAAACCTGAAAAAGATCCTAAGCAAATTGCTGCCGAAAAACATGCCAAAAAAGTTGATTATCCTGAGTGTATGCTTTGTATGAACAATGAAGGCTATAAAGGACGTTTAAATTATCCAGCTCGCACCAATCATCGAATCATCAGAATGAATCTTGATGGGGAAAGTTGGGGATTTCAGTATTCTCCATATGCTTATTATAATGAACATTCGATCATCTTGTCAGAAGAGCATCGTCCTATGAAGCTTACGAAAGAAACATTTTCACGTTTATTAAAAATCACAGAGGTTTTACCACACTACTTTGTTGGTTCAAATGCAGATCTGCCAATTGTTGGAGGATCGATTCTGTCACATGATCATTACCAAGCAGGGCGCCATGAATTTCCAATGGCTAAAGCTCCAATCGAACGATTAATCAAATTATCGGATTATCCTCAAGTAATCGCAGGTGTTGTCAAATGGCCAATGTCTGTCATTCGTCTGCAAGCGACGGGGAAAGAAATCCTAGTGGAAGCTGCTAATAGTATTTTAGAAAAATGGCAACAATATTCAGATCCCGCGGTAGCAGTGACGGCATTTTCTAAAGATGGTACGCCCCATCATACGATTACACCAATTGCTAGAAAACGCGAAAATTATTTTGAACTCGATTTAGTGTTACGAGATAACAATGTCTCTGACGAACATCCAGAAGGGATTTTCCATCCTCACCGAGATATTCAGCATATTAAAAAAGAAAATATCGGTTTGATCGAAGTCATGGGATTAGCTGTTTTACCACCTCGTTTAAAATCAGAAATGGCAGAAGTAGAAAAGTATTTGCTTGGACAAGAAAATAAGATAGCTGAGTATCACATGGAATGGGCGAAGGGCTTGAAAGCCGACCATCCAAATGTGACAACTGAAACAGTAACAGAGATCGTTCAGCAAGCTATTGGTAAAGTTTTTGCTCGTGTGTTGGAAGATTCAGGGGTCTTCAAACGCGATACAAAAGGTCAAGAAGCTTTCCAACGCTTTACTGCAACGCTTTAAGAAGAATGCCCGAGTGGAATAGATAGGAGGAGAAACAAGTGGCAACGATTAAAGATATTGCAAAGTTGGCAGGGGTTTCTCCTGCTACTGTGTCAAGAGTCTTAAATGATGATCAGGAGTTATCAGTTAGCCTAGCAACGAAAAGAAAAATTTTTGAGGCTGCTGAAGAGCTGAATTACACGAAGCATCATAGAAACACATCGTTGAATCAAAAGTCGTTGCGTTTGATCCAATGGTACAATGATCAAGAAGAATTAGAGGATCTCTATTATCTTGCTATTCGTTTGGGAATAGAGAAAAAGGCAGAGGAATCAAATGTGACTTTGCTAAAGGAAACGTGGGACGCTATCAGTGATAGACCGACAAATGGAACGATTGCTCTGGGAAAATTCGATGAGCAGCAGTTGATTGAATTGAAGCAGACACAAAGCAATCTGTTATTAGTTGATTTTGATGGAACACCCTATAACATTAATTCATTAATCGTTGATTTTCAAACAAGTATCCAAAAAGTGATTGATTATTTTTTTAACCAGGATAAAAAAGCGATTGCAATGCTTGCTGGTAGGGAATACACCAAAAAAGGACATCAACGGATTGATGACCCAAGGATTGCCGCCTACCAACAAATCATGGCTGGTAAAGGATTGACTACAACGATCATTGAAGCAGATTTTTCAGTTGAATCTGGCTATCGGAAAGTCAAAGAATACTTAGATAGTGGACAGTATTCGTTTGAGGCGCTGTTTGCAGCAAATGACACACTAGCGATCGGTGCATTGAAGGCAATTAACGAAAAAGGTCTGAAAGTACCTGAGGATATCTCATTGATCGGATTCAATGACATTAGTGTAGCAAAATATGTTTCCCCAGCTCTTTCGACAGTCAAAGTTCACACGGAATGGATGGGGGAACTGGCGGTAGAGACCGTGTTACAAATGATGAATGAAAAAGCACCTGTTTCGAGAAAAATCATTGTAGAAACGGATCTTATCTTGCGTGAATCTACAAAAAACTAAAGAACAAATCAAGAGAAAGTTGCGAATGATTGCAACTTTTTTTCTTTTTTTCTGAAATGAATTGTCTTTTTCTTAGCAAGAAGTATGCTACAATATAAAACGATAGAAGTTAGTAGAAAGGATGCATCAAAATGATTACATTAGGGATAGACACCGCTAATCAAACTTTAGCGATCGGCGTGATTGAAGATGATATTGTCTTAGGGCAAATCCAAATCAATAAACAGAAAAATCATAGCGTTAGTTTGATGCCGGCTATCGATCAATTATTCTCAGCACTCGGATTAGCACCAACCGCTATCGATCGAATTGCTGTTTCCGATGGACCAGGTTCATACACCGGTCTAAGAATCGGTGTAACTACTGCAAAAACACTTGCATATACATTGGGTAAAGAACTTGTGGGGATTTCAAGTTTACAAGCAATTGCTGCTAATTGCCGGAACGTAAATGGATTGATCGTGCCTTTATTTGATGCAAGAAGAAAAAATGTTTATGCTGGTGTGTACCGAAGACAAAATGGAAAATTAGAAACAGTTCTTGAAGATGTACATATTTCAATTGAAGAACTGCTTAAGCAACTGTCTCAGTTCGATGAACCTATCTTATTTGTCGGAACAGATACGCAAAAATTTACGAATGAAATAAAGGAAGTATTACATGAAGCAGAAATAAATAAGGTGCTTGAATGGGATCTTCCTAATGGCTGTACGATTGCAACATTAGGGGCCAATCGTGAACCAGTAAGAGATTTAACCAATTTTGTACCACGTTATTTGAAAAAAGTAGAAGCAGAGGAAAAGTGGTTGGAAACCCACACTCCTGGAGACGAAAGATATGTTGAAAAAATTTAAAGCATATGCTAGAAGTTTATTCTATGAAAAAAAAGAATTTGCTACTAAGATAATTGAAAATCAAGGGAAAAGCTATCGAATAAAAGAGCTGATACCTCGAGATATCAAAGATTTATTATCGATTGAACGCCAGGTATACAATGGCGAATTACCATGGACAAAAAGTGCCTTCCTTTCTGAATTAAATTCACCTTTTCAAAATTTATATTTAGGAATACTAGACGGTGAACAGTTAATTGGATTTATAGGTGCGAGAATTTTTGGCTTGGATTGCCATATTACAAATATTGCGGTTATTCCTGTGTACCAACGAAGAAATATCGGTACATTGTTAATTGACGAAATTGAAAAATTTGCTATAATGAATCGCTGTGACACACTCTCTTTAGAGGTGAGAATGAGTAATCAAGATGCCCAAAGACTCTATCGGAAATTAGGATTTCAATCGAACAAAGTAAAAAAAGGGTATTATACCCAAACAAATGAAGATGGATTAGAAATGATCAAATATTTAGAAAAATGAGAGGTACAATTGATTTATACTAAGAGTGACTTTGAAGATGAACAGTTAGCGTCTTGTTTATGGGCGCTCTGTGAGGAAGCATATGAACATGGTTCTCCTTGGACCAAAGACCAATTTTTAATGGATATCCAACAACCACATACGCAATATTACTTATTGGTGGAAAATTCGCTACTCCAAGGATTCATTGGCTATTCGAAAGTTATCGATGAAACGGAGATCACGAATATTGCTGTGGCAAAAAAACTGCAAAAAAAAGGGTATGCACGTCAGTTATTACGCTTTTTATTAGACCGAGAAAAACAAGCAGGAACATATAATGTTTATTTAGAAGTACGAACGTCTAACCTAGCAGCTCGTCATCTTTACCAATCAGAGAAATTTAGAGAACTAGGGAAACGAAAATCTTATTATCATGATCCAGTAGAAGATGCGATCATTATGAGTACAAAGTTAAAAACGGAGACGATGAAATGAAAGAAGAATTGATTCTGGCAATTGAATCAAGTTGCGATGAAACGAGTGTCGCAGTTGTGAAAAATGGTGATGAGATTTTAGCCAATGTCATTGCTTCACAGATTAACAGCCATAAAAGATTTGGCGGTGTTGTTCCAGAGGTAGCAAGTCGCCATCATGTAGAGCAAATCACCTTATGTATCGAAGACGCTTTGGCGGAGGCTGGCACTTCTGTTGAACAACTGAGTGCTGTAGCGGTTACTTATGGTCCTGGTTTAGTTGGTTCGTTACTGATTGGGATTTCTGCCGCTAAAGCTTTTGCTTGGGCGAACAATTTGCCTTTGATACCTGTGAACCATATGGCAGGTCATATTTACGCTGCACGCTTTCAAAAGCCTTTTGAATTTCCGCTACTAGCATTGCTTGTCAGTGGTGGACATACAGAGTTGGTCTATATGAAGGAAGACGGGAACTATCAAATCATCGGTGAAACGAGAGACGATGCCGCTGGAGAAGCTTATGACAAAGTTGGTCGTGTCTTAGGTTTGAGTTATCCAAGCGGAAAAGAAATCGATCAGTTAGCGCATCGTGGTGAAGATACCTACCATTTTCCAAGAGCCATGATTCATGAAAGTAATTATGATTTTAGCTTTAGTGGTTTAAAAAGCGCCTTTATCAATTTAGTACACAATGCCCAACAACGTGGAGAAACTCTTGATACAAATAATTTAGCTGCTAGTTTTCAAGCGAGCGTTGTGGACGTTTTAGTCAATAAAACTCTTCGTGCTTGTAACGAATACCCAGTCAAACAATTGATTGTAGCAGGTGGAGTTGCAGCCAATCAAGGATTGCGTGAAACGCTCGAAGAGGCATTGAAAAAAGAACATCCAGAAATTGAACTGCTGATCCCTCCATTAAAACTTTGTGGTGATAATGCAGCAATGATTGGAGCAGCTGCGCATGTAGAATTGAAACAAGCCAATTTCGCTGATCTTCGTTTAAATGCGAAACCTAGTGTGGTATTGAATCAAGGAGGAAATGAGTAAAATTCACCTCATTTTCGTATACATGGCAAGAGCGGTGGAGAAAAACTTACTTTGTAGTAAGTGAAATCGATTGATTAATGAAATATGAAAGTTAGAATATCATTTTTGTTTTTACATCTATCAAAGAGCTTGGGACAATCTTTTATTTGTTCCAAGCTTTTTTTGACTTAAAATTTCTAAATTTGGAAATTTTTGTTCTATTGTTCAAATCGTTATATTAATAAGAGATCTCGCGATAATACGGATTAGAGATTAAGAATACAAATGACGTAAATAATATGTTCTCAGCAAAAACACTTATTATAATAACTATTTTTAAATAGTAATTGTTATTTTGCGAGTAGTGATTTTATTACGATGGTTATTTGTTTTGAAGGCATTTATTTAATTGTCTTAAGAAATAACATATGCTAATATGGATGGTAGAAATGCTTTTATGTGTTATTTTTTAATGGTTGTTTAATTATTTTGATAGGAAAAGGAGAGTTAGAAGATGAAATATGTGTTACAGAGTATGGTTTTAATTTTATGTAGTTTCTTTTTTACGTCTTATGTTGATGCTGCCGGGGCGATTTCGCAAGATGAGCAAATGATCATCCAAGAATTGACTCAACCTATTTTAATTCAAGGCAAAGAATTTCAAATGCCTCAAACATATATTACACAAACTGAAAATTATTTAAAACAAAATGATTTATCCAAGTCACAAGTGGATACAGCAGTAAAAAATATCCAAAATGTGAAGCAAAAACTGACTAATTTAGACATTGATTTGTCATCGGTTCATACGATAAATGATTTAATAAAAATTATCCCTAGGGAAACAATTTTGGAAATTCAGCAATTGATTTCATCAACAGCGGATGCTTTAGGATTAGTCGTTTTAAGTTGGAATAAAGGGTATGTTGAGCTAGGCGCACAAAACTCTGATGGCTCGATTTCAGCAGTGTTCAACTCGAAACAACCGATTAAACAAACGGGAACATTCCCTATCTCAAGCATTCTTGCAATTGGATGTTTAATGATGACTGCGACAGGTGCATTCATCGTAGGAAAGAAAGTCAAACTTGCATAAAAAAAAGAAAAAATTAAAAAGAATAGGCGGAATGATTTTTACCCCTATCTTTTTTTTGATCATGGGTTATTCGCTAATGTATATTATTGGGCGACCTGTCATTCAGTTTACGACTTCTTCCTTACGATTGTTTCTGCTTTCGGATATTCCAAAATATGAAAAAAAGACACAACCATCAGCTAAAGGTATGTCAACTAGTGAGTTAGAAGAAAAACGGAAAACAATTGAGTTGGAAGGAGAGAACATTCCCTCCAGTAAAATCGATTATCCAAGAAGCGGGTATCAATATGGACAGGTTGATGTTGCTTCTGTAAATTTGAATGTGCCCTTATATTATGGAGACTCAGATGATATTTTACGAGAGGGTGCTGGACAATACATGGGGTCTGTGTATCCAGGTGAACATGGGACTACATTGATTGGTGGGCATAATAGTAGTGAATTTGGAAAATTAAGTGCTGTCAAAATTACGGATAAGATTAACATTTCCACTAGTTATGGTGAGTATGTTTACCAAGTATACGAAACAAAGATTTTAGATAAAAATGCGAAATTGATTAGTCAACTTCTAGTTCAAAAACAGCAAGGAAAACTGATTTTGTATACTTGTTATCCAGTCGATAGTATTGGAATGACGGATCAAAGATTATTTATTCTAGGCGATCTCATTAAGGGGCCAATGATCCAACCAGATAAATAATGAATTGAAAAATTGCGCTACTCATGTGTTAAGCAAAACGCTTTGAAAAGAGGTGGATTTACCAAAAAAGAATCAAATGATCAATCGAATAATCGCTTGTTTGGCTCACTAAAAATGAAGTTAGTGGATAAAAAATTTCGAAGTGGGGCAATTTAAGCTGCAATGAGTTTGTGAAATTTTATGGTCTTTTCTTACATTTGGTAAAAATAGTTATGAAAAAAAGAAAACAATGGCGAAAAGTGCCAAAAATGATTCTTGCTTTTATCTGTTCGCTTAGTTTATTTGCAATTTTTGTCTTGGGCATTCTTAAGATTACTTTATTCAATCAAAATTTTATGATCCGTGCAGTGGAATCCTCACATTATGGGGAAACGATCACTAAAGAGATCAATCACACAATTGCTGATGTAGGAAGAGGTGCCAATATCTCCCAAAAATGGTTGAATCAGACAGTTTCAGAAAGCTTAGTAAATGATAATATCAAACAATATATTCATAGTATCTATGCTGGCTCAACCTTTCAATTAGAAGGGGAGAAGCAAATAGAAGAGACAGTCCAAAGCCAATTAGAAAGTTATGGAAAAGAAAAGAATTACCCAAGAAATGCAGAATTTGAAACCACAGTAAATAAACTAAAAAAAGTGAGTATTGAAACAGTTCGGCGTGATATCGAAATCCCTTATTTTGCGTTATACGGCAAAAAAATAATGGCTTATACATCCACCCTTAACCTGTTGCTCATTTTTGCAGTCGCTTTTTTTGGAATCTTATTTTCCGCAATCATTTCGCTTAACAAACCCTTCTTTCATTTAATTATCCGTTACCTTGCTTATGTGATCGGTGGAGCTGGATTAATGGTAGGGGCTTTACCGACCTATTTGTATGTAACTCGATTGATTGAACGATTGGGTATTCATTCTGAAGCTCTATACTTATTTTTAACGACTTATTTGAAAAATTTTCTCTTTATGTTTATGAAATTTGGTCTTTTCAGTATCCTGTTGAGCTTGTTCCTATTTGGTGTAAGTGAGTTTTTCAGAAAGAAAATAGTTCGACGTGAAAAATAGAATAGAAAGGGGCGAAAAGATGGAAGCGGTTATTAATTTGAATGAGATTCTAAGCTGGTTAAAAAAGCGGATACTGTTGATTATTTGTACATTGATCGGCGGTTTCGCCGTTGCGACTGGAATAACTTATTTTGTTATTACACCAACATACAGTTCATCGGCTGAATTGATCGTTCAATCGAAAAACGAAATCGTCAACCATAATTTACAATCAGAAGTACATGCAAATGTACTCTTGATTAATACATATAAAGACATGATTTTAGGAGATATCGTACTTAATGAAGCAACCGAATACTTAGAAAATAAATTTGCTTATTACTTAACGAAAGATCAATTGAGAAAGAATATTCAGATTATTCAATCTTCAGATTCACAAATGTTCCATATCAAGGTGATGTCAGATGAAGCTGAAAAAGCTGCGAATATAGCAAATGTTCTTGCTTATACTTTTGAAGAAAAAGTAAAAGAAGTTTTAGACGTAAATAAAGTAACGATCACATCAATTGCGCAAGCAAATCAGCTACCGGTTTCACCCAATAAACGGTTGAATCTTTTTCTTGGTGCATTTTTAGGTTTACTTCTAGGGATCGGGATGGCTGTCTTGTTAGAAATATTGGATAAAACAGTAAAGGATGAGCATTTTCTCGCAACGATGGGGTATCCAGTCTTAGGGATAATTAGTGAAATGAGTAATAAGGAAATTGAAAGTGGGCAATCGATTCAACTCACAACTTACTCTCGACAAGGCACTCATACACATAGACAACGAGCGCGTACACATCTAAGCAGAGAAAATCGGTTCACACGAAAATAGATGAGGAGACTAATACGTGAAAAATAATATGAAAAAAAAGGGTGTTCCTCTGATTAGTGCTAGTAAACAATCGTCCATGATCTCTGAACAGTATCGAACGGTTCGATCAAATATCCAATTTAGCTCATTTGATCAGGATATAAAGACAATCGTCGTTACTTCAGCAGGTCCAGAGGAAGGGAAGTCAACTGTTTCAGCGAATCTAGCGATTGTTTTTGCAAATAGCGGGAAGAAAACACTCCTAATTGATGCAGATTTAAGAAAGCCAAGTGTAGAAAGTACATTTCGTTCAACCTCGAACAGTGACGGACTAACTAACCTGTTAAAAAAAAGAAATGAATCAGCTTTCGTATTCATTCATGAAACAAATATTGCACATTTGTGGACAATGACCAGTGGACCAAAACCTCCCAATCCTTCTGAATTACTCGAGTCAAGCCGAATGAATGAAATCATTGATGAATTAAGCGTAAATTTTGATTTGATCATTTTTGATTTACCGCCTGTTGTGCCTGTGACGGATGCACAGATACTAGCTTCAAAAACAGATGGTACAATCATTGTCGTGAGAGAACGAAAAACGCTAAAGCAAGAATTGTTCAAAGCAAAGGAACTATTGACGATCGCTCAGGCAAATATCTTAGGGATTGTCTATAATGGAGTAAAGAAGTCGAAAGATATCAACTACTATTATTGAGGTAGTAGATGGTGTGTTAAAATGATTGAAAGAAAATGTTGATCAAGATCGTGCATATCAAGTACTAAAGAAGGTGATTTATTGATTAAACCAACTAGAAAAATCAAAGCGATTAGTTTGGTGCTACTCGATAGTTTTCTGATCATACTTGCTAATTACATCAGTTTTATATTTATGGTTCCATTTGTTATCATCAATAGAGATTATTTGGCAATAACACTCATTTCATCAGTTGTTTGTTATCTGTTCTATGGTGGGATCTTTAAAGTATTTACAAGAATCAATCGTTATACGAATCTTAATGAGTTGTTAGGGATCTTTGCGGCACTCACTTTTATGTTATTTTCAATTTTTCCTTTGTTTTACTTGTTTAACCAGGAGCTCATGTACCAGATTAGTTTGCGATTAGTTGTTTTTTCTTACATAATGGCACTTTTATTGATTGCTAGTAGTCGGTTAGGCTGGCGGGTCTGGGTTGAATTGAAAAATAAAAATGGTCGTTCGAATGAAAAAAAAGTACGAATCTTGATCATTGGTGCTGGAGAGGGTGGACAATTACTGTATCAAAGTTTTTTAGGTTCTCAAATTGTGAATAATATTGAAGTTGTGGGCTTTGTCGATGATGATTGTAACAAATGGGGAACTTATCTTTTAGGTAAAAAAGTACTGGGAAATACCCGTGAAATAAATCAATTGATCCAGACATTCCGTATCAATATGGTTACGATAGCGATTCCTTCGTTACCAAAAAAGAAGATCCAACAGCTTGTTCAATCCATTGAAAATAAGAATATCAAGGTAAATATGGTTCCCTCTTTTGAAGAAGTAGCTACCGGAAAAATCAATGTTTCGCAATTAAAAGAAGTAGATGTGATCGATCTATTAGGAAGAGAGGAAGTTTCCCTTGACCTAGAAAGTATCAGCCATCAATTAGAAGGACAAACGATTTTAGTAACTGGGGCTGGGGGCTCGATTGGTTCAGAGATTTGTCGGCAAGTTTTGGCATTTGAACCAGCAAAGTTGATTTTACTTGGACATGGAGAAAATTCGATTTATTCGATTCATCGAGAACTAACTACATTAGATCCTCAGAGGAAAGTAGAGATTCTACCAATCATTGCTGATATTCAAGATAGAGAACGCATCTTTTATTTGATGGAAAAATACCATCCCACGATTGTTTATCATGCAGCCGCACATAAACACGTTCCGCTGATGGAATATAATCCCACAGAAGCAATTAAGAATAATATTAACGGAACAAAAAATGTGGCGGAAGCAGCTAAAAAAAATCATGTTAAGAACTTTGTGATGATTTCTTCTGATAAAGCAAATCGCCCGCCAAATGTGATGGGAGCAACAAAAAGAATCGCAGAAATGTTAATCACAAGTCTGAACCAATCTGGTGAGACCAAGTTTTCGGCTGTCCGTTTCGGGAATGTACTTGGGTCTAGAGGTAGTGTTATTCCACTGTTTAAAGAACAGATTTTAAGAGGGGGACCGATCATTGTCATCGATTTTCGGATGACCCGCTACTTCATGACGATCCCTGAAGCGAGCAGATTAGTTATTCAATCAGGTGCATTGGCTAAGGGAGGAGAAATTTTTGTTTTGGATATGGATAAGCCAATCAAGATCGTGGATCTAGCTAAGAATATGATCCATTTGAGTGGTTATACAGAAGAAGATATCGAGATTGTTGAAACAGGGATACGTCCTGGGGAAAAATTATATGAAGAATTGCTATTAGAAAAAGAAAAGAAAGAAACGCAAATTTTTGAGAAGATTTTTGTTGGGGACATTAAAGGCTTTTCTTTAAAAGAAGTCACCCAGCTAATTGAACAGTTACCAGAAGATGAAAGCGAAGCAGCCAAGAAAGTTATAGCGTTTGCAAATGCTTCTAATGAATGAAGGAAAGATAGAAATGATGATTGGAAAAATAAATCAATCAGTGAATTTTTGCTGTTAAAGGCACACGGGGAGATAGAAAATGAAAACAATTGAAGCAAATGGGTACTCATCAATTGATGAATTAACGAAAAGCAACCAAAAAATTTTAGGAAGGTTATTTTACCTATTGGGATTTACACTCTGTATTTCGCGTGTTTTTTTCGGGATCAATATGTCAATAAGTGATGTATTTATGGTGCTATTAGTTGGCTACCTTCTACTAATGAAAAAAGTGGTGTTCAGTAAACAATTAGTACTATTTTTTATTGGGGTTATTTGTTGGCGGTTATTGTCCACGATATTGTTAAGTTCATGGGTGGATACTTCTGTTTCGCTTTTTTCAGTCATCATGACGGGACAAAAATTTTTCGTCAATCTCCTTTATTTGATTCTAACGATCTCGATCCTTCATATAAATCCAGAGTTGAAAAAAGATTTTTTATCTGGGGTAAAAGTCGGAACACTTTTTTTGGCTGTCTTAGTATGTTCATTTTTCTAGTAGCTCCAGCAAGTTTGAAATCATTTGTTTTGTTCGGTGATCTACGTTTGAAAGGATTCATGAATGATCCTAACTATTTTGCTTATCTTCAAACATGTGGCTACTGTATCTGGTACTTAAGACCATTTAAAGGTAAGTGGAAGAACCTGATTGCATTCATGGGTTATACATTCTGTATTTTGTTATCTGCTTCCAAAACAGGCGTTGTAGCGTTTTTAGTAATCAATTTGTTATTTCTAATTCAAAAATTATTTAGGAAAAATATCAACGTCAAACATCTTGTAATGACAATCATGACAGCGAGTGTATTGATTATCGGTACGCATTTTCTTTTTGCTGATTATGTAAGTAATTTAATTGCACGTTTTCTTTCCATTCCGCAATTTGTCCGATTTGAGGGAGTCTTCACTAATTTTTATGGCGCAATCGTTGCTGGAGGTTCCGGTAGAACAGAAGCTTGGAAAACAGCACAACTTTTGTTAACGCGGACTCATTTCATGGGTATCGGTTTCGTTGACTACTCTTCAGTTGCTTTATCAGTTAGTGGAAGCCCGACGATTGCTCATAATACTTTTTTACAAATAGCTGTTGAATGGGGAATAGTCCCAGCAATGATGGGAATGTTGTTGGTATTTGGTCAGTTTGTCAGAAAATTATTGCTGAAAAAATGGTTGCTGTGTCTCTTAATATTAGCGAATATTATTTTTTCTTTTAGTATTTCTTTACAAAATTCACGATTACTATGGATCTTAGTAGGTTTACTCGTTGTGAAAGAACAGGGATCTCTAGTAAATGGAAAAAAGGAGCAGTCAAATGATTAGTGTGATTATTCCCACTTTCAATGCAGAAAAATCGATTGAGCGAGCAGTCAATTCTGTACTAAGACAAAGCTATCAAGATTTTGAAATCATTATTGTCGATGATCGATCAACAGATCATACTTGGGAACTTTTAACGAAATTAAAAAAACAAGATCAACGTATCAGAATCTATCAAAACGCTAGAAATTCTAAAAGTGCTTATACTCGCAACCAGGCAATCAAACATGCACGGGGGAACTACATTATGCAACTAGATGACGATGATTATTGTCACGTGGAACGTATGGCAAAGCAAGTAGCGTTTTTAGAGGCTCATCCAGAATTTGGTTTTGTTGGCAGTAATGCCTATTTATGGGACCAAGAGGGTGTCTATGGTGAACGGGTGGTCAAAGAACGACCTGAAATAAAAGATCTCTTGAAAACGAGTCCGTTCATCAATCCATCGGCTATGTTTAGAAAACACATCTTAGAATCTGTAGCGGGTTATCGAGTTTCAAAAGATACTGTTAGAGGACAAGATTATGACCTATATATGCGGTTATATGCGAAGGGACACAAAGGTTATAATTTACAAGAAAACTTAGTTTATTACTATCAAGATAAAGAGTATTATAAAAAAATTTCCTGGAAAAATCGCCTTGGGGAAAGTCGGTTGAAATATCGTAATTTCAAAGAATTACAGGTTGTTAAAGTTCATTATCTGTATGTCTTGAAACCACTAATAGCGATAATGATTCCTAGACACCTCCTATTTTGGCATCAGCACCGCAAACAAGGATGAAAAGGTCTCTTTGTCTCCTTTACAAATAAATCAGGCTTAGACAAAAAATAAAACATACTAAGATAAGGGCAGCCTCATCTTAGTATGTTTTTTTATTCTCTTAAAGCAGGCGTCACAGCAGTTTTACAAAAAGTAAACCGTTTCTTTTGGTAATCTAATAAACCAGAATCTTTTAACTGTTTGATTACTTGTCCAGCAGTCTCTCTCGTTGTCCCACTATTAACCGCTAATTCTTTTAGTGTGATAGGGTATGGAATTTCGACATGGCCATCTGTGGTTGGTATGCCAAGCTCTTCTTTTAAAATGAATAAGTTTTGTTTCACTCGATCAAAAGCGCTAGAAGTTAAACCGATCTGTATCCGCAGTTCGTGCATCGCTACTACTTTTGAGATTTTATGGATCATATAGAGTAATTGTTTTGGATTGTTTTTCGCAATTTTTTCATAACAAGATACTGGGAAAGAGAAAGTTTCGATGTCTGTCATTGCTTGAGCAGTGTATGAATAAATTCCTTCTTCAAAAATACCAGACATTGGGAAAAGGTTATTTGGATTGACATAATCATAATAATAATAAGTAGCACTTTCATCATATCGTTCTAGACGAACCAATCCTGATGTTAAAATGTAGAGACGTTGTCGTTCATCTCCTTCATCAAATAAAATTTGTCCTTTTTTATAAGAACGAAGGATCGTATGCTCTTTAATGAGCTCAAATTCCTCGTCAGTAAAGTTTTCAAAATCAGGTTGATAGCGTAACTTTGAAAAATGATAATCAATTCTATTTATACGCATAAAACTCCCACTCCTTACTTTCAGCTACATACTATATTGTGACTGGTTTTGGCTTAAATGTAAAGTTTTAACCTAGAAGAAAAATCATGGTTAAAAAAGCAATTTTATTCTTTGTGATCAGTCTTTTTTGTTATTATGAATAATTTATACGGATAGATTGCATAATTCTTTTTAATGATTGGTATTTTTGTATAAAAAACACAATTATTACATAAAGCAAGCGCTATCAACCTTGTGAAATATCGAAAAAGAAAATATTCAAAAATAATTTTTTAATGAATAAATATTTTTTTGAGAGAGTTTTCAGTATAAAAAAAGTGATAAAAGTTAATAAAAAATGTAAAAACGTTTATTTATTTAATTGTCTTCTAATAATGTGAAATTGCTCTCGTTTTAGATGAGAAGAAATTATGAAAGTGGTTACAAAAAGGCGGTATTCTATGTATGTAATCAAAACGAAGGAGGCAACACAACATGGATAAACCTATTCACGTTTTCTCTGAGATAGGGAAGTTAAAGACAGTTTTATTGAAACGACCTGGACAAGAAGTGGAAAATTTAACACCAGATATTATGGACCGTCTGTTGTTTGATGATATTCCATATCTGCCAATCGCACAAGAAGAGCATGACTATTTTGCAAAGACATTGCAAGATGAAGGCGTCGAAACTTTATATCTAGAAAAATTAGCTGCAGAAGCAATTGATGCCGGCAATGTCAAAGAACAATTTTTAAATAAAATGTTAGACGAATCCCGCATTGCATCTTCTGCTGTAAGAGATGGTCTTCATGAGTTCCTTCTATCAATGGAAACCCAAGAAATGGTAGATAAAATTATGGCGGGTGTCCGCACGAAAGATATTTCAGTTCGTTCAAACAGTCTGTATGATCTTTCTTCAGATGACGACTATCCATTCTATATGGACCCAATGCCAAACCTTTACTTTACACGTGATCCTTCCGCATCAATGGGAAATGGGATGACTGTTAACATGATGACATTTGAAGCACGTCGTCGTGAATCAATGTTTACTGAATACATCTTGAAACATCACCCACGTTTTGCGAACAAAGGGGTTGAAGTATGGTTAGATCGTGAAAACCCTGATCACATCGAAGGTGGAGATGAATTAATCCTAAGTGACAAAGTCGTCGCTGTAGGTATCTCACAACGAACAAGCGCTAAAGCAATCGAAAAATTAGCACGTAATTTATTTGCTAAACATGCAGGCTTTGAAAAAGTCCTAGCAATCAAGATTCCTAACAATCGAGCAATGATGCATTTAGATACTGTGTTTACCATGGTTGACCATGATAAATTCACGATCCATCCAGCAATCCAAAGTAAAGAAGGAAAAATGGATGTCTTTACGATCGAACAAGCAGGCGATGATATCAAGATCGCTCATTCAGATGACTTACAAGCGTCATTAAAAGCTGCGTTAGGTTTGGATGATTTAGTCTTGATCCCAACTGGTAATGGTGATGCGATCGTTGCTCCTCGTGAACAATGGAATGATGGTTCTAACACCCTGGCAATCGCACCAGGTGTTGTCGTAACGTACAACCGTAACTATGTATCCAATGAATTATTACGTAGCTATGGCATCAAAGTATTGGAAATCAATTCAAGTGAGTTGTCACGCGGTCGTGGTGGTCCACGCTGCATGAGCCAACCATTAGTACGTGAAGATTTAAAATAATATGAATGCTAGTGGCAGTCTAACTGTCAGCTGCCACTAGATTTCCTCTTTAAAACAAAAACAAACAACCTAAAGGAGAATTTTAGTTATGAAAGAGTCAGTATTTCAAGGAAGAAGTTTATTAGCAGAAAAAGATTTTACAAAAGAAGAATTGCAATATCTAATCGATTTTTCTGAGCACTTAAAAGATTTGAAAAAACGTGGCATTCCACATCACTACTTAGAAGGTAAAAACATTGCACTTTTATTTGAAAAAACGTCTACTCGTACACGTGCAGCTTTTACAACTGCAGCAATCGATTTAGGTGCGCATCCTGAATATCTAGGTGCCAATGATATCCAATTAGGTAAAAAAGAATCAACAGAAGATACAGCTAAAGTATTAGGTCGAATGTTTGACGGAATTGAGTTCCGCGGCTTTAGCCAAAAAATGGTGGAAGAACTAGCAGAATTTTCTGGTGTTCCAGTATGGAATGGCTTAACAGACGAATGGCATCCAACACAAATGATCGCAGATTTCTTAACAATCCAAGAAAACTTTGGAACAGTTGAAGGAATCACAGTGGCGTATTGTGGTGACGGACGTAACAACATGGCGAACTCTTTACTTGTGACTGGGGCTATTTTAGGTGCAAACATGCGTATCGTAGCACCAAAAGAATTACAACCAGAAGAAGAAATCGTCAAAATGGCAGAAGAATTTGCTGCTAAATCTGGTTCACAATTAATGATCACTGATGACGTGGATAAAGGTGTTGACGGTGCTGACGTACTTTATTCAGATGTTTGGGTATCAATGGGTGAAGAAGATAAATTTGAAGAACGAATCAAATTGTTGAAACCTTACCAAATCAACATGGAAATGATCGAAAAAACGCACAATACTGACCGTTTGATTTTCTTACATTGCTTACCAGCGTTCCATGATACAAACACAATCTATGGTGAACAAATGAAAGAACGCTTCGGCATTACTGAGATGGAAGTTACTGATGAAGTCTTCCGCAGTAAATATGCACGTCAATTCGACCAAGCAGAAAACCGCATGCACTCAATCAAAGCGATCATGGCAGCAACACTTGGTAACTTGTTTATTCCTCGTGTGTAACGGTTAATCACATTCATCTCAAGAACAAAACGAGTCAGCTTTAATGGACCTCATCATGGGCTGGCTTGTTTTGTCATTGAGAAAATTCAGAACTCTCTGGAGAAAGGAAGACAAATATGGCAAATCGTAAAGTAGTTGTCGCATTAGGTGGTAATGCGATTTTATCAACAGATGCAAGTGCAAAAGCACAACAAGAGGCATTGATGGAAACAGCAAAATACTTAGTAAAATTCATTGAACAAGGGGATGAGTTGATCATTTCTCACGGGAATGGACCACAAGTAGGGAATTTGCTGATCCAACAACAAGCAGCTGACTCAGAAAAGACACCAGCGATGCCTTTAGATACTTGTGTTGCAATGACAGAAGGATCAATTGGGTATTGGTTACAAAATGCAATGGGTGAAGTATTGAAAGAAAAAGGCATCGATAAAGATGTGGTTTCACTTGTTACGCAAGTCATCGTTGATGAAAACGATCCATCATTTAAAAACCCAAGCAAACCAGTAGGACCATTCTATACCGAAGAAGAAGCCAATGAACAAATGAAAGCTGATTCAACAGTAACCTTTAAAGAAGATGCTGGTCGTGGCTGGCGTAAAGTAGTGGCTTCTCCTAAACCAATTTCAATTAAAGAAGCACGAGTGATTGAAACGCTAGTAGAACAAGGCGTGATTACAGTCTCTGTTGGTGGTGGTGGAATTCCTGTTGTGGAAACGGCAACTGGTTTAGAAGGTAGAGAAGCGGTTATCGATAAAGATTTTGCTTCTGAAAAATTAGCGGAAATTATCGATGCAGATCTATTGATCGTTTTAACTGGAGTAGATAATGTTTATGTAAATTATCAAAAACCAGATCAAAAGAAACTAGAAACTGTTTCAGTTTCAGAAATGAAGCAATACATTGATGAAAATCAATTTGCACCAGGAAGTATGCTGCCAAAAGTCGAAGCGGCAATTGCCTTTGTTGAGGCAAAACCAAAAGCTAAAGCGATTATTACTTCTTTAGAAAATATCGAGAACCTTCTCGCATCTGAAGAAGGAACGATCATCGTAGCGGATAACTAAGAATTCTTTTTCTTAGGAGATGAACTATGTTAAAAAGTGTCCAGTTGGTATTTCTTCTCCTTTAGACCTTCTGGACATTTTTTATAAGAAATCCCTAGCCAGCAGTTTTTTTTTCTGCTATAATTCAATTAATATAATAATTTCATAGTTTGTTGAACAAGAGAGTAATTGTATTTACTTGATCAAAGCGAGTTTGGGTGTGGTGAAAGCCAAACGAGAGGATACAATGAAGCGCACTTGGAGAACTCTGTCTAAGACAGACGGCTATCAACCGATATCAGATGAAGCTGGTCCTAGCAAATAGGACAACTGGAGTGGTACCGCGGGATATCTCGTCTCTAGTGATCATAGTTATCTATGATCACTAGAGATTTTTTTGTTTTCAGCAAACAAAAGTATTTATAGGAGGAATGTAAATGAATAACAAAGATATTGTATCAAAAGCGATCTATGACGTTGTCAAAGACGATCTTACAATGGAACAAGTAGAAAAACTATTAGAAAATCCAAAATCTGCAGACCATGGGGATGTAGCCTTTCCTGCCTTTTCATTAGCGAAAATCTATCGAAAAGCCCCTCAACAAATTGCAGCTGACCTAGCAGAAAAAATCGATTCAACAAACTTTGAAAAAATCGAAGTGGTTGGTCCTTACTTAAACTTCTTTATGAATAAAGCGATGATCAGTAAAGAAGTTTTGGCTTCTGTCGTGAAAGAAAAAGAACATTATGGCGACAGCTCCATCGGAAATAACGGAAACGTACCAATCGATATGTCTTCTCCTAATATTGCAAAGCCGATTTCAATGGGGCATTTGCGTTCTACAGTTATCGGGAACTCCATCGGATTTATCATGGAAAAATTAGGCTACAACCCGATTCGTATCAATCATTTAGGAGATTGGGGCACACAGTTTGGGAAACTGATTGTGGCTTATAAAAAATGGGGTTCAGAAGAAGCAGTACGTTCTGAACCAATCAATGAATTGTTGCGTCTGTATGTTCAATTCCATGAAGTGGCTGAAACAGAACCAGAATCGAATGATGAAGCACGTTCATGGTTTAAACGTTTGGAAGAAGGCGACAAAGAAGCCATTGAATTATGGCAATGGTTCCGCGACGAATCTATGAAAGAGTTCAATAAAATCTACGATCTATTAGAAGTTCGTTTTGATTCTTTAAATGGTGAAGCTTTCTATAACGATAAAATGGATGAAATCGTAGAACTTTTAGAAGAAAAACATTTATTGCAAGCAGATAAAGGTGCTGAAATCGTTGACTTATCAGCTTATGATTTGAACCCAGCGTTGATCAAGAAATCAGATGGTGCAACACTTTATATCACTCGTGATTTAGCAGCAGCTCTTTACCGCAAACGCACCTATGATTTTAAACAATCATTGTATGTTGTCGGAAACGAACAAAGTTATCACTTCAAACAATTGAAAGCTGTTCTTAAAGAATTAGGCTTTGATTGGTCAGATGATATGCATCACATCCCATTCGGATTGATTACTCAAGGTGGTAAAAAACTATCAACACGTAAAGGGAAAATTGTTTTACTTGAAGAAGTGCTAAATGAAGCCATTGACTCTGCTAAAGAACAGATCAGTGAGAAAAATCCTGATTTAGAAAATAAAGATGTGGTAGCTAAACAAGTCGGTGTTGGCGCAGTTATCTTCCATGATTTAAAAAACGATCGCCTAAATACATTTGACTTTAATTTAGAAGAAGTTGTCCGTTTCGAAGGTGAAACAGGACCTTATGTACAATATACACATGCTCGTGCTGTCAGCTTGTTAGCAAAAGCCGACTTTACGCCATCGGCAGATCAAGAATACGCCTTGAATGATGAAAACAGCTGGGAAGTTGTAAAATTGATTCAAAAATACCCAGAAACTGTTTTACAAGCAGGTGAAAAATACGAACCGTCTATTATTGCGAAACATGCAATCAAGTTAGCTCAAGCATTTAATAAATATTATGCACATACTAAAATTTTAGTTGAAGATGACCAAAAAGAAGCGCGTTTAGCATTAGTTTATGCTGTAACAGTCTTGTTAAAAGAAGATTTACGTTTGCTTGGCTTACACGCACCAGATAAAATGTAAGAAAAGTAACGTACACAAATAAACCGTCCCTTACGAAAGGCTTACTTATAATAGTAGCTTTCGTGAGGGTCGGTTTATTTTATATAGAAGTGATTGGGACAGATATCATCCATTCATTGATTCATGCTGCGTTGATTAAATTTAGTTGGCTTAAAAAAGTGTTGTTTCTTTGGGAGCATGTAAGAAGGCTTCCACCAATTTTGCTTCTTCTTCATCTTTGGAAATGATAATGGTTGTATCGAACCCGGCAATCGTACTGACGATATGAGGTGGTTTGATATCGTCTAAAACGGCAGCGAAAAGATGTGCGTTGTCTGGTAAGGTATGGACGACCGTCAGAAAATGGACCCGTTCCACTTTTAACACGATGTCTTCGATCATTTGGACTAACCGTTTTTCATCATCTGTTTTTGCTTCGAGTCCTTTTTTTCCTTGAAAAAGAACAAAATGGGAAACGCCATTTTCATCTGGTACTTTTACGATTTTTAAGTCACGAATATCTCTGGAAATCGTAGCTTGTGTCGCTGTCACACCATAATTCTCCAGTTTGGCCAAGAGTTCTTCTTGTGTACGGATCGTAAATTCCCCGATCACTTGTTTAATAAGTAAATGTCGCTCAGATTTACGCATATTCTTTCTCCTTTACGAAAGATTTCACATGTATCATATCAAAAAAAAATCGAGTTGCCCAATATTATTCTGATTTATGAGATAACTCTAGGAATTATGATCATTTGTTAATGAGAGAGTAAAGCATAAAAGATGAGAATAAATGCAGAGGCAACTAGAGATTTCTCTTGATATTTACTAGCAAGTCAGGTAAAATATTGAATGTTGAGCAAGAATGTCTCTTTAGCTATTGCTATACAGGTAGGTTACTTGTATAATGTTTGAAGATGCTTTTTGTATCAATAAATCCACATTCCTGTTGGATCGTTGATAGGTGCTTGAAAAAGTTTGTCAGCGAGGTGAAAGACAGGGAGAGGAAAAATAAAAACCAAATCGGAGGAAACAAAAATGGCAGTAATTTCAATGAAACAATTACTAGAAGCCGGCGTACATTTTGGTCACCAAACTCGTCGCTGGAACCCAAAAATGAAGAAATATATCTTCACAGAAAGAAACGGAATCTACATCATCGACTTACAAAAAACTGTTAAGTTAGTAGATGCAGCTTATGACTACATGAAGAGCGTTGCAGAAGAAGGCGGCGTGGCTTTATTCGTAGGTACGAAAAAACAAGCACAAGAAGCAATCAAAGATGAAGCAACACGTGCTGGACAATACTTTGTAAACCATCGTTGGTTAGGTGGAACATTGACTAACTGGGATACAATCCAAAAACGTATCAGCCGTTTGAAACAAATCAATGCAATGGAAGAAGATGGAACTTTTGAAGTTCTACCTAAAAAAGAAGTTGCTGGTTTGAACAAACAACGTGAACGTCTTGAAAAATTCTTGGGTGGTATCGCTGATATGCCAAGAATTCCAGATGTAATGTACATCGTTGACCCACGTAAAGAGCGCATTGCTGTTCAAGAAGCGCATAAATTAAATATCCCAATCGTAGCTATGGTTGATACAAACTGCGACCCAGACGAAATCGACGTAGTTATCCCTTCAAATGACGATGCAATCCGTGCCGTTAAATTGATTACTTCAAAAATGGCTGATGCATTTATCGAAGGTAACCAAGGGGAAGACCAAGTAGTTGAAGAAGACTTTGTAGTAGAAAACAATGCTACTTCAATCGAAGAAATCGTTGACGTTGTAGAAGGCGACAACACTTCAGCAGAATAATTTTTAAATGATGGAGCTGTTTCAAAGGCTAGGCGACAAGCCTCACTCTCCTTTGAAACAGCTTTTTTTAAAAAGAAACTATAGGAGGATACAATAATGGCAGACGTAACAGCTAAAATGGTAAAAGAACTACGCGAAATGACAGGCGTAGGTATGATGGATGCGAAAAAAGCATTAGTTGAAGTAGAAGGCGATATGGAAAAAGCAGTAGATCTTTTACGTGAAAAAGGAATGGCTAAAGCAGCTAAGAAAAATGATCGTATTGCAGCTGAAGGATTAGCTTCAGTAGCAATCAAAGGAAATACTGCAGCAATCGTTGAAGTTAACTCAGAAACAGACTTTGTTTCTAAAAACGAAATGTTCCAAGATCTAGTGAAAGAAATCGCTGAACTTGTTGCAGAAAACAAACCTGCAGACATGGAAGCTGCAATGAAGATCAAAACAGAAAAAGGTACGATCGAATCTGACTTGATCGAAGCAACACAAGTAATCGGAGAAAAAATCAGCTTCCGTCGTTTTGAAGTAGTTGAAAAAGAAGATAACGCTGCTTTCGGTGGTTACTTACACATGGGCGGACGTATCGCTGTATTGACTGTTTTAGATGGAACAACTGATGAATCTGTAGCAAGAGACGTTGCTATGCACGTAGCTGCAATCAATCCTCGCTATGTAAACGAAACTCAAATTCCTGAAGCTGAATTAGAACATGAAAAAACTGTTCTTACAGAACAAGCTTTAAACGAAGGTAAGCCTGCTAATATCGTTGAAAAAATGGTAGAAGGACGCTTGAAGAAATTTAAAGCAGAAATCGCTTTGGTTGACCAACCATTCGTTAAAGATCCTGATATGACTGTTGAAAAATATGTTGCTTCTAAAGGTGCTACAGTGAAAACTTTTGTACGCTTTGAAGTTGGCGAAGGAATCGAAAAACGCGAAGACAACTTTGTTGAAGAAGTTATGAACCAAGTGAAAAAATAATTCTGAAAATTGAGTATATGTTATCTAATGTTGATTCATTTTGCGAGTCACTTTTTAAATGTTGGATCAACATTAGATAGTATGCTTATTTGGAATTAAAAAGGAGCAGCGACGTATGTCACAGCTCTTTTTTTTAGGCATAGGTACAAATAGTTAGACTTTTAGTGGCTAAATTACCTGAATATGGTAAAATAGCAATAGAAAATATTGGAGGAATGAACATGGTCACACCGAAATATCAGCGTGTTGTCTTAAAATTAAGTGGAGAAGCTTTAGCTGGGAATGAAGGCTTTGGAATTAAACCGCCTGTTATTAAAGAAATCATCCAAGAAATCAAAGAAGTACACGAATTAGGCGTTGAAATGGCTATCGTGGTAGGCGGCGGCAATATTTGGCGCGGACAAATCGGTGCTCAGATGGGAATGGAACGTGCTCAAGCTGATTACATGGGGATGCTGGCAACTGTAATGAATGCTTTAGCGTTGCAAGATACTTTGGAAAATGTTGGTGTGCCAACACGTGTCCAAACATCAATCGAAATGCGACAAATTGCTGAACCATATATTCGCAGAAAAGCAGAACGTCATTTAGAAAAAGGCCGAATCGTGATTTTTGCAGGTGGAACTGGGAATCCATACTTTTCAACAGACACCACTGCAGCATTACGCGCAGCTGAGATTGGCGCTGATGTTATTTTAATGGCTAAAAACAATGTTGATGGTGTTTATTCAGCTGATCCAAAATTAGATTCAAATGCTGTGAAATTTGAAGAATTGACTCATTTAGAAGTGATTGCAAAAGGGTTGCAGGTAATGGACTCTACCGCTAGCTCACTAAGCATGGACAATGACATCCCATTGCTTGTCTTTAATTTAAATGAACATGGAAATATCCGTCGTGCAATCTTAGGCGAAAATATCGGAACAACTGTAAGGGGGAAATAAAAAATGGCAGATGCAATTATGACAGAAGCAAAAGAAAAGATGCAAAAAGCAGCACAAAATTTACAACGTGAGCTTGGACAAATTCGTGCAGGACGTGCCAATGCAAGTTTACTTGATCGAATCACAGTTAATTATTATGGTGCACCAACACCTTTGAACCAAATGGCTTCAATTCAAATCCCGGAAGCACGTGTTTTAATGATCACTCCATTTGATAAGAGCATTTTACAAGATGTTGAAAAAGCAATTATGGCAAGTGATATTGGAATCAGTCCAACCAATGATGGGAATGTCATTCGTTTAATTATTCCTCAATTAACTGAAGAACGTCGTAAAGAATTAGCAAAAGATGTAAAAAAAGAAGCAGAAAATGCGAAAATCGCTGTTCGTAACATTCGTCGTGATGCAATTGATGAATACAAAAAACAACAAAAAAATGGCGATATCACAGAAGATGATCTACGTGGATTAGAAAAAGAAGTACAAAAACTAACCGATGAAAGCATCAAAGAAGTAGATAAAATCGCTAGTGACAAAGAACAAGAATTACTGGATGTTTAATCATAAAGCTTGGTAGAATCAGTCTTTTATCAATGCCGTTTATGTATTTTTACACCTACTAAAAAGCCTTGGACGATTTCTTGTCCTAGGCTTTTTTTATAGCAAAAGTTAAAAAATAAGAAAAAAGTCGTAGAAATAACTAAAAAAAGTAATCCAGCATAGGAAATCACGTGATAAATTGATATAATACTAAAGATAGTGGTAACTTTTAAGTATAGGAGGAAAAAGAATGTTACGTTTTTTTCCGCAAAAAAACAAGTATATTCAAGAAAAAAGTGATTTTCATTTTGCGGCTGAAGGTCCCATTCCTCAGCATATCGCAATCATTATGGACGGAAATGGTCGTTGGGCCCAAAATCGACGTTTACCTCGAGTTGCTGGACATAAAGAAGGGATGGAGACAGTTAAAAAAGTAACCAAACAAGCTTCTCGTTTAGGTGTGAAAGTTTTAACCCTCTATGCTTTTTCAACAGAAAATTGGAAACGACCAAAAGATGAAGTCCGTTTTTTGATGCAACTTCCAGTGGATTTTTTTGATACATTTGTTCCAGAATTGATCAAAGAAAACGTTCAGGTTCGTGTCATGGGCTATGAAGAAGTATTACCTGAACATACACAAGATGCTGTTCGTCGAGCAATTGAGCAAACAAAAGATAATACTGGAATGATCCTTAACTTTGCTTTGAATTATGGAAGCAGAGCAGAGATTGTGACAGCAGTCAAAAAAATTGCTGAAGAAGTCAAAAATGAAGAAACTGCGATTGAAGCTATTGACGAAGAACTGATTGCAGATCATCTCATGACTGGTTTTTTGCCAACCGAATGGCGGGATCCTGAATTGGTTATTCGAACAAGTGGGGAAGAAAGAATTAGTAACTTCTTGCTTTGGCAACTTGCATACAGCGAATTGTATTTCACAAAAGCTTTGTGGCCTGATTTTGATGGGGCGCATCTAGAAGAAGCAATCGCAGCATTTCAAAACAGAGACCGTCGTTTCGGTGGCGTGAAGAAAACAGAGAAAGAAGGAGATCAGTCATGAAGCAACGAGTGATCACAGCTGCTATTGCCCTGGTCCTATTTATACCAATTATATGGATCGGTGGAATCACAATCGAATTTGTAGCAGCTTTGTTAGCAGTCGTCGGTGTCTATGAGTTATTCCGTATGAAGGGCTTGACGTTGTTAAGTTTTGAAGGAATATTATCAGCGATTGGAGCAGTTATTTTAGTTCTACCAAAAGAACGTTGGTTTTTCTTTTTACCGGAGAAGACAAGCACGTTTATGCTCTTTTACTTGATCGTCATGATCTTGTTAGGGACATCAGTTATTTCAAAGAATACTTATACGATTGATGAGGCGGGATTCCCGGTAATTACTAGTTTATATGTAGGTATTGGATTTCAAAATTTCGTCAATGCAAGAACAGAAGGTTTGGCAGTCTTGCTCTTTGGATTATTTGTCGTTTGGGCAACTGATATCGGTGCTTATATGGTTGGAAGACAATACGGAAAACATAAGTTAAGTCCAGATGTTTCACCGAATAAAACAATCGAAGGAGCATTAGGTGGTATTACTAGTGCATTAGTCGTTGCTTTGTTGTACTTCTTGTTCTATCCAGCCAAAGAATTATTTGGACATGGGCTGTTCTTCATGCTCCTTGTAACGATGCTCTTATCGATCGTGGGACAATTTGGTGATCTCGTTGAATCTTCGATCAAACGTCACTACGATGTCAAAGATTCTGGGAATATCTTACCAGGGCATGGCGGGATACTAGATCGTTTTGATAGTTTGCTTTTTGTCTTTCCAATCATGCATTTATTTGGATTGATCTAGTGATCATCAAAGACTTGAATGAGCACTTGCCCAATCGTCTACTCATTTATAAATAACAATAGTTTAATAGTATGTCAATGAGTTGTTAGCTAAATATGGGCATGGGAATGAAGCATTATCTTTTTTCAAATCAATATGCGAACTTTATGTTCACATATTACTCAAAAAAGAATGCGTGGTGTCTTAGAAGTTGTTCGTTCAGAAAATAAGCCGAATAATCCAGAAGAAAAATAGTTTTGGATTATTCGGCTTATTTCTAAAAATTGATTATTTCCAGCGCCACCTCTTTTCTTTAAAAAAACTAGGGCTATTGGTGAATAGCTATTAATATGGTAAAATTAAGATGTTTTATTTAACCTAAAAAAGTAAAGGAGAATGTAAAATGAAAACAATTATTACATTTATTATTGTTTTTGGCATTTTGGTCATTGTTCATGAATTTGGACACTTCTTCTTTGCGAAACGATCAGGAATTCTCGTTCGAGAGTTTGCAATTGGTATGGGACCCAAAATCTATGGGCATCAAGCTAAGGACGGAACTACCTATACACTACGTTTATTGCCAATCGGAGGTTATGTGAGGATGGCAGGAAACGGGGACGATGAAACAGAGATGGCTCCGGGAATGCCGTTATCTCTTTTATTAAATTCTGATGGTATCGTAGAGAAAATCAATTTAAGTAAAAAAGTACAGCTTACAAATAGTATCCCGATGGAATTGATTCGTTATGATCTTGAAGAAGAATTAACGATTACTGGCTATGTCAATGGCGAGGAAGAACAAGAAGTGACTTATTCTGTCGCGCATGATGCTTCGATCATTGAAGCCGATGGCACAGAACTTCGAATCGCTCCAAAAGACGTGCAGTTCCAATCAGCCAAATTATGGCAACGGATGTTGACGAATTTCGCAGGACCAATGAATAATTTCTTGTTAGCTATTTTGTTATTTATTCTGCTTGCTTTTATGCATGGCGGAGTTCAAGTCACTAACACGAACCAAATTGGCGAAGTCTTACCTAATGGTGCAGCACAAACTGCTGGTTTAAAAGAAAATGATAAAATCTTGGAGATCAATGGTAATGCCATTCATTCTTGGGGAGATCTAACGGCTACGATCACCGAGAATCCTGGGAAAAAACTCAGTGTTGAAGTCGAGCGCAATGGACAGAAACAAACCCTTTCAGTAACACCAGGCGTGGTAGAATCGAATGGAAAAAAATATGGGCAATTAGGAATCAAAGCACCAATGAAAACGGGATTTTTTGACAAAATCATTGGAGGAACACAACAAGCTTTCAGTAGTTCATTAGAAATTTTTAAAGCACTAGGCTCATTATTTACAAACTTTAGTTTAAATAAATTGGGCGGTCCTGTAATGATGTTCCAATTATCTTCAGAAGCTGCAGATCAAGGAATATTAACGGTCATTAGCTTGATGGCCATTCTTTCGATGAATTTGGGAATCGTTAACTTATTACCAATTCCAGCGCTTGACGGAGGAAAGCTTGTCTTGAACGTCGTGGAAGGGATTCGTGGAAAACCAATCAGCCAAGAAAAAGAAGGCTTTATCACATTAGCAGGCTTCGGTTTATTGATGCTTTTAATGGTATTAGTCACATGGAATGATATCCAACGATTCTTTTTCTAGAAAAAGTTTATAAATAGGGTATAATTACAAACGATAAATGATTATATGAGAAATGAAGGAGTATATAGAATGAGACAATCAAAAATGTTGATTCCAACATTACGAGAAGTTCCAAATGATGCAGAAGTACTAAGTCATCAAATTTTATTAAGAGCAGGGTATATTCGCCAAGTTTCAGCTGGTATTTATTCTTATTTGCCTCTTGCTAATCGTGTATTGGAAAAATTAAAAACGATCATGCGTGAAGAATTTGAAAAGATTGGCGCTGTCGAAATGTTGATGCCAGCTCTCTTACCTGCGGAATTGTGGGAAGAATCTGGTCGTTATGAAACTTACGGCCCAAATTTATATCGTCTCAATGATCGTAATGATCGCAAAATGATCTTAGGTCCAACTCATGAAGAAACATTTACTGAATTGATTCGCAATGAAGTCAATTCCTATAAAAAATTGCCGTTGAACCTTTACCAAATCCAGACAAAATATCGTGATGAAAAACGTCCACGGTTTGGGTTATTACGTGGCAGAGAATTTATTATGAAAGATGCTTACTCTTTCCATTCATCAGAAGAAAGTTTAGATGAAGCGTATAAAGATTATGAAAAAGCATATACTGAGATTTTCAAACGTTGTGGGTTAGATTTCCGAGCAATCATTGGTGATGGTGGCGCAATGGGTGGTAAAGATTCAAAAGAATTCATGGCGATCTCAGAAATCGGTGAAGATACGATCTGTTACTCAACAGAAAGCGATTATGCCGCTAACTTAGAAATGGCGACAAGTTATTATGTCCCTAAAAAATCACATGAAACACAACTTGAATTAGAAAAAATTGCGACACCAGATGTAAAAACGATTGAAGAAGTAGCGAACTTCTTTGAAACTGAACCACAAAAAATCATCAAATCTGTTTTATTTATGGCTGACGAAAACCCAGTATTGGTATTAGTACGTGGGGACCACGATGTCAATGATGTGAAACTGAAAAACTTTTTAGCGGTTGATTTCTTAGAAGAAGCAACAGAAGAAGATGCTCAAAAATACCTAGGAGCAGATTTCGGCTCTGTTGGTCCAATCGGTGTAGCAGAAGAAGTAAAAGTCTACGCTGATCGTCATGTCCAAGACTTAGCGAACGCTATTACTGGAGCGAATGAAACTGGGTTCCATTATGTGAATGTCAACCCAGAACGAGATTTTGAAGTGATCTCATATGAAGACCTTCGCTTTGTTCAAGAAGGAGATCCATCACCTGATAATAATGGTGTATTGGCATTTACACGTGGAATCGAAATCGGACATATCTTTAAATTAGGCACACGCTATAGTGAATCAATGGGCGCAACCGTATTAGATGAAAATGGACGTGAAAAATTTGTCATTATGGGTTGTTACGGAATTGGCGTAAGTCGTCTGCTTTCAGCAATCGTTGAACAAAATTCAGATGAAAATGGCATTAACTGGCCTAAAGGAATCGCGCCTTTTGATTTACATGTTGTTCAAATGAATCTAAAAGACGAAAACCAAACGAACTTAACCGAAGAAGTCGAACAAACGATGTTAGCTGCTGGTTATCAAGTACTCGTTGACGATCGTAATGAGCGTGCAGGTGTGAAATTTGCAGATTCCGATTTAATTGGCTGTCCAATTAGAATTACAGTAGGTAAAAAAGCGGTGGATGGTATCGTTGAAGTCAAAATTAAGAAAACTGGGGAAATGGTTGAAGTTCGCAAAGAAGAGCTAGCAAATACGTTACCCATTCTTTTAAATCAATAAAATACAGTTAAGAAAGAAAATTCTTGCTTGAAATGAAAGACAAGCCTAACGAATAGTTAGGCTTGTCTTTTTTCTAATGAGACTGAGGCAAGTCTTGGCTCGGTATCCTTCGTTTTTTTGTTT
Organism: Enterococcus sp. C53; assembly: GCF_040887425.1. Taxonomy (NCBI): domain Bacteria; kingdom Bacillati; phylum Bacillota; class Bacilli; order Lactobacillales; family Enterococcaceae; genus Enterococcus; species Enterococcus sp. C53. The sequence goes on from NZ_JBFOFT010000002.1 coordinate 160,830, forward strand.
CTTACATTTGTTCGAATGAAAAATCATACTGGCTCTTTAGTAAGAAGAAATTGATTTGTGTTACAAAATCGTTCTTAATAAATTGTTGGCACCAATCCTCCATCAAGTCGCAAGGCAGCGCCAGAAAAAGAAGTTGCATAGGGGCTAGAAACAAATGCAACAAAACGCCCGATTTCTTCTGGTCGGATCAAGCGTTGGATCTGTGAGAGTGGACGATGATTTTTCATAAAATCTTGTTCCCATTCAGATTCAGGCAATTGGCTGTCTGCGTACATTGTTGTTAACATTTCTTGAACGCCCTCTGTCAAGGTGGAGCCAGGCAAGATCGTGTTGACGGTCACTTGAGAGCCAACAGTCAATTTGGATAAACTTTTTGCTAAAGAAAGATTCATCGTTTTGGTCATACTGTATTGAGCCATTTCACCTGAAGGCATCACTGCTTCTTCACTCGCAATAAAAAGGATACGACCAAAATCTTGCTTCAACATTTTAGGTAAATAATTTTTGGCTAATGCATTTCCAGCAAGTACATTGACTTGGAAAAAATGTTCCCAAATATCATCTGTGATAGCTAAATAATCCATCGGTTCAAAAATCCCCATATTATTGATCAAAATATCTACTGTAGGAAATTGCGTAAACAGTTCTTGCCGTGCTTCTGGATCTGCTAAATCAAATGGCGCACGCTGAGGGTTAGTTTTGGGGGATTTTTCTTTTAATTCAATGACCACTTGATCAACAAGCAGTGCGTGACGACCATTGATGATGACATCTGCACCTTCTTTTGCCAATTCAATCGCAATGGCCTTTCCGATGCCTTTCGTTGAGCCAGTGACTAACGCAACCTTATGAGATAAACCTAGTTCCATCTTACATCTTCCTCCTTTATTTAAAATCGAATGTATCAGGATTTGGTCCTACCCGAAAATGATCGTTCAGTGCATTCAAAACCGTCATTTCATCTTCAGAAAGAACGAAATCAAAAATGTCAGCATTACTTTTCATTCGTTCGGGCTTAACTGACTTGACCACTAATAAGATGTCTTGCTGGACATCCCAACGTAAGATTACTTGGGCTGGAGTAATATGATGCGCTTCAGCAATCTTTACTATAGTTGGGTGATTCAATAGTTTCCCTTGCATCAAAGGGGACCACGCTTGGATCTTTATTGCATGTTTTGCGCAGAAATTGCGTAGTTCAATTTGAGATAACTTTGGATGTAGTTCCACTTGGTTGAGAACGGGAATGACATTCGCATGTGTCAATAATTTTTCTAAATGAGTGATTTGAAAATTGCTAACACCAATCGCTTTGATTTTCCCCGCTTGATATAATTGTTCCAAAGCACGCCAAGACTCTAAGAAAGCATCTTCGCCAGGCCAATGGATTAAATAAAGATCTAGATAGTCTAGTCCTAGACGTGCTAAACTGGTTTCAAAAGCTTGGATCGTTTCGTCATAGGTTAAATGATCGTTCCAGACTTTGGAGGTTACGAATAGTTCTTCTCGAGAAATTCCAGCAGCTTTCAGCCCTTCTTTGATTCCGATTCCTGTACCAATTTCATTATCATATATTTGAGCAGTATCAATCAATCGATAGCCCTTTACAATGCCTGCTTTGACTACTTCAGCAGTTTGGGTATCAGGGATTTGAAAGACACCAAGTCCTATCCCTGGAATTTCTATTTGGTTATTTAACATGATTCGATCATTCAATGAATGGATCATCTATACTCCTCCTTTAATTTTCAATAGATATAATGTATACTAGATAGGCTCTAATAGATAGTACCTACTTTATTGTGCTATAGTGTCTAAAAAGTAACTATTGGATAGTAAAAGGATTTTAGGAGGGAAATATGATTGAAAAAACGTATAATATTGGTGTAGAAGCCACGATGGATGTTATCGGTGGAAAATGGAAACCGATTATTTTATGCAACCTGCGTCACAGTCCGCTTCGTCCCAGCGACTTAAAACGAAAAATTCCTAATCTTAGCCAAAAGATGTTGACTCAACAATTGCGTGAATTAGAAGCAGACGGTATTGTTGTACGAACCTCATATCATCAGGTTCCACCAAAAGTTGTTTATTCCTTAAGTGAATATGGTCAAACATTAAGTAGTGTGTTAGATGCGTTATGTGATTGGGGCGAACTGCATGTTACTACGTTGCAAGAGCAAGGAGTACCAATCAGCTTACGTTGTGAGGATTCATTTAGCTAAGTAATCAACGATTTAGAACGAGAAAGAAAATTCTTTGTCGTTTTTTTAATGTAAATCCATGTAAAAACGGGTATACTAAATAGTACTGAAAGAAGAAGAGGTTCAAATGAAATAGCATTGATTTGTCCTCGTCAGAAAGGGCGTATGGTTTTGTCAGAAAAACGAGAGTTATTTGAAAAATTGTTGGAACAAATCCAACTAGAAGAAGTGGAAAAAAATCATCCACTAATCTCTGCTGGCGAAATGGAGCGTGTAGTGGTTCACCGCAAATCAAGATTGTGGGAGTTTACCCTACACTTTACTCAAATTTTACCGATCATGCTTTATCGATCATTGCTCCAAAATTTGACACTGGCATTTAAAGATATTGCACAGATCAGATTAACTATCAAAGCTGATGATCAGCAGTTTGATGAAAAATTATTACAAGATTATTGGGCACAAGCTTTAGAAAGCCAACAATGCGATACGCCGTTGGCTCAACAAGTTTTAAAAACACAAGTCCCTATATTGAAGGAAAAGAAAATTGTCTTGCCAGTCGATAGTAATGGCGCTATTAATTATTTAAAGCAACAATATCTACCTTTAGTTGAAACGCTGTTTGTCAGCTACGGGTTCCCTAAATTTCGTATCGAACCTGAAATTGATGAAGAACAAGCAGAACGTGTGCTAAAACTGTTTGAAGAGCGGAAGCAAGAACAAGCAGAAGCGTTCATGAAGCAAGCTGCGGAAAGTTTGATTGTCCATGAACAAAAGAAAAAAGAAAGAAAAGAGCAACTTCCTGTACTAGATGGACCGATCCAGTTAGGTCGTAATATTCCAGCAGATGAACCGACAATACCAATGATCAATATCGTTGAAGAAGAACGTCGTGTGACCTTGGAAGGCTATGTATTTGATAAAGAAGTGCGTGAGCTACGTTCAAAACGTAAGATTCTAACGTTAAAAATCACCGATTATACTTCTTCTTTTATTGTTAAGAAATTTTCAAATAATGAAAAAGATGAACAAATCTTTGATGCAATCAGCGTAGGAAGCTGGTTAAAAGTTAGAGGAAGTATCCAAGAAGATACATTTGTGCGAGACCTGGTGATGAATGCACAAGATATCATTGAGGTGAAGCATGCACCTCGTAAAGACTATGCTCCTGACGATGAGAAACGAGTGGAATTACATGTTCATAGTAATATGAGTACGATGGATGCAACCAATAGTATCTCTGACCTTGTGGCTCAAGCTGGAAAATGGGGACACAAAGCGATTGCGATCACGGATCATGGAGGGGCACAAGCATTTCCTGAAGCGCATAGTGCCGGTAAAAAAGCAGGCGTGAAAATTCTTTATGGGGTTGAAGCCAATGTTGTAGATGATGGTGTGCCGATTGCTTACAATGATGAACATGTTTCTTTGAATGAAGGAACATATGTCGTATTTGACGTGGAAACCACCGGACTATCTGCTGTTTATGATACGATCATCGAATTAGCTGCGGTCAAGATGTATAAAGGGAATGTCATTGAAAGCTTTGATGAATTTATTGATCCTGGACACCCACTTTCCCGCACAACGATTGATCTAACTGGGATCACAGATGAAATGGTACGAGGATCTAAATCAGAAGAAGAAGTCCTACGTCTGTTTCTCGAGTTTTCAAAAGATTCGATTCTGGTCGCCCATAATGCCGCGTTTGATATGGGATTCTTGAATACAAGTTATGCAAAATATGGAATCCCAGAGGCGACGAATCCAGTCATCGATACGCTAGAATTAGCCAGATATCTGTATCCTCAATTTAAACGATTTGGTCTAGGTGTGTTATCTAAAAAATTTGGTGTCAGTCTTGAACAGCATCACCGAGCGATTTACGATGCTGAAGCAACAGGTCATTTAGCATGGATTTTCGTTAAAGAAGCAATGGAAAACCATGAGATGCTCTACCATGATCAACTCAATGCTCATGTGGGAGAAGGCGATTCGTATAAACGAGCAAGGCCATTTCATGTGACGATCTTAGCGAAAAATCAAGCTGGATTAAAAGATTTATTCAAATTAATCTCGATGTCGAATGTGGAATATTTTGAACGTGTCCCACGTATTCCTCGTTCACAACTGAAGAAATTACGTGAGAATCTTTTCATTGGCTCTGCTTGTGATAAAGGTGAGATTTTTGAAGCAATGATGCAAAAAGGAATTGAAGAAGCTAGAAATCGAGCAAAATTTTATGATTATATTGAAGTGATGCCAAAAGCGGTCTATGCACCATTGCTTGAGCAAGAACTAGTCAAAAATGAACATGATTTAGAAGAAATCATCAAAAATCTAGTTGAAATCGGAAAGTCATTGGACAAAATCGTCGTTGCTACTGGGAATGTTCATTACCTTAATGAAGAAGATGCAATCTATCGGAAGATTTTGATTAATTCAATGGGTGGGGCTAATCCGTTGAACCGACATAGTTTGCCTGATGTGCATTTTAGAACAACAGATGAGATGTTGACTGCTTTTAACTTTTTAGGAAAAGATCTAGCGAAAGAAATCGTCGTTGACAATACGAATAAGATTGCTGACCTTTGTGAAGAGGTCATTCCGGTGAAAGATGATTTGTATACGCCAAAAATTCCTGGATCTGAAGAAGAGATTTCTGATTTGAGTTATACCAGAGCTAAACAGTTGTACGGTGATCCATTACCAGAAATCATTGAAAAACGATTAGAAAAAGAATTGAATTCGATCAACGGGAATGGGTTTTCTGTGATCTATTTGATTGCGCAAAAACTGGTGCATAAAAGTAACAAAGATGGTTATTTAGTTGGTTCACGTGGATCAGTTGGTTCTAGTTTTGTTGCGACAATGACTGGGATCACTGAAGTAAATCCATTAGCCCCTCACTATTATTGTCCTGATTGCCAGTATTCAGAATTCTTTGAAGATGGTACTTACGGTTCGGGGTTTGATATGCCTGAAAAAAAATGTCCGAAATGTGGCGCACGATTAAATAAAGATGGCCATGATATTCCTTTTGAAACGTTCTTAGGGTTCCATGGAGACAAAGTACCAGATATCGATTTGAACTTTTCAGGTGATTACCAAGCAGAAGCGCACAACTATACGAAAGTTTTGTTTGGGGAAGAATATGTTTATCGAGCAGGAACAATCGGTACAGTTGCCGATAAAACAGCTTATGGCTTTGTTAAAGGTTATGAGCGAGATCATAATTTACAATTTCGCAGTGCTGAAGTTGATCGATTAGCCAAAGGTGCGACTGGCGTGAAGCGAACGACTGGACAACATCCAGGGGGGATCATCGTTATTCCCGATTACATGGACGTATATGATTTTACACCGATCCAATATCCAGCAGATGATCAAAATTCAGAATGGAAAACAACGCATTTTGATTTCCATTCTATCCATGATAATGTACTGAAGCTTGATATTCTGGGACATGATGATCCGACAGTAATCCGTATGTTGCAGGATTTATCGGGAATCGATCCACAAACGATCCCAACTGACGATCCAGAAGTAATGAGAATTTTTGCCGGTCCAGATGTCTTGAACGTTACCAGTGAACAGATTTATTCTAAAACAGGGACACTAGGTATCCCAGAGTTTGGGACACGCTTTGTTCGGGGAATGTTGGAAGAAACACATCCAACGACTTTTGCTGAACTCTTACAGATTTCCGGATTATCACATGGGACCGATGTGTGGTTAGGCAATGCAGAAGAATTGATCAAACGTGGGGATGCAACTTTGGCTGAAGTAATTGGTTGTCGGGATGATATCATGGTTTACTTGATCCATGCTGGATTAGATAGTGGGATGGCTTTTAAGATTATGGAAACCGTTCGTAAAGGGCTATGGAACAAGATCCCTGATGAATTACGAGAAACCTATCTATCCGCCATGAAAGAAAACAATGTTCCAGATTGGTACATTGATTCTTGTTCTAAAATCAAATATATGTTCCCAAAAGCCCATGCAGCGGCTTATGTTTTGATGGCCTTACGTGTAGCTTATTTTAAAGTCTATTTCCCTATTTTATACTATTGTGCCTATTTCTCAGTTCGAGCGGATGATTTTAATCTTGTGGCTATGTGTAAAGGGAAAGATGCGGTAAAACAAGCGATGAAAGAAATCACAGATAAAGGTTTGGATGCCTCAGTCAAAGAGAAAAATCAGTTGACCGTCCTTGAATTAGCGAATGAAATGTTGGAAAGAGGCTTCCATTTTGGCATGATCGATCTATATAAATCAGATGCCGTGAACTTCGTGATCGAAGGAGACACATTGATCGCACCATTTAGAGCTGTCCCAAGTTTAGGAACAAACGTTGCAAAACAAATCGTTGAAGCACGAAAAGATGGACCATTCTTATCAAAAGAAGATCTTGCTACACGAGGAAAAGTTTCTAAAACGTTGATTGAGTATATGAACGACAACGGAGTATTGAAAGACCTTCCAGATGAAAACCAACTTTCCTTGTTTGATATGTTCTAATCAAGGGTTAGCGTGGAAGCTTGTCATTTTAAATGAAATATGGTATAGTTATTTATAGGTAATGATACTAACTGTGAGTGAGCGGAATTTTCGCTCACTCTTTTTAATGGAATTACGGAAGCAATTTTAAGGAGGCGAACTTTTTGAGTAGCGTCGTTGAAACAGTCACATCAATGGTGACTCCGATTTTAGAGGAACAAAATTTTGAACTTGTCGAAGTAGAATTTGTGAAGGAAGGCAAAAGTTGGTTCTTACGAGTATTCATTGACAAAGATGGCGGAATCGATATCGAAGAATGTGCATGGGTTAGCGAAAAACTTAGCGAAAAACTTGATGCAGCAGATCCAGATCCTATCCCACAAGCTTATTTTCTAGAGGTATCATCTCCAGGGGCAGAACGCCCATTAAAAAAAGAGAAAGATTACGAAAAAGCGCTTGGAGAATATATCCATGTTTCTCTTTATCAACCAGTTGATGGAGAAAAACAATATGAAGGATTTCTTCAATCAGTTGATGCTGAACAGCTGATATTGAAAATACGCATAAAAACACGGGAAAAAGAATTAATTCTTGACCGAAAAAATATTGCCAAAGCTCGCTTAGCGATCCAATTTTAATCACGGAGAGGAAACAGAAAAATGAGTAAAGAAATGCTAAACGCATTAGATGCATTAGAAGCTGAAAAAGGGATTTCAAAAGAAATCGTGATCGACGCTTTAGAAGCTGCTTTAGTTTCTGCATACAAACGCCATTATGGTCAAGCTCAAAATGTTGAAGTTGAATTTGATCAAAAGAAAGGGAAAATTCACGTCTATGCTGTGAAAGAAGTTACTGAAGAAGTAATGGATTCACAATTAGAAGTATCATTAAAAGATGCGCTTTTGATTAATCCGGCATATGAGATTGGTGATACCATCCGTTTTGAAGTGACACCAAAAGACTTTGGACGAATTGCTGCACAAACAGCAAAACAAGTTATTTTACAACGTGTCAGAGAAGCAGAAAGAACCATCATTTACAATGAGTTCAGCGCGTATGAAAAAGACATTATGCAAGGTATCGTTGAACGTCAAGATAAACGATATATCTATGTAAATCTTGGAAAGATCGAAGCAGTTTTATCGAAACAAGATCAAATGCCTAATGAATTTTATCAACCGCATGATCGTATCAAAGTGTACGTTTCTCGTGTAGAAAATACGTCAAAAGGTCCACAAGTCTTCGTTAGCCGTAGCCATCCAGATCTATTACGCCGTTTATTCGAACAAGAAGTGCCAGAAGTTTACGATGGGATCGTTGAAATCGTAAGCATTGCTAGAGAAGCGGGCGATCGCTCAAAAGTAGCCGTTCGTTCAAATGATGAAAATATTGATGCAGTTGGAACTTGTGTTGGACCAAAAGGCCAGCGTGTGCAAGCGATAGTGAATGAATTAAAGGGTGAAAACATGGATATCGTTGAGTGGAACGAAGATCCAGCGGTATTTATCACGAATGCTCTGAATCCAGCGCAAGTGATCGATGTGATTTTTGATGAAGAAAATCCTAAAGCTTGTACCGTTGTCGTTCCAGATTACCAATTATCCTTAGCGATCGGTAAACGTGGACAAAATGCACGTTTGGCTGCCAAACTAACAAATCACAAAATCGATATCAAGTCAGAATCAGATATGGCTGAATATTATGAAAAACAAGCGCAAGATCAAGAAGTAGCTTCTGAAGAAGTCGCTCATGATGAAGCGATCGTTCAATCTGATTATACAGATGATGAATATGAAACGATTGCTTTCAACGATGAAACAGTTGAAAATACGGATCAAGATGCTTAACAATTAGCTTAGGAGGCGAAGAGATGAAACAAAGGAAGATTCCTTTACGCAAATCTGTGGTTTCAGGTGAAATGAAACCCAAAAAAGAGATGATTCGAATTACCCGTTCCAAAGAAGGGGAAGTATCGATTGATCCCACTGGGAAAATGCCAGGCCGTGGTGCGTATGTCTCACTTGAGCCAGCTGAAGTACAACAAGCTTGGGATAAGAAGATTCTTGATCGGGCGTTAGAAACGACTTTGACAGATGAATTCTACCAAGAGTTACTCGATTATGTAACCCATCAAAAAGCACGAAAAGAGCTATTCGGTAAATGAATGAAGGAAATCGGCAAAAAGCCATGAATCTCATTGGGTTAGCGATGCGCGCTGGTAAGTTGATTACCGGCGAGGAGTTGACCATTGCAGACATTCGTAAACAGAAAGCAAAGATCGTGTTTGTAGCAAATGATGCGAGTGAGAATACGAAGAAAAAAGTGAAAGATAAGAGTTCATATTATGAAGTTCCTTGCTTTGAACTATTTTCCGAAGCTGAAATCACGCAGATGATTGGGAAGCCTCGCAAAGTATTTGGAATCGTAGATAACGGTTTTGCGAAGAAAACCAAGGAGCTAATTGAAGGTTAGGAAGGTGATTGCATGAGCAACAAACGAATTTATGAACTAGCAAAAGAATTAAATCAGCCTAGTAAAGACGTTGTGGAAAAGGCGCAGCAACTTGGGATTAATGTGAAGAATCACATGGGAACAATCACAACTGGTGATGAAAAGAAGTTGCAACAAGCGTTCAAAAAACCACAGACGAATAAAAAACCAGCACAGCAAGCCAGCCAAAAGCCAGCCACAAACCAGCCGAATGAACAAAAGAAACAAGAAACAAAAACGAAACAACAAAAAAATAACCGCAACTATCAAGATCGCGGTCAAGGGAGCGGTCAAGTGAATCAAGGAAAAAACCAATCAACAAACCAAAACCGAAGTAATAATGGAGGCGGAAATAACCAAAACCGTCAAGGAGCAACACAAAGTGGCAATCAAAACCGCCAAGGATCAACACAAGGCGGAAACCAAAATCGCCAAGGATCAAACCAAGGTGGTAACCAAAACCGTAACAACAATAATAATCGTGGTAAATTTAACAATAACAACCGCAATCGTTTTAACAAAAAAGGGAAAAAAGGAAAACAACAAACTTCCAATAAACCTGCTGTACCACCACGTAAATTCCGTGAGTTACCAGAAGTATTAGAGTATACTGAAGGCATGAACGTTGCGGATATTGCGAAGAAAATCCATCGTGAACCAGCAGAGATCATCAAAAAATTATTTATGCTTGGCGTAATGGTCAACCAAAACCAAGCACTAGATAAAGATACGATTGAACTCTTAGCAACAGATTATGGGATGGAACCACAAGAAAAAATCCAAGTAGATATCGCAGATATCGACAAATTCTTTGAACCAGAAGAATTAAATCCTGATACATTGGTTTCTCGTCCACCAGTTGTAACAATCATGGGACACGTCGACCACGGGAAAACAACATTACTTGATACATTACGTCATTCACGAGTAACAAGTGGCGAAGCTGGTGGGATTACACAACATATCGGTGCCTACCAAATCGATATCGATGGCAAACCAATCACATTCTTAGACACACCTGGGCATGCTGCATTTACAAGTATGCGTGCGCGAGGAGCAAGTATCACTGATATCACGATCTTAGTTGTAGCAGCAGATGACGGTGTTATGCCACAAACAGTCGAAGCAATCAACCATGCGAAAGCAGCTGGCGTACCAATTATCGTTGCTGTTAATAAGATTGATAAACCAGGGGCAAATCCTCAACACGTGATGCAAGAATTAAGTGAATATGAATTGATTCCAGAAGCTTGGGGTGGAGAAACGATTTTCGTTGAAATCTCTGCTAAATTTGGTCAAAATATTGACGAATTGCTAGAAATGATCTTGCTGGTTGCGGAAGTAGAGGATCTAAAAGCAGATCCTAAACAACGAGCAATTGGTACAGTAATTGAAGCACGTCTAGACAAAGGAAAAGGACCTGTTACTACATTACTTGTTCAACAAGGGACTTTAAACGTAGGTGACCCAATTGTAGTAGGAAATACCTATGGACGTGTGCGTGTGATGGTCAACGACTTAGGTCGTCGTGAAAAATCTGCTGGACCAGCAACACCAGTTGAGATCACTGGGTTAAACGATGTGCCACAAGCAGGTGACCGCTTTGTTGTCTTTGAAGATGAAAAAACTGCTCGTGCAGCCGGTGAAGAACGTGCCAAACGTGCGTTGTTAGAACATCGTGCGATCACTAGTCGGGTAACATTGGACAACTTGTTTGAAAGCTTAAAAGAAGGCGAATTAAAAGAAGTAAATGTTATCATTAAAGCTGATGTACAAGGTTCTGCAGAAGCATTGGCTGCTTCATTGCAAAAGATCGATGTAGAAGGCGTACGTGTGAAAATCGTCCATTCTGCAGTTGGTGCCATCAATGAAAGTGATGTAACCCTTGCAGCAGCAAGTAATGCGATCATCATTGGGTTCAATGTTCGTCCTACACCACAAGCTAAAATTCAAGCGGATAATGAAGAAGTGGACATTCGTTTACACCGAATCATTTATAAAGCAATCGAAGAAATCGAAACAGCGATGAAAGGGATGCTAGATCCAGAGTTTGAAGAAAAAATCACTGGTCAAATGATCGTTCGAGAAACATTCAAAGTTTCAAAAGTTGGAACGATCGCTGGGGCTTATGTCACAGAAGGATACATTCGACGTGATAGTGGCGTTCGCGTGATCCGTGATGGTATCGTCATTTACGAAGGACAACTAGCTAGCTTGAAACGTTTCAAAGACGATGTAAAAGAAGTTAAAATGGGTTATGAATGTGGTGCAATGATCGAAAAATTCAATGACATCAAAGTCGATGACGTCATCGAAGGCTTCATTATGGAAGAAATCAAAACAAATTAATTTTAGGAGGCCGCTCAATATGGCAAACTATAGAGACCGCCGAGTCGGTCAAGAAATTTTAAAAGAAGTAAATGATATTTTACGCAAAAAAGTTCGTGATCCTCGTGTAGAAAACGTGACAATCACTGATGTCCACGTTACGGGAGATCTACAACAAGCAACCATCTATTATAGTATTTTATCTGACTTAGCTTCAGATAAGAAAAAAGCACAGGAAGGCCTAGCAAAAGCAAGTGGACTGATTCGCCGTGAATTAGGACACAACTTAAGCATCTATAAAACGCCTGAATTAACTTTTGAATTAGATGAGTCAGTGGGGTATGGTAACCACATTGATGAGTTGCTTCGTAATTTAAATAAAGATTAAAACAAAAAGAGCTATAAACCTTAAGAAGTGGGGTTATAGCTCTTTTTTAGTAGTTTTTTTAGTTTTAGCTTTTTATAAAGCAGAGATACCGCAGTTACACCATCATCCAATTTTTTAGAAAAAAAGTTCAAACTACACAATGCAAGTAGTTTAAAATGATAAACGCACAGTACCGTAATTTTACTGTACAGAATACATGAGAAAAAAATGAGCAATTTGTACGTGTCTCGAACAGGTTGTGAAAGAAGCGGTCAACTCCAAACGAATAAGAGAGAATCTTTTAAAATAGCTTTTCTTATTTTGAAAAATTCTCTCTTATTTTTAAGAAGTGGCTTCTTGGACACCGTTTATTAAGAGTTAGATTTATACTTCAGACTCTTTTCGAGATTCGTATATGATTCTCAGTTTTTTGTTTTGGGGAAGACTAGGATCATCTATTCCTTAAAAGCTGCGTCTCATTTTAATCAAAGGTTGCAAATGAAGGATTCAAGCTTGCCTTTGTCTAAGAGAATAACATGAATTGTATTTACAGGTTTGTGAAGTTTTATTACAAGTTTGTTGCCAAATAATAAAAACGTAGCGAAAAAAGGTAAAATCGTCACATTATTGTGGGATGTGTTATAATGACAAAGTTGATATTTTATTGGATAGGGAGAAAAAACATGGACGGATTATTACCTTTGTGGAAAGAACGTGGCATGACAAGTCATGATTGTGTATTTAAATTAAGAAAAATCTTACATATGAAAAAAATTGGTCATGGTGGTACGTTAGACCCTGATGTTGATGGTGTGTTACCGATTTGCCTTGGAAAAGCGACTAAAGTTATCGAATATTTAAGCGATGCAGGAAAAGTATACCAAGGAGAGATTACATTAGGATTTAGTACAACGACAGAAGACAAATCTGGTGAGGTCGTCGAAAGTAAAACAGTTGATCGATTAATCAGTGATGAAGAAATTGATGAAACGATGAAAAGTTTTATCGGGGAAATCACTCAGATACCACCGATGTATTCAGCTGTCAAAGTGAACGGCAAACGTCTTTATGAGTATGCCAGAAACAATGAAACAGTTACACGTCCCGTGCGTAAAGCGCAGATTGAACGTTTTGAAAGAACAAGTGACGTGCATTGGGACCAAGAGAAGGGGTTGCTATCTTGGCGTTTTGAGGTAGTATGCGGGAAAGGGACTTATGTACGAACGCTTGCTGTTGATACTGGGAAAAAATTAGACTATCCTGCTCACATGTCCGATCTTACTCGAACAGCTAGTGGAGGAATGAAGAAGGAGCAGGCAATCACTTTACAGCAAGTAGCAGATTATATGCTTGCAGGAACCTTTGAAGAACATTTATTACCACTAGAAGCTGGTGTCGCTCGTTTTAAGAGAGTAGACATTAGTGATCGTGTTTGGGAAAAAGTTAAAAATGGTATGCGCTTAGATTATCAGGTATTTAACTTAGCAGAAATGCCGACAGAAGAGATCGCACTTTTTTACCAAGACAAAGTAGTAAGTATTTACCAGCCAAATCCAAAAGAAAAAAATAAATTAAAACCAAGCAAAGTGTTGAGGAATGAGGTATAAAAATGAAAATTATCAAAATTAGACATCCTTATCAAGCAGATCAGATCCCACCAGAAGACGTTGTACTTGTTTTAGGATTTTTTGACGGGGTACATCTAGGCCATCAACGTGTTATCAATCGGGGAAAAGAAATTGCTAAAAAAGAAGGATTGAAATTAGCTTTGATGACTTTCAACCAACATCCTTCAATCGTCTTCAAAAAAATAAATCCAAGTCAAGTAAAATATTTGACTACTCTGGAACAAAAAGAAGAAAAAATGGCCCTATTAGGTGTTGATTATTTATACGAAATCGATTTTACGTCATCGTTTGCTCATTTAGCTCCACAAGAATTTGTCGATCAATATATCGTAGGACTTCATGCAAAATATGCTGTTTCTGGTTTTGACTATACTTACGGACCTAAAGAAATTGCAGATGTAGCGCACTTACCAAGTTATGCAAAGAATCGATTTGAAGTCATCACTGTACCAAAAGAAGAAGACAGTGGCGAGAAGATTAGTTCGACACGGATACGTGAATTATTAAACGCAGGAGAAATAAATGAAGTAACACGTTTATTGGGGGCTGCTTACGAGGTCGAAGGGGTGGTAGTCCATGGCGATGCTCGTGGTCGCCTGCTAGGATTCCCAACAGCTAACATCAAAGTTAAAAGTACTGTTCATCTTCCAAAAGAAGGTGTCTATGTTTCAGAGATCAAAGTTGGTGAAACGTGGTATCAAGCAATGGGATCAATCGGTCATAATGATACCTTTGGTGATGATCGTGAACTTACCGTTGAATTATATATTTTAAATTTTGCTCAAGATATCTATGGAGAGCATGTAAAAGTCCGTTGGCATCATTTTTTGAGAAACCAAGTGAAATTTCCAAACGTTGAATCGTTGATTGAACAACTGAAAGCAGATGAAAAAGCGACAGCGGACTATTTTAAATAAAAGTATTGAATTTAACTGAAGACAATAAAAAAGACTTTTTTGGTGAAATCATTTGAGTCAGCAAGTAGCTTGCTGACTCTTTTATTATAGAAAAAAGTAAATCGATCGAATAAGCGTATCGTTTGCCTAAAAGACAGGGTGCTATTGTACACTTGATATAGGAAGTATGCAGTAGGTGAAAAAGAAGGGTGGAAAGTATATGTATAAAGATCTAACAAATAAGGTGGCAGTAGTAACTGGAGGATCAAAAGGGATCGGTAAAGCAATCTGTGAACGCTTTGGTAAAGAAAAAATGTGTGTGGTTGTCAACTATCATTCGGATGAAGAAGGGGCACAAGAAGCAGTAGCCGAGATCGAAAAAAATGGTGGCAAAGCAGTAGCTGTCGAAGCGGATGTCAGTACAGAAGAAGGGATGGATCGTCTGCTCAAAGCAGCAATCGAAACATTCGGAAGTTTAGATATCTGGGTCAATAATGCTGGTATGGAAACGCAAAAACCAACCCATGAGCTGGAATTAGAAGATTGGGAGAAAGTGTTAAAGGTGAACCTAACAGGCGTATTTTTAGGGACAAAAACAGCGTTGAGTTATTTTAAAACTCATCAGATCAAAGGTAATATTATCAACATGTCCTCCGTTCACGAACAAATCCCTTGGCCGACATTTGCTCATTACGCAGCATCAAAAGGCGGTGTCAAGCTGTTTACAGAAACAGTAGCCATGGAGTACGCACCAGAAAATATTCGAATCAACAGTATTGGACCAGGGGCGATCAAAACTCCGATTAATGCAGAAAAATTTGAAGATCCAAAAGAAAAAGAAATTCTAGAAAGCATGATACCAATGGAACGAGTGGGTAAACCCGAGGAAGTCGCCGCCGCTGCTGCTTGGCTCGCTTCTAATGAATCCAGTTATGTGACAGGAATTACTTTATTTGTAGATGGTGGCATGAAACTATATCCATCCTTTCAAGGTGGTAAGGGTTAAAGCTACTTACCATTATTATAGAAACAAGAAATAGGAAAAAAATAAATTTAGAATCTAAAAAAACAGTAAACGACATTCAAAGAGCTGACCTTCGGCAATAAGACAAAAATCCACAAAACAGGGGGAGCTGTTTCGAGATTTTTATCTTGTTTGCTCCAACGATTACTCGTCGTAGTTTTTACTTGGCGAGTAATCAGGTCAAACGCTCTTTTCGCAATCTCTTATACACGGTGCTTATGCATCCAGTTCTTGAAATAAGCCTGAATTTTTTGAAACATGGGAAGCTGTTTCAAAAAATTCAGGCTTATTGTCATCAGAGCAGATCGTTTCTTTCACAGTCTCTCTTTCAAAATAAAAAACTAATTCTTTTTTAGTGAAATGGATGTTTGTTTTTGTAGTTGTTCATAGATCCATGACCCGAAATTAGTGACATAATTAAAGTTACCACCAATTAAGATATCATATTCATTTTCTTTGAAATGCGTGTATTGGATCAATCGATCATTTTTATTAGCATAAACCTCTGAATGATAGTTAAAAAGTTGCTCTTTAAAGGCATCCATTTCGTGAAAATCATCTGTTACAAGAGATAATTTTAATGTGACAGGGACATCAAGCGTCACTTGATAATCTTTTTGGATCATTAGATTTTCCTTGTCACCGTAAAGGAAATCAAACAAATTTTGTTCAGAAAACTTCCATTTTCCTCCAACTTTTGTTCCCTTTAATTTCCCTTCGTGCAGATAGTTTCGAATTGAACGAGTTGTCACACCAAGTTGGTCGGCTAATTCTTGTACTGAATAATAACCTTTCAATATATCCCTCCTAAAAATTAAACCACTTATTTAAACACCGTGGTATCGAATTAAAATAAAGTCCTTATGACCCAAAAGTTAGTTTCAGATTGATGAGGAATTAAATATACTTTATAGATTGTAATTATACTAAAATTCTTATGAAAAAAATAGATTTGTTCGTTAAATAATCGTTATGTTTAGAATAAAATAAACAGATAAAGCAGTGTTTTTCAAATTTAAACTTAAAAAATCGTTATTTAAAATAACTTAATGGAAATTTATGATCACTATGAAAATTTGAGGTGATGAAATAAAATAAAAACAAATTTACTTATAGATAGTAATGAATCCAATCAAATAAGTCAGAAGAACAAATCAACGTGTCTTAGAAATTTTAGCGTTATATAAAAGAAACGCATAAATTGTTAATTTTTTTTATTTTATAACTAAGGTTTTAATAATTTTTCTCTCGAACCGTCATTGACAATATTTTCATTCAAAGTTTATACTATATTTAGGAAAAAAAATGAATATTATCGTGCTTTTTCCTAAAAGTTCAGAAAGGAGACTTGTTATGTTTACGAAACCTGTACTAAAAAAAATCTCTGGCAATGTTTTGTCCCCATGTTCTTGTGGGTTATTGATTGGTAACGGTTCTTAATCTAGTCTTCCGATGTCCATTTTTAATTGGAAAATAAAGTTGCCCTACAAAACTCCCCTGTTAAAAAGGCGACTTTATTTTCCTATTTAATATAGTCAAAATGTTATTATTCGTTTGTGATGCTAATAAAAGAGGTGAGTGATCTATGAAAATCAAGGAAAATTTATACGCGTATCCTTTTCTTGATGAAATGATTCTCCATAATGTTCTAAGAAGCAGCTGGCTAGTGATTTCTAAAGAAGAGTTAGAGTTGGTGAAGCTACGAAAGTATTCAGCGTTATCCGAGTCTACGCAAAAAAAACTAAAAATCTTTCAGCTTCTATTAGACGAGCCATTAAAAGTAAAAAAAAATGAAGTCACCATTCCTGAAACCGCTTATTTGGCGTTGACACATCAATGTAATTTAAAAATGTGTGTATTGTTACGCAGAAGCAGATATGACCAAGAACTATCCAGATCAATTGTCTTTTATTGAATGGTTCCAACTATTAGAGCAATTAAAAGACTGTGGTGTAAAAAAAGTCATTTTTACTGGTGGAGAAATAGGACTGAATCATGATTCTTTAAAATATATCGATTATGCCTATCAACTAGGCTTATCGGTTGGTTTGATCACTAATGGAACCTTGATTGGAAAAAAAAGGAATGCACAATTCTTGGCAGATCGATGCGAATCAATGACCATCAGCTTGGATTCGATTGATAAAGAAGAAAATGACAAGAACCGTGGTAGAGGTTGTTATGAAATAGCAATGAGAGGTATCCGTAATCTTTTAGATATCGGTTTCCATAATATTTACATTAATGCAACCGTTACCAACTATAACTTAAAATCGGTTGATCAAACGATTGAGTTTTTTAAAGAGAATGGAATCGCCTATAAATTAGGTGGATTTAGCGAATTAGGAAGAGGTAGTATGGCAGATATTTCATTATCTTTTGAAGAAAGAAAAGAAATCGAGTGCAAAGAAAAAAGTGCTCAACGATCTGCATTTTTAAAGCCATTTACAATTAAAGAATCTTGTGGTTTGGGTTTGGGAGAGTTCGTTATCAATCCAGTTGGGGATATTTTTGCATGTAAATTATTGGAGACAGATGACTATAAATTAGGTAATATCAGAAAAAACAAATTAGCTGATATTTATAACCATAAAGAGATAGAATTGCTTGAATCTCAAAATATCCATCATTTATCTGGTTGTCAAACTTGTTCTTTTCGCTATTTATGCGGTGGTGGTTGTCGTGCGCAACATTATTATCATACCAATGATATTCATGGAGTGGATCGCTCTGAATGTCAATTATTGCAAGAGTTAATAAAAAATCAAATGTATCGTATCTGGAAACAGACAGAAATGACCTGAAGGAGCGTGATTAGGTGAGACTGAACGGCGAATTGGCCTATGAGAAATTAGGGAACGACCTCTATCTTTCCTTGAATGATGAAATCTATCTTTTAGATAATGAAGTATCGATCTATATATTTGAATTATTAAAAACAAATGTAGCACTTAGTCATGTAAAAGAAAAAGTATTAATACGATTTGCTGATTCTGGTGACTATTCTAATGAAGAAAAAGAAAAATATATCACAGAGTTTATCTCAGATCTGATTAACAATCAAATTCTCTTACAAGATCAGGTCAATCAATGAAAACTAGCAAAAGAACAATGCGTTTATCAAAAGATAATCAACATTGTTCTTTTTTGCTTCTTTCTTCTGGCTTCACTCAAATTATCAAATGAAGCGTCATATTTCGGTAAAACTTCTCTTTGTCCGTTACAAGACTCAATTAGATAGAGAAGGGTCTAACTCAGTTCTTTGTTTAAAAATTAAACAATACAGTACGCCTATGATAAAGCCACTGATTGCTGGCAGGATAAAACCAACACCACTGGAAGCAAATGGAATCGTATGAACATACCAATTGGTTAAATTTGTTGTCAAATGATTTTGAATAGGTAATGCTTTGATACCATCAAACAAAGCAGATATGGCTGTAAAGATTGTCGTCAATTGATAAACGATTCTGCGATTTTGGAAAAAGGCAGAGCAAAGTGCTGTGATGATCATTGCCATGGAAAGAGGATAAAGAATCATTAAAAATGGCATGGTCCAAGCAATAATGGTGTCAAGTCCAAAGTTTGCGGTAATAAAAGAAAGTAATGTAGTGATTCGAAGCCATCCTTTATAGCCGATCTTAGGGAAGCGGACTGAGAAATCTTGGGCAAATGAGGCAATCAATCCCATCGCAGAAGTGAAAACTGCTAACAGCGTCATCAAGGCCATAAAAATCAATCCCACTTTACCAAAATAGGATTGGACGATTTGAGTTAATGCAATCCCTCCGTTTTCGGAGATACCAAAGCGATTTAAAGACATCGTACCTAATGCAATAATCCCCAAATAGATACCACCACATAAAACCATCGTGAATAGACCAGATTTTACAGTATTTTTAGCAATCTGATCTTCATCATGAATCCCCATTCCTTGAAGCGCACGAATGATCGTAATTGATTTTTAATAAATTTGATTCACGAGTTGATAAATAATAGGCTAAGCCAAAGAAAATAACCGAAAAGATAAATAAGCCAATCGTTGTATACTTTTCTGGTAAAATCATTCCTAAACTAAATTGATATCCTAATGCAGCAGTTCTGGGAGTGGCCAATAAAGGTCCTAAGGCCATATGGTTCATAATAAGAAATAAGGTACCATACCACGCAGCCACTGGTTTAGCAAAATCGTACAACCCGCTTGAGCGTGTTTTACTTAAGGCAATCAGTGCAGCTAAAGGTAATAAAGTAGAGGAGATCAAAAAACCAATCCCAGCAGATAACCAATGACTACCTGCAAGTTGACCTAAATGAGCAGGGAAAATAAGGTTACCTGCTCCAAAAAGCATTCCGAAAATGAGTGAAGCTAATAAAAATAATTTCTTTGTTGATAATTTTTCCATCATAAATAACTCCTTAATCGTTTAGTTAACATAAATGAAATGAAGCTAAACGTCTGACTCGTCTTTGTCTAAAAATTTGCATAAATCTTTTCCTTTCTTTGGTGAAAAACACAAAAAGCCCGTTGGAATAATTATTATGTTCTTTTTGGAAAAAATCCGAATGGTAGATTAGCGTTTACGATTCCCGAGCATTCAGGTCAATTACCCGTTTATTATAACTATCGAAATACTCAATTTAAAGAAACGTATACCGATTATCCTGAAAAGCCAATCTATCGTTTTGGCTATGGCTTAAGCTATACATCGTTTGAATTGACCGATGTACTCTTTACCGATCATCAAGATCATTCGATTAAGGTTTCTTGTCGATTGAAAAACACAGGTAATCATAGTGGAGCAGAGACGATTCAAATTTACGGGAAAAAACAACAAGGTTTTATTCCCCCACGAGAAAAAGAATTGCTCGCATTTAAAAAAGTACATCTAACCCCATTGGAAGAACGAATGATTGAAATTATCCTAACAAAAGAACAGTTATACTATTTAGATGAAACGTTTAAAGAAGTATTGCCAAGAGAAGTTCATTTGACAGTTGAAACAGTTACCTTTAAACAAAGTATTCAATTATTTAGAAAGGTTGATGATCATGAAAAAAGCACATGGTGTATCCGCAGTTGAACAGGAAAACGAAGACCGTAAGCTGCGAAAAGACATTGTCGAAAACCATCAAAGCGAAACAGATCATTACCAGGAGTTACCCGCTAATATCCAAAAAAAACTCGATTGGTTTCAAGATCAAAAACTGGGCGTGATCTTTCATTGGGGGCTGTATAGTATTCCCGGTATTGTAGAGTCTTGGCAATTGTCACAAGAAGACAGCTGGGCAAGAAAAATACCTTGGCGCACGAACATGGTCGAATTACGAGAAGATTATTGGGGGTTGATCCATAGTTTCAATCCTTATAAGTTTGAACCAACTAAGTGGGCAAAGCTGTGCCGACAAGCTGGTTTTCGCTACATGATTTTTACAACAAAACATCATGACGGCTTTACAATGTATGATACAAAGTATTCGGATTATAAAGTAACTGCAGCGACATGTCCCTACCATAAAGCGCCTCAAGCAGACATTTTTAAGGCAGTTGTTACTGCTTTTAGAAAGGAAGGACTAGCGACAGGTGCTTATTATTCAAAACCAGATTGGCATAGCTCTTATTATTGGTTGCCAGAAAGAGAAGCGACTGGGCGATATGCAAATTATAACCCAAAAGAGTTTCCTGAAATCTGGCAGAAATATGATCGGTTTGTTACGAATCAACTCATTGAAATTAGTCAAAATTATGGCCAACTTGATATCTTATGGTTAGATGGAGGCTGGGTGAATCAGGGGAATGAACAACTGGATATGGAAAGAATAGCGAGTGAAGTTCGGCATTCTCAGCCAGATCTCTTGATTGTCGATCGAACCATTGGCGGGGCCTATGAGAACTATGTGACACCAGAAAGAAAAATACCTGAACAACCACCAGTCAAAGTATGGGAAAGTAATATCCCATTAACCAAAAATTGGGGCTATTGGCCAAATGATGAGTATAAAGAAGTAGCAGAAGTTATTCTATCATTCGTCCAGATCGTTGCAAAAGGAGGAAATCTACTACTAGGAATCGGACCTAAACCAAATGGAGAGTTACCTACAGAAGCGGTAGCGATTTTAGAAAGACTAGGCGATTGGTTGGAAAAATATGGTGAAGGAATCTATGAGACAAGAGCAGTACCGTTTGATTCCCCTGGAGGCTGGTATGTGACCCAGAAAAATGGCGATTATTACTTTTTTTATAAAGAAAACGCTTCATCTTTATTGCTGTCTGAGGTAGGATTGGATTATAGAAACTTTACCATTCAAGAACTGTCTGAAAAAAATCAGGTAATGGGATCAGAAACTTTAGTACCAGGAAAAACGATAGAGGGCATTGGTTGTTGGCAACTAATGGCAGAATAAGGAGTGGATGCTGCTTGATGAATGAATCAAACAAGCCAATATCTGTTACAAAAGCACCTTCTTTAAAAGAGCGTGGCGTGATTTTAGATATTGGACGTAAATTTTATTCAATAGATTTTCTAAAAGAACTTGTAGACTACATGGCTTCATTGAAAATGAATGCTTTGCAACTTCACTTTTCTGATAATGAAGGATTTCGGTTGGAATGCGAAACAATTCCAGAAATCACATCAGAGAAATTTTTGACGAAACAGGAAATGACGGATTTGATTGATTATGCGGAGCAAAAGGGGATTTCTGTGATTCCAGAGTTTGATAGTCCTGGTCATTTGCAACGGTTGTTGGCAATCTATCCACAATGGCAAATGGAGCGAAAAGGCGAGGATTCTTTGATTTTTCCCACTAATCGAGCCCTTGATATCACCAAAAAAGATGCGGTCGCCATGATCAAAAAGATGATAAAAGAATATGCAGAGTTATTTCATCGTTCCGATTATTTCCATTTAGGGGCAGATGAATACATTGAATTTTCAGAGTTGGATAAATATCCTGCATTAAAAGCACAAGCAATCGCTGAATACCACGACCCAACTCGTCAGTATGATGTTTTCATCGACTACATCAATGAGTTAGCAGACTATGTCGAAACATTAGGTAAAAAAGCTAGAATTTGGAATGATGGTGTCTATAAAAAAGGACTGCTCATGAAAAGTAAATTAAAACCTTCTATTCAAATTACGTATTGGACAAAACATCAAGCAACAATGGCGACTGCGGGGGAATTTCTCACTCGTGACCATCAATTGATCAATGTCAACGATCAATTTTTCTATTTTGTTTTAGGAGAAGGTGCCAGTTATAAATATCCTACAGCTCAAAAGATTCAAGACAACTGGACGATTGATCAATTTCCTGAAAATCAACGATTAACAAACGAACAAATGAAAAAAGTACAAGGTGCCTATTTTGCTATCTGGAGTGACTACCCTGATGCTTTGACTGAAGAGGAAGTCTTAACGATGATTAAAGAACCATTAGCTGCACAACAGCAAATCATCTGGCACGAAACAATATGAACAATCAGTGATCAAAGAGGTGAATCTATAGTTGATGTTGTTTTCAATAATTGATCCTGGTGTTTCTTAAAAGTTGTCCAAACAAAAAAGCCGAAGATTTCAAAAATTGTTTCTTTTTTGACATTCTTCGGCTTTTTTAGATCTAGAAATTGTTACCAGGTTCTTAACTATCTAATCAATAATAAGATCTGGTTAGAACGATTCTCGTACCAAAAGGCATCAACGCTAATTTAGCTAATTTAAACGACTGTTTACCAAATGGAATACCAATGATTGTAATATAGAGTATAAGACCACTAATCACGTGGGCAATCGCTAATGGGAGTCCACTGATAATCAACCAGATGATATTGATAATTAAAGAAGTCCCACTATCGCTATAAATCACTTCTTTACCAAATGGGAAAAAGCTAAGAGTTGCCAGCTTAAAACATTGTAACCCGATTGGAATACCAATGATCGTTATACACCAAATGACTCCTGCTAAAAACCAACCAATCCCACCGATACAGCCTCCAAAAATAAACCAAATCAAGTTTCCTAACATTCTCATTTTAACACCTACTAAATTTTTTCCCATTATACCATGTAATGGTTCTTAGATTTCCTTTATTAAAGTTATTTAATTATGTGTTTTTTGTTTTGAATAAATGCTTTTTAATATTAATTATATATAAAAATAGTTATTTAATAGTGAGCTAAGAACAGAAAGAATGTGAATGGCAAAGTGGGTTTGCTTAATTACCTTAATAAAGAAAAGTGATTGGCTTATGCATCTTTTAGATATATCATTCTTGTATCTAAAAGATAGATAAGGAGGAAGAAACATGATGAATGAACTGTTTGTTCTAGGAGAATTGATGGAATCACCACAAAATGGTTATCACTTAAGAAATGCAATGCAGGCTTCTTTAGGTAAAAATCGCAAAGTCAGTTTTGGTGTTTTATACCCATTGTTAGACAAGTTGGCAAAAAATGGCTTAATCACTATTACTGTTAATGAAGAAGGCCGTACACAAAAGACTGCCAGTATTACTGATAAAGGACGTCAACGATTTTTTGAATTAATGAAACAAGACGTTCCCAGTGGCGCTCATACAGAAGAAATTTATTTAATCAAACTCGATTCGATGCAACATCTCTCATTAGACGAACAAAAAGAATTGTTAATGGTCTACATACGTGAAAAACAAATCACGGTTGACGAAATCAAGGGCTATTTAAAAAAACTAGACGAAGTAAAAAAAATTGATCATTGGTATGCGACTAAAAAGTTAGAATTATTACTTGGAAAAGCCCAGTTAGCAATCCAGTGGGCAGAAGATTTCCTATCAGAACTACCTTTTGTGGAAGAATAAGCATGATCTTGGTGTAGAACAAAACGTGACAGTTCTTAACATCAGGTCGATTTTAAAGCGTCATAAAAAAGCAACGATACTGTAACTTTTTATTAGTTACAGTCTCTTTTATACAAAAAAATATATATCTAAAAGATATATTAAGGATGATATTTGGAGGAAGAACATGTCTCAACAAATCAAAATTGCCTTAGTAATGGCAATGAGTTTATTTATGGAAATATTAGATGGTACGATTGTTACAACAGCTTTACCCAAAATGGCGACCACTTTTTCAACAAGTATGTCGCAAATCTCACTTTTAATCAGTGCCTATTTAGTTACAGTGGCGATTTTTATCCCAATGAGTGGCTGGTTAGCCAATTATTTTGGTAAGAAAAAAATCTGGCTTCTGGCTGTTTTCCTATTCACCATTAGTTCATTAGGGAGCGCCCTTGCGCCTAGTTTTGGGGTTCTTTTAGGAATGCGAATGTTGCAAGGTTTCTCTGGAGCGTTGATGACACCTACTGCACGATTGATCGTTTTTGAAAAAACGCCAGTCGATCAACTATTAAAAATGACGAGTTATCTTGTTTGGCCAGCATTAATCGCACCTGCGATCGCTCCTATAATGGGTGGAGCAATCATTACCTATTTAAGTTGGCATTGGATTTTTTTGATCAATTTGCCAATCGGTATGTCGATCTTGATCCTAGGATATTCATTGATTCCGTCAGACCATGACCTGATCAAAAATAAATTTGATTGGCTCGGTTTTGTGGAAATGGCAATGGCATCCACCTTACTTGTAGTCGGTGCAGAATTATCTTCACGAGACGGTCTTTCATTTGAGATAGCAGGAATTGTGTGTATCGTGAGTGGAATAATATTTCTTTTGTTCACATATCAACATTTAAATAAAGTCGAACAACCCTTATTTTCATTAAAAGCCCTATCAAAAACTTCTTTTAGAATCGGCCAAACCAGTGGGGCAATCCTTTGGTTATCTGTCGGAGCGATGCCATACTTGTTGACGATCTATTTACAAAATATTTTTCATTGGTCAGCAATCGTTGCAGGAAGTTACGTTATTTTCATTTTTATTGGAAATATTGGGATCAAACCCTTCACGACATCGATTATTCGCTCACTTAACTACAAAGGGGCACTGATTGCGTCATTCCTCATGATTTTGAGTAGTTCTTTCTGTTTGTTTTTCATTGAAGCAACTACATTTCCAGCGATTATTATGTTACTAGCTTTTGCTTCAGGAATCGGGCGTTCACTCGCACTTACCGCATTTATGGGATTGAGTTTATCAGAAATTCCACCACAAGAACGCAATAGTGCCAATACATTGAATACAGTTGTCCAATCTTTAGCTCAAGGGTTAGGCGTATCATTTATTACGTTGGTGATTCATTTATTGGAAATCCAGCTGTCGATTCCACTGGCTTATAGCCTAAGTTTTGCTGTTTTAGGGGCGCTAATGCTTCTGCCAATCATTGAAATCCTAAAAACCCCACAAACAATGGGCATAGCGACAATGAAGAAATAAATCTAAATATAGTAGACAGGTAGATGTATTAAAGAAAGATTTTAACTAAACGTACTTTACAATCAAAAAACTATTCAAAAATTAGCCCTTCGCTGACTTGATTGAGCGAGGGGGTAGTTTATGTAGCGTTTTACCGAAAAGCCACGTTGGTAGTAAGTTGAATAACGACACTTCGGTTCAAACAAACGCCAACTCTATTACAAATAAGCAAATCAAGGATCATAGATTAGTGAGTCAGTACACGCAGTTGTTTTAAGTAATTGGCTAAAAAACCTGAATGACTATTCTGATTTTTTGATCAACACAAGAACAAGTAACAATCCGATCTTTCCTAGTAGGGAAAATCCTTCATGTGACTCGGACACAAGTTAGCTTTCCTTAAAATATAATCGAGCCTTTTTGATAAAGTTTCTTTGAGTATAGGAGAGGAATGATCCCCAGTAAACGATAGTTCAAATCAATGATAATCAACGAGAATGCCTAAAAAATCTGTAATCTTCACAATAGTTCTAGTAAGCGAAGTATCAACGGATTGATTCTTTTAATAAAAATTATTTAAAAATTTTTATTATATAACAAATTAATACTCTTGTTATTGATTTACAATGTAATTGTCAGAACGATAAGCGAGAGGAGAAAATAATGGTTTTTAAATTCTTACAAAAATTCAAAGAAGCCAATCAACTGGAAAGCAGCGCTCAAGAAGTGGTTTCCAAACAATACTTAGAAATAAGAAAAACGTCTTTTGTGCAAAAGAAAGATGAGAAGATCGTAATCGACTTTTTAAGTGACATGGATAAAGATTTCGGTAGTAGCCAAGATGATCGAGTGAGGCAAGGAGAACATTTTGAGCAATTTTTAGCAGCAGCTTTCCGATTAGCAGGATACGGGGTTGAGATAACGAAGAAAAGTTATGTCAAAGATCATCGTAAGTATGTGGGAGATGGGGGTGTCGATTTAATTTTGACGAAAGAAAAAAAGCGGATCGCGGTACAAGCAAAATCCAATCGCTTAAACGCAAAACCAACACCGACACTGATTGGACGTAAAGATATCACTAATTTTTCAGGAATTTCAAATAAAAATTGGGATAAAAAAATGTTTATCACCACTTCATTTTTTTATCAACAGGTCTATGAAGAAATTGAACAAAATGAAAAAGCAAAAGAAATCGAGTGGTATGATCGCTACGGGTTATTACAATTATTAAATCAAATCATACCAGATACGATGCTAAAATTTCAGCTTTTAAATTCTTTGCCAATGGGTATAAAAATATGCCCCAAATGTAGCGAAGGAATCATAATTAATTGTCGGAATGGAAAAACCGGCCATCTATTTAAAGCATGTTCCTTACATTGTGGTCATACAGAAAAGTTCAACACAACGGAATGATAGCATCAGTCAGCGATTCTTTTTCCAAAATCTCTACATATACTAATACAGTGATACTTCGATTGAATGGTAGTCAATACTACGGACGATAAGACAGGGTTTATAGTTTAAAAAATCAACAAAAAAATATGTGATGAAGCCGTACTTGGGAATAATTCCCCGTCAATTTTTCAATAGAAAGAATAAACAGTTCAAACAAGTGATTAAGAAAGGACTCTAGAATGGATAAATGACAAAAATACTCAAAGTAAAGCAAATTGAAGCAATGAAATTTTATACGGATATCTATCGAGAAGCAAGTTCATTCAGAACCATGTGGGTAATCAAACCCTTTTATCTGTTTTTGTATATTATTAGTGCAGGGCCTATAGTGTTATTTACGGTAGTAATTTTGGGTAGTGTTTTTTTATATTTAACTGGAAATCATAATGCTTATAACAATATTGAAAATATTTTTTACCAATTTATTGTGGCAACAATTTTTATCTTATACTGTTGCTATAAAATATATCGAACAAAGCATGGTCGTCCTAAGAAATACCATAATTATTTATATAAACGAAAAGCCGAAAGAATGCTTGACGAACGAAGTATCAATCAATTGATTTTTGATGTGGAATACTTGATCGAAAAGAAATACACGGAACCAAGATATTAAGTATTTACCAAAACTTTATCGTAGCTTTGTGTTTTCCTATCATGATCTATCTCATCCAAAAATTTTTTGAGAATGGCAGTATAAATTTTAGTATTTTTCTAATCAGTATTTTTACACTGATAATCATTTTTTTAATTTTTAAATCGAATGATTTATTTATACTAGTAAAAAATCTTTATGTCGAAGATTATTATATGCTTGTTCACGTAAAAAAGGAATTAGAATATATGAAGACAATCAAAATAGATCGGAACAATGAATAACGGTACTCATGAGTCTCGTGTAATCAATAGAAAAATAAACAGTACATAATCCTTTCTAAAATAGTAAAACCATCATTTTAGAAATAGGTTATATTCAATTTAAAGCTCAAACTCATCCTCGGATTGATATAGAGTGGAATAAGACTAAGGCTAGAGTGCGCGGAATAAATTGGTAAAGAGAGGGAGGGATATTAGATGAAGTATATCACTAAAAGTTGGTCATTTATTTCTTTTTTAATCTTGCTAATCATTTTTGAATTAGTTAACACATATCTTATTTATCAGTTTCCTTTTTATGTACGAATAGGCATATTGATACTCATTGGGTGGGGATATGAAATAATCATAAGACGTTTTTTAAAACATTAACTATAAAAAACTATGGTAGAACATCATGAAAAAATACTATAAGATTATCTCTGATTTACGTTGAGAAACTTTAGAATCAGCGCTTAATACAGCATTTTCAAGAAAATAAGATAGAATTAAAAAAGGTTAGGCTGGCTTCCTACGAGAACTAGCTATAATGATGCTGGAATAGCTATAGCCGGAATAATATAGAGGAGTGAGTTTTCTTGTATAAAAACTGGAAAAAGTATACGAAAAACCATCCATACGCTAGTATTATCATTGTGGCGTTAGTAGCCAGTTTAATAGGTATTTTTATCGAATATTTACTGAATCGAGACTTTCTAAGAAGCGGCTTTGGGGTAACGTTGATTTTGATTATCGGACAGATAGTTGTTGTAAAGAAAAATAAGAAATAATTTACTGAAATAAAGTGTCGGGGTAAGAAGCGTTTTTGTAGTGTGAAAAATGATGAGTTTATGAAAGATTAAATGATGAATAATGAAACAATTGAACAAAAGAGAAAGGGTATGCTATAATAAACATGAAAAAAGGAACTGCGTCAACAGTTCCCTTTTGACAGCACCGCTAAAGACGGTGGCAAGTTATATAGTTATCTCAAAAAGGAGTAACCAATCTCTCGCTAAAGTGACGGTTACTTCTTTTTGTCGTTTTTGTGGGCTAAGGTTAGAATGCCAAAAATCAGTGTTGCGATCAAAGATCCAAAACTGATCATTAGCCCTAACGCTGCTTCCACAGACAAAAGGCGTCTCCTTTCTCTAAAGTTTGAGATTATGTGCATAAGCACCACCTCACTTTCAGATTGGATAGCCACCGTCATTAAACTTTACTGTCATAACTGATTATAGCCTATAGGATTTGTTATTATTACCTTAAAAATAAAAAACAACCGTTCTTTTGTTTTGAAAATTGGATAGAAGAATAAGCGTATGCTATAATGAAGATGAAAAATGGAACTGCGCGAACAGTTCCCTTTTGACAGCACCGTTTAAGAAGGTGGCTCAGTTTAAAAATAGTTACAAAAAAATAACCGTTCAAACTGGCTAAGTTTAAATTGCGGTTATTTTTTGTCGTTTTTGTGATTGCTGGTTGTCAGACCTAACGTTGCAAAAGCTATTACAAACATTAGCGCTTCAAAAACAGACAAGCTTATCCTTTCTAGGGAGCAAGTTACAAATCAACATAGGCCTCACCCCATTTCTATTGGGATTAGCCACCACATAAACTGTGCTGTCTCAACTATATATAGCATATAGACCTAGTTATTTTCTTGAAATTTCAAGTATAATTAGGTCTATTTTTTTGCTTAAAAATAAGAAACCAAGAGGGATTGTGAACTGAAAAAAGATCAAGAAAAAGGAGAAAAACAAAAACTTTTTATCCGTGAAAACGTAAGTATATTAGAATCGATGGAAGTTAAAGTTATTTAGTCAAATAAGAAAAATTAAAGTTGCTTTGTAACATAAGAAAGAAACAAAATAAAATAAGATTAAGGGGAACAAAAATCAATGAAACAACCAATCCCGCAGAACAAAAGGTTTCTGCGTAAATCCATATCCCGTTTTGTGAGCATATCTGTTCATTACTGTAACTGGCTGACTAAAATTAGTTCTTTTATTTAAAAAATTCAAACAGTTATGACTTTAAAAACGTTTTTTATGACGAGGTAAACTAATAACATCGTTATTAGTTTACAGTTGTATCGTCATATAAGACAAATAAAATAATTGGGAGGATACATATTTTTAAATGAAAATTAGTATTACTTACATCTGATTTGGTTGTCTCTATTACTCCATCAATCTCGATAGGATCAAATGTATTTGCTAATGAAAATACAAAAATTTCGTTGAATCAATCAATAGACAGAACTATTACTGAATAAAAGCTTACTGAAGGATTCAGGCAATTATTTAATTTAAATATTGACGATTTAATCACTATTTTGAAACGATAAGAAATTGATCCATATACAATTTTTACTGCTAGCGAAATAGCATTACAAAGAAGAAAAGAGCTACTTAAGGCTAGGGTAAATAAAGTATTTAATTTCAATAACGAAACAAAAGATATTTATTTGAACTCTTATATTGCGACTACTGCAAAAACTGTTGGGCTTGCAACGATTGTACATTATGTAGGTTTAGGATAGCTCAAGCTATTAATGGTTCTATCGGAACTACTATTCATACAAGTAAAGGAATGATTATTCTTGTAAATAAACAACCAGGATGAAAATGGGGTTCGAATATTGATTGTTGAGTAATCATAAGTGTACGCAGCCAATAAAGTAAAGAAATCTTGATTGGATGGTGTTTTATATGAATTATTTATCTAAAATATGGCTATTTGTTCATTATTTAATATTACTAGTGATTTTTGAATTGATTAACATATTTATTATTTATTGTTTTCCTATTTATGTGAGAATTGTAATACTTGTTCTCATTGCTTGGGGATATGAAATAATCGTAAGCCATTTAAAAAAAACATCGTTATAATCATAAGCAATAAAGAAATTGTTACATAAAATCATGAAAAAAAGACAACAGAATTATCGCTGATTGGTTAAACAATTGTTGGCCAAAAAACAAAAGAAATGATGAAGTACATAGTTAATGGGATAAGCATTAAATAACAAAAATTAGTTGATGTGGATAAAAATGGTTTGAACAATGAAGTCATATCTACGATTAAGATATGACTGTGACTACTAAAATGTGTTTAAAATAATGACTCAAATCCAAATGAAACTTTTATGAACATTAAAGAGTCGTTGTGGTACTTTACATTTGCGACGGCTAGAAAACTCTCTCCTTGTTTGGGTAGTTTTTATAGTTGTTGTGTTTTTTGTCTAGCTTTTTACTTTCCATAGGATAAGTAAAAAGCATTAAATGAAAAGGAGATGGATACTATATGAGAATAGGTAAACTGATTACTGCTGCTCTTGGTGTGGCGAGCATAGCAAATGAAGCACGTAGTTTAGGACACCAAAATCAAGGAAGGGAATTAGAACGAAATCCGTATGTAGAAAACTTGGGTAGAATTAATTTTTTACCTGATGACATTCATCCACACGAAGTTCAACACTCGAAACACAACAATGGGATGAACGCTGACCAAACCTCAAGACTACTAGACGAAATGCAAAGAGATGATCCAAGACACCCCTATTCAGCTCAAAAATCTAAACAATCACAAGAAATTGATGTAGAATTTTCAAAGCATCTCGAGGATCAAAAAGCTCATGACGGAGCAATTTATCAACTAGTGGAAAAAGAGTCAGAATTTATCAAACTCTTAAACGGATACATTACTGAAAAACCTGCAGAAATTAATCAATTAAAATCATACCGTGAGCAGTCTGAAGAATTATGCAAAGAATTACGTCTTGTGAGGAATGATTTAAAAACTTTTGTGAATAAGACAGAACAGAAGATGGAATCGCTTGAAAAATATTTAAAAAATGATGGAATAGAGAATAGAACAGAAGTAGAAGAATATGAGTTTCGTTACATAATGGACTTAGACAATCTAAAAAACAAAAAAAGGGAGGCCAATAGTTTTTTAGCCAATTGTAGAAAGCTAACAAGATTCCTAAAAAATGAGATAAACTACCTGAGAACCCCTGCAGTGCATTCTCTTGAAACAGAAAGTCCTACTATTTTTTCACAAGAGTCTACAAAATCAAAAGGAACCCATTTGGGTAGCACTTATAAAACAACGATAAGTATGCCTGAAATAACGAATAAACCTACAACAGCGCTACCTACTCTTTCTCCACAAGAAGAATCTATAGCAATAAGATTTGAAGATCTTTCAAACAATTTCAACATGGCAACTAAAAATATAAAATATTTACGTGAACAAATTAATGAGTTCCATTTACAGTTACGCTCGAATAAGAAAATGTCTCCTAGTGATATTCAGCAGACAGAAAAAAATCTTAATATTTTTGAGAATATCATCCTTCCAACATTAAAGTGTGAAAAAACGAATATTCAATATGCAATAATTAATGAGAAAAATTGTATAGAGTTGCTTGTAAAAAAAGGAAAATTAAGCCCCTCGTTAGCAACAAAGTATACTGATGAATACAATAAACTCATTAATAACTTTGAACAATCTAATAACAGAAGAAATAAAAGAGGCCAGTCAATGAAACCTACTCTCTCAGAAAAACTAACAAATACTGCTATAAAAAATAACGAAGAATTTTCAAGAACTAAACGAGAGTCAACTTTTGAAAGGTAGTCTATAAAAAAGTGTGTAAACCCCCAGAGGTTGTATCAAGTGATGCAGAGTTTTTCAAATGGATAAACCTAAAGAAAAGAATGATTAAAAGAATTAGATTTAAAACGTACATACAACATAAAAGACAGAATGAAATAGCTAATAAGTTCAGCAATTGAGGAGATGCTTGTTGAATTACCATTTTTTAGGTCTTTTTTGATTAGCCACTGTATAGACCTTACTGTCTTTACCATTAAACTCATATCTCTTTATTGGCAGAAGCAGGCGTTCTAATTAAAGCGATCATGGAGCGAGTGGGTCATTCCAACATGAAAACAACTTTAGAAATTTATAACCAAGTAACCAATACAACCAAAGAAAAACTAGTCCAAGAAGTCGATTCTTGGATTTTTTAGTGGATTTGTTTGGAAAATACGGTTAGTATGCGTATATGAGAGGTTGTGAAAGCGATGGTTTGCTTCAAGAATTAAGAGCGAAAAATCGAAAATAGCTTTCCATATTTTTGAATTTTTTGAACTTAATTCCGTAGAAGCAATCGCTTGAACACCGTTTAAAGAAGGTCGAAAACAGGTACGACTTTTCGACGTAAGGAGAATTTAGTTTAATGAATGAAACAACCAATCCCGCAGAACAAAAGGTTTCTGCGTATATCCATATCCCGTTTTGTGAGCATATCTGTTATTACTGTGACTTTAATAAAGTATTTTTAGAAGGTCAACCCGTAGATGAATATGTCGAGATGCTTCTAAAAGAAATGGAAATCACACTTAAACAACATCCTGTAAAAGAATTAGAAACACTGTATGTTGGTGGTGGGACACCTACGTCTTTGACTGCAGTGCAATTGGATCGTTTGTTAGCAGGCGCTAGGGAAATATTGCCTTTTAAAGAAGGAAAAGAATTTACGGTTGAAGCGAATCCTGGAGATCTAACGAAAGAAAAGCTTCAGGTCATGAAAAATTATGGAGTGAATCGTTTATCAATGGGGGTGCAAACTTTTGATAATCGGTTGCTGAAAAAAATTGGGCGGAAACATACCGCAGAGGATGTTTACCAAACAATGCGTTTTTTAGAAGAAGAAAACTTTACGAATGTGAGTATTGATCTGATTTATGCGTTACCTGGACAAACATTAGAGGGCTATCGAGAGACATTGAATCAAGCACTTGCACTTGATTTGCCCCATTATTCATTGTATTCATTGATTTTAGAAAATAAAACGATGTTTATGAATTGGGTGCGGCAAGGGCGTTTAGAACTGCCTGACCAAGAAACCGAAACGCGGATGTTTGAAGAAACCATACAAGCAATGGAAAAAAAGGGACGTCATCAATATGAGATCAGTAATTTTGGGTTGGAGGGGCATGAATCAAAACACAATTTGATGTATTGGAACAATGATCATTATTTCGGCTTTGGCGCAGGTGCAAGTGGATATCTTGGGAATAAACGATACCGTAATAAGGGACCGATTCAACATTATTTACGTCCATTAAGAGCAGGAGAACTCCCTGTTTTGGAAACTGAAGTACTTTTAAGAGAAAATCAAATCGAGGAAGAAATGTTTCTTGGGTTAAGGAAAAAGATAGGAATTTCCAAACAACATTTTTACGAACGTTATCAGCAAACAATCGAATCGCTTTATTCAAAGGTTTTGACAGATTTAGAAAAAGAAGGATTATTGGTCAATGAATCCGATCGAATTTATTTAACGCCAAAAGGAACTTTTCTAGGAAATGAAGTATTTGAACGTTTCTTGCTTGAAAAATAGTTGTGAGAGGTCAATAAAACCTTTAAATTTCTTTATAGATCGATTAAATAATGGAAGGTATTAAGAAACCTATTTATCTTTCGTGTTGATCTATCAATGTATTTATCAGAGAATGCCGCTTTTAGCACTCGTTAAATGAGAGTGCTAAAAGTGGTGTTCTTTTTCTTGACACACTATGCGCTTCTTGCTATATTAGTAAGTGGGTTAGCACTTAGAAGATATGAGTGCTAATGAGAGGTGAAGAAGATGTTAACACAAAGACAAAGTGAGATTTTACGTCTGATCATCCAAAACTATACGAGTAGCGGTATACCCGTTGGCTCCAAAACCTTAATGGAAGATGGAGTCAAGGCAAGCTCAGCAACGATCCGTAATGACATGAAAGCCTTAGAAGATGCTGGGTTGTTACTTAAAACTCATTCTTCATCAGGAAGGATTCCTTCAGCATTAGGTTATCGGCATTATGTGGATCATTTGCTAAAACCTGCTCGTGTAACCAATGATGATCTGCAGCAGATTCGGCTGTCTTTAAGCAAAGAATTTCATGAAATTAACGAGATTATTCAACAATCTGCTGAGATTTTATCCGAGCTAACTAGTTACACAACCTTCTCGTTAGGCCCAGAAATTAAAGACCGCCGTTTGACTGGTTTTCGTATTGTTCCTTTAAATAGTCGTCAAGTGATTGCGATTGTAGTAACCGATAAAGGAAATGTAGAAAGCCAAGTTTTTACACTTCCTGAAAATCTAGGAAGCCAAGATTTAGAAAAAATTGTTCGCATTGTCAATGAACGATTGGTGGGAGATCCATTGATGACTGTCTATCATAAATTGCGGACAGAGATTCCAATGATTTTGCATAGATATTTTCAGACAACTGAAGGGATATCAAATCTTTTTGATACGATACTCGGACATGCGTTTGAAGACAAAATTTATGTAAGTGGGCAAATGAATCTACTAGATTATGAACTCCACCAAGATCTGGAGCAATTCAAATCGATGTTTTCGTTTATGACAGATACTTATGAATTAACCCAAATGATCGTCCCAACGGATAGTAACATCCACATCAAAATTGGATCTGAATTAGGAAATGAGCTTTTACAAAATATGAGCATGATCCAAGCAAGTTACGAGATTGCTGGACACGGTCGAGGTACAATAGCCTTGTTGGGACCAACCAGTATGCCTTATTCAAAAATGCTGGGTCTGGTAGATGTCTATCGTCAAGAATTAGCGAACAAGCTTGCTGATTATTATCGATCAATTGATTTGACTGGATCTTAGCATGAAAACGAATCACTGACTGATTAACGAAAAGGAGTGTGTCTTGTGAAAGAAAAAAAAGAAGAGTTAGAAAAAGACGTAGCGGATATTCAAGAAGATACGGAAATCGATACGGAAGCGACGGAAGACTCAGGTGTCTCTGACGTAGAAGCTGAAGAATTTGAGCGTTTAAATTTAAAGGCTGAAATGGAAGAGTTGGAAGATAAATATTTACGTGCTCGAGCTGAGATTGCAAATATTGCAAATCGAAGTAAAAATGAGCGTGAACAATTACAAAAATATCGTTCACAAGATCTTGCTAAAAAATTATTACCTTCAATTGATAACTTAGAGCGTGCTTTGGCTACAGATGTGGCTGATGATCAGGGTGCAAGTTTGAAAAAAGGTGTTGAAATGGTACTAGAAAGCTTGAAACAAGCACTTAAAGAAGAAGGAATCGAAAAAATCCCAGCAAAAGGAGAGGCTTTTGATCCGAACCTCCATCAAGCTGTACAAACCGTGCCAGCGACTGAGGAACTTCCAGCTGACACAATCGTCGAAGTACTACAAGAAGGTTACAAATTACATGACCGCGTATTAAGACCAACAATGGTTATTGTTGCGCAATAATGTCATGATATAAAATTAACTAAGATAAGGAGACGTTAATTATGAGTAAAATTATCGGTATTGACTTAGGTACAACCAATTCAGCAGTAGCTGTTTTAGAAGGAAACGAAGCAAAAATTATTGCAAATCCAGAAGGTAACCGTACAACTCCTTCTGTTGTCTCATTTAAAAATGGGGAAATTCAAGTGGGTGAAGTTGCTAAACGTCAAGCAGTAACGAATCCAAATACGATTTCATCGATCAAACGCCATATCGGTGAACCAGGCTATAAAGTAGAAGTAGAAGGGAAATCATATACACCACAAGAAATCTCTGCAATGATCCTTCAATATATCAAAGGATTCGCTGAAGACTATCTAGGTGAAAAAGTTGAAAAAGCAGTTATTACTGTGCCTGCTTACTTCAATGATGCACAACGTCAAGCAACAAAAGATGCTGGTAAAATTGCTGGCTTAGAAGTTGAACGTATTGTAAATGAACCAACTGCTGCAGCGCTTGCTTATGGCTTGGATAAAACAGATCGTGATGAAAAAATCCTAGTATTTGACCTTGGTGGTGGTACGTTCGACGTATCTATCCTTGAATTAGGTGATGGCGTATTTGACGTACTATCAACAGCTGGAGATAACCATCTAGGTGGGGATGACTTCGATAACAAAATCATTGATCACATGGTAGCTGAGTTCAAAAAAGAAAACGGCATTGATTTATCACAAGATAAAATGGCATTGCAACGTTTGAAAGATGCTGCAGAAAAAGCGAAAAAAGATTTATCTGGAGTATCAAGCACACAAATCAGCTTACCGTTCATCACAGCTGGCGAAGCAGGTCCTCTTCACTTAGAAATGACATTGACTCGTGCGAAATTTGATGAATTAACCGCTGATTTAGTAGAGCGTACAAAAATTCCAGTACGACAAGCCTTGAAAGATGCTGGTTTATCACAATCTGAAATTGATGAAGTTATCTTAGTTGGTGGTTCAACACGTATTCCTGCAGTTGTTGAAGCAGTAAGAAAAGAAACTGGAAAAGAACCAAACAAATCTGTAAACCCAGATGAAGTAGTAGCGATGGGTGCTGCTATCCAAGGTGGGGTTATCACAGGTGATGTCAAAGACGTTGTGTTACTTGATGTTACTCCGTTATCATTAGGTATTGAAACAATGGGTGGCGTCTTTACTAAATTAATTGATCGAAACACAACGATCCCTACAAGTAAATCACAAGTGTTCTCAACGGCTGCAGATAATCAACCTGCTGTAGATATCCATGTCTTGCAAGGTGAACGTCCGATGGCTGCTGATAACAAAACGTTAGGAAGATTCCAATTAACAGATATTCCTGCAGCACCACGTGGTGTGCCACAAATCGAAGTTACTTTTGACATTGATAAAAATGGTATCGTGAATGTTTCTGCTAAAGACCTAGGTACACAAAAAGAACAAAAAATCACGATTAAATCTTCTTCAGGTCTAACTGATGATGAAATCGAACGCATGGTAAAAGATGCAGAAGCGAATGCAGAAGCAGATAAAGCACGTAAAGAAGAAGTGGATTTACGTAACGATATTGATGCTTTACTATTCTCAGTTGACAAAACACTAAAAGAATTAGAAGGTAAAGTTGACGCAGAAGAAGTGAAAAAAGCGGAAGAAGCTCGCGATGAATTGAAAGCTGCTGTTGAAGCAAACAATATCGAAGAAATGAAAACAAAACGTGATGCATTGAATGAAATCGTGCAAAATTTGACAGTTAAATTGTATGAACAAGCTGCGCAACAACAAGCACAAGAAAATCCAGAAGCAGCGCAAACAGGTGCAGATGATGTAGTAGACGCTGACTTTGAAGAAGTCGACGGAGACGACAAAAAATAATCTCATTAAATAATCGTTAGCTGTTTAGTAGAAATGACAAGTTTCAGTAGAGAAGGTTTTCCCCTTCTCTAGCTGGGACTGTTATCATACAATACAACCTTTTGAATACGTTGTTAAACAATATTAAGCAGGATCTAAAAGACGAGTGAATCGAAGTTTATACAACAATTTACTTCACCATTCGTTTTTAGTGCCAATGCTTGAAAGAAGGTTTAGCAAAAGAGATCAGCTCTAAGAAATAATCCGAAGAATGCGAAAATAGATTCTCATATTTTCGAGATTCTTCGGATTATTTTCCGATAGTTCTAAATTTAGCGTGGTCTAAAAGGTTAGTAGGCGTTCACTTTCAAGAATGATGCGCAAAATAGAGACCTTATTGTTTGGAGATTTGATGTGCATGATTATGCCTGTTGAATAACAGAAGTCATAAGAACAATGGGAGAATTTCTTGGACAATAGCTGTTGCTTTGAGGTAGTTCGATCTGGTCATAAGATAAGATTTGAGGAACATTCTTTCTTCAATTTGGAAAACTTGACTTAGGTATGAGCCTTAAACTAGCTTCCTTTTTTAAATACTTGAAAGTAGCAGTTTTTGTTT
Source organism: Enterococcus sp. C53 (assembly GCF_040887425.1). Classification (NCBI taxonomy): domain Bacteria; kingdom Bacillati; phylum Bacillota; class Bacilli; order Lactobacillales; family Enterococcaceae; genus Enterococcus; species Enterococcus sp. C53. The sequence continues at coordinate 199,724 of NZ_JBFOFT010000002.1, forward strand.
TCGTAAAAGTATGATATGATAACAAGCGACGTGGAAATGATGAGAACCAATAGGAGGAAAGCCTATGGCAACAAAACGTGATTATTATGAAGTCTTAGGGCTCTCAAAAGGAGCTTCTGAAGATGAAATTAAAAAAGCTTATCGAAAGCTATCAAAAAAATATCATCCAGATATCAATAAAGAAGCTGATGCAGAAGAAAAATTCAAAGAAGTATCAGAAGCTTATGAAATTTTAAGTGACCCGCAAAAACGGGCAGCTTATGATCAATATGGACACGCAGGTACCGATCCAAACTATGGCGCTGGTGGAGCCGGTGGCGGCTTTGGTGGTTTTGGCGGCTTTTCAGGTGGCGGTTTTGGTGGCTTCGAAGATATCTTTGATTCATTCTTTGGCGGTGGCGGTCGTACGGTAGACCCTAATGCGCCAAGACAGGGTGCGGATTTACAGTATACGATCGATCTTTCTTTTGAAGAAGCGATTTTTGGCGTAGAAAAAGAAATCAAGTATAACCGAGAAGAAATTTGTCATACTTGCCATGGAAATGGTGCGAAACCTGGAACACAACCAACAACTTGTCATAAGTGTCATGGATCAGGGACAATCAATGTGGAACGTCAAACGCCACTTGGCCGTGTGATGAGTCGTCAAACTTGTGACGTTTGTCATGGTACTGGTAAAGAAATCAAAGATCCTTGTCCGACTTGTCATGGTTCTGGTCACGAAAAGAAAGCACATTCTGTTAAGGTGAATGTACCAGCAGGTGTAGAAGAAGGACAACAAATGCGTCTGGCAGGTCAAGGTGAAGCTGGAGAAAACGGCGGACCATTTGGTGATCTATATGTTGTATTCCGTGTGGAAGAAAGTGATATTTTCGATCGTGATGGTTCAGAGATCTATTACGAATTGCCATTGAGTTTTGTACAAGCTGCTTTAGGTGATGAAGTAAAAGTACCAACCGTTCATGGAGATGTCAAACTTAAAATTCCGGCAGGTACGCAAACAGGAACGAATTTCCGTTTACGTGGCAAAGGAGCGCCTAAACTTCGTGGAGGAGCTACTGGGGATCAACATGTGAAAGTGAAGTTGATCACGCCGAAGAACTTAAATGAACAGCAACGTGAAGCATTGCGTGCTTTTGCTGAAGCTGGCGGCATCAAAGTAGAAGAACAACAAGAAGATGGCTTCTTTGATAAAGTGAAAGATGCCTTTGGCGGTAAGAAAAGAAAATAAAAGAAAAGCAAATCAATAAATTCAGCTAGCATCTCTGGCAGTTAGACCAACATCTAATTGCTGGAAAATCGCCAGCCTCTTATTGATTTGCTTTTTTTATTTAGACAGGAGAAAGTGGCAAACAAATAATTAAAGCAGGGACGAAAGAAGAGGACAAAAAGGAAGTAAGTGTTATTTCTGGTCGATTTTATAAATGCCTTTAAAATAAAGACCGTTGCAAGGGATAGGCATCCTTTTGCAACGGTCTTTAACAATTTCATCATCTTAAGGTTAAATATCTAGTACTTTATCTAGGAAATCTTTTGTTCGTTCATTTTGTGGATTTTCAAAGATTTGTTGTGGTGTGCCATCTTCTAGGAAATTCCCTCCATCAATAAACATGACACGATTGGCAACTTCTTTAGCAAAGCCCATTTCGTGTGTAACGATAACCATCGTCATCCCTTGCTTAGCTAATTTTTTCATGACGTTCAAGACATCTCCGACCATTTCCGGGTCTAGTGCAGAAGTTGGTTCGTCGAAGAGCATGATATCAGGATTCATCGCTAGAGCACGAGCGATAGCGACCCGTTGCTTTTGTCCACCAGAAAGCATTTCTGGATACATGTCTTTTTTATCTTCAAGGCCGACGGTTTGTAGCAATTTGATTGCTTTCTTTTCAGCGGCTTCTTTTGATTCTTTTTTCAAATCCATTGGTGCTAATGTAATGTTTTCTAGCACTGAAAGATGTGGGAATAAATTAAAATGTTGGAATACCATTCCGATGTGTTGTCTTACCAAATTGATATCAGTGTTTTTGTCCATTAAGTGGGCCCCATCAATGATGATTTCGCCGTCTGAAGGCTCTTCTAAACGGTTTAAACAACGTAGGAAGGTACTTTTTCCTGAACCGGAAGGACCGATGATACAAACAACGTCACCTTCGTTGATTGAAACATTGATATCATTTAAAACGGTATTTTCACCGTATTTTTTTACAAGATGTTCAACTAGAATTTTTTCAGCCATCTTATTTCACCTTCTTTTCTAAAACTTTTGCTAATTTTGTCAGAATAGTAATGAGGATCAAATACATGATAGCAATAATTAGATAGACGTACGTACTTTGTGTCGTACGTGCAACGATAATTTTACCAGTTTGCAGTAACTCTACCACACCGATCGCTGAGATGATTGTTGTATCTTTCAATGAAATAACGAATTGGTTCACGAAAGATGGCAACATGATCTTGATTGCTTGTGGTAAGATGATTTTTTGCATGGTTCGATTATATGAAAGTCCTAAACTGCGAGAAGCTTCCATTTGACCAACTGGCACAGCTTTGATCCCACCACGAACGATTTCTGCGATATAAGCGCTGGCGTTCAAAGTTAGTGTGATAATCCCGGCAATGAAGTCGGGAATAGTAAATCCGACGATACCTGGTAATCCAAAGAAGATGAAGAATGCAAGAACCATCATTGGAATACCGCGGATGACATCGACATAAATACTTGCAATTGTTCGTAGGGCTCTGATTGGCGCTACGCTGAATAAACCAAAGATAACACCAACAACTAATGCCAAGGCGAATGAAATTAAAGTTAATAAGATCGTTTGCCATAAACCTTTTAGTAAAACTTTGTAGTTGTTTTGTAATAGACCAGTTAGTGTAGATTCATCTTTGCTGGCTTTAGTAGGCGTATTATCTGTTGAGATATATTTGTTGATGATTTTATCGTATTCGCCAGTTCGTTTTAATTCTTTTAGACCTTCGTTGAACATTTGTAATAGTTCAGGATTTTGGCCTTTTTTCACAGCAAAAGCGTATTTACCACCAGATTCTTTAGCAATCGGTGTTTCTAATTGTTGATTGTTTTTAATTGCATAGCCGATAACAGGGTAGTCGTCCATCATGGCGTCAATTGCTCCAACTCTCAATCCGTCATATAACTGATCTGCAGAATCGAAGTACTTGATGGTATAGCCGTACTGGTCTTCGTGGGCATTTAAAAAATCAGCACTTTCAGTTCCAACTTTGGCACCTACTGTTTTTCCTTTTAGGTCTTCATAGGACTTGATTGAATTGTCTCCTTTTTTGACAGCGATTTGAATCCCGCTTTCAAAATAAGGATCTGAGAAATCATAGCTTTTTTTTCGTTCATCGGTCACAGTCATTCCTGCGATCATTCCGTCTGCTTGACCAGATTCTAACGCTTGTAGCGCAGCAGAGAAACCACGATAATCCATACGTAGGTTAAATCCTTGCAGTTTGGAGATTGCCTCCATTAATCCAACATCAATTCCCTCGTATTTGCCTTCAGCGTTTTGAAACTCGAAAGGTGCAAAAGCTGAATCGCTGGCAATGACATACGTCTCTTTCTTAGGTTCTATTTTTTGCATCGTCTCGCTCGTACTTGAGTCAGCAGTAGTTTTATCGTCAGCTTGTACAGGATTGCTAAGCGCAAATGTGACAAGTCCTGTCATTATGAAAATAATCGTATGAAGCAAATGCTTTTTTTTCATAATTAACCTCCTAAAATTTCAATAACTTTTCATATTTTCCTATTATATGCGAAAACTAATAATAGATACAAGCTGAGTTGCTGAAAAAAATAAAAAAAATGTCATTTTGTAACAATCTATGTTATAAAATGTAACATAATAAATGTAGAGAGGAATCTAACGTAAGATAAATAATTACTTAAGGGACCTTATTGATATATAATTTTGCTGCCTAATTTACTACATAATACATGTATGAATTTATATAATATAGTAGAAAAGAAAAAACTCAAAAGTAGCGAAAGTATGTTCGGTGTGGTATAATAAGTCAACAAGGAATGCCTTTGCTTTCCTTTTCTTTTTTGTGGTCGTAAAATGAAGAGGAAAGAATGAAAAGGAGGATGAAATATGATAGAAAGAGATACCTCCCGACACTTTGAGTTGGTGTCAAAATATCAACCAGCAGGAGATCAACCCGAAGCCATTACACAGTTAGTTGATGGGGTAGTTGGTGGAAAGAAAGCTCAGATACTTTTAGGAGCAACTGGTACAGGGAAGACGTATACCGTTTCGAATTTGATTGAAAAAGTGAATAAGCCAACATTGATTATTGCTCACAATAAAACATTAGCTGGACAATTATATGGGGAGTTCAAAGAATTTTTCCCCAATAATGCAGTTGAATATTTTGTATCTTATTACGATTATTATCAACCTGAAGCTTATGTCCCTTCAAGTGATACTTACATTGAAAAGGATTCTAGTGTCAATGATGAAATTGATAAGTTACGACATTCGGCAACCAGTTCGTTATTAGAACGAAATGACGTGATCGTGATTGCTTCTGTTTCTTGCATCTTTGGTTTGGGTTCACCTTTTGAGTATCAAAAACAAGTCGTTTCAATTAGACAAGGAGCTGAGCTTGATCGTAATCAATTGATTCGTGATTTAGTTAGTATCCAATTTGAGCGCAACGATATTGATTTTCAACGTGGTCGTTTTCGAGTACGTGGGGACGTTGTGGAGATTTTTCCAGCCAGTCGAGATGAACGTGCGTTGCGTGTTGAATTTTTTGGTGATGAGGTCGAAAGGATTCGTGAAGTCAATGCGTTGACTGGTGAGGTCTTGGGAGAAACTGAGCATGTGGCGATATTTCCAGCGACTCACTTTGTCACAAATGATGAACACATGGAACATGCGGTTGCAAATATCAAAGCGGAACTGGAACAACGTTTGACAGTTTTGCGGAATGAGAATAAATTGTTAGAGGCTCAACGGCTAGAACAACGAACGAACTATGATATTGAAATGATGTTAGAGATGGGTTATACATCTGGAATCGAAAATTATTCGCGACACATGGATGGTCGAAAAGAAGGTGAGCCACCATACACATTACTTGATTTCTTTCCCGAAGATTCATTAATGATTATTGATGAATCGCATGTGACAATGCCGCAAATTCGGGGAATGTACAATGGTGACCGCGCAAGAAAACAGATGTTAGTCGATTATGGTTTTCGTTTACCATCGGCATTAGACAATCGTCCGTTACGATTAGAAGAGTTTGAAAAGCACGTGAATCAAATCGTTTATGTATCTGCTACGCCTGGTCCATATGAGTATGAACAAACGGATACAGTGATTCAACAGATCATCCGACCAACTGGACTACTAGATCCAATCATCGAAGTGCGGCCGATCATGGGGCAAATTGATGATCTGGTAGGAGAAATCAATGAACGAGTTGAAAAAGATCAGCGCGTGTTTGTAACTACATTGACAAAGAAAATGTCTGAAGATTTGACTGATTATTTTAAAGAATTAGGAATCAAAGTCAAATATCTGCATAGTGATATCAAAACATTAGAACGTACCGAAATCATTCGTGATCTTCGTTTAGGTGAATTCGATGTACTTGTAGGAATCAACTTGTTACGTGAAGGACTTGATGTACCGGAAGTTTCGCTAGTAGCGATTTTGGATGCAGATAAAGAAGGCTTTTTACGGAGCGAACGTTCTTTAGTACAGACGATTGGACGTGCAGCGCGGAATGCAGAAGGAAAAGTGATTATGTATGCGGACAAAGTGACTGATTCGATGCGCAAGGCTATCGATGAAACTTCTAGACGACGTAGTATCCAAGAACAATATAATCAAGAGCATGGTATCGTGCCGAAAACGATCATCAAAGAGATCCGTGATTTGATTTCCATCACGAAAGAATCCGAAGATGATGCAAAAGAAACGGTTCAAGTATCCTATGAAGAAATGACAAGAGAAGAAAAAGCTACATTATTAATGAAATTAGAAAAAGAAATGAAAGATGCTGCTAAAGCATTAGATTTCGAGACAGCCGCAAATGTACGGGATATGATTCTTGAACTAAAGGCGTCAGAGTAGGGGGATTATATGGCAAATGATAAAATAATTATCCATGGTGCAAGAGCCCACAATTTAAAAAACATCAATGTGACAATTCCGCGAGATAAATTTGTGGTGGTCACTGGATTATCTGGTTCTGGGAAAAGTTCGTTAGCATTCGATACATTATATGCAGAAGGACAAAGAAGATATGTCGAAAGTCTTTCTGCTTATGCACGGCAATTTTTAGGGCAAATGGATAAACCGGATGTTGATAGTATTGATGGGCTAAGTCCAGCAATTTCAATTGATCAAAAAACAACTAGTAAAAACCCTCGTTCAACAGTAGGAACTGTCACAGAAATCAATGATTATCTCCGATTGCTGTTTGCACGTGTGGGGCATCCTATCTGTCCGAATGATCACATTGAGATCACCAGCCAATCTATTGATCAAATGGCTGATAAAGTTTTAGAATTACCTGAACGAACTAAAATTCAAGTTCTTGCGCCGATCATTGTCAAGAAAAAAGGCCAACATAAAAAAGTTTTTGAACGTATTCAAAAAGAAGGATACGTACGTGTTCGAGTGGATGGAGAAATCTATGACTTAAGTGAAGTACCAGAATTAGAAAAAAATAAAAAGCATGATATCGCAATTGTCATAGACCGTGTCATCATAAAAGAAGGAATCCGTTCACGTTTGTTTGATTCAATCGAAGCTGCCTTGCGTTTAGCAGAAGGCTATGTTTTGATTGATGTCATCGGAGAAGAGGAAATGCTGTTTAGCGAGCATTACGCTTGTCCTTATTGTGGCTTTACTGTTGGTGAATTGGAACCAAGACTGTTTTCTTTCAATGCGCCATTTGGTGCGTGTCCTGATTGTGATGGTCTTGGTGTCAAATTAGAAGTGGACCAAGATTTAGTGATACCTGATCGTACGAAGACGTTGAGTCAAGGAGCGATCGCCCCTTGGAATCCAATCAGTTCACAATACTATCCTCAGATGCTAGCTCAAGCCTGTGAAAGTTATGGGATTGATATGGAGACGCCTTTTGAAGAGTTGCCACTTGAACATCAAGAAATCGTGCTCAATGGGACAGACGAGCTGTTCCATTTCCACTATGAGAATGATTTCGGTGGTGTTCGTGATGTTGAAACAACTTTTGAAGGGGTATTGAAAAACATTAAGCGTCGGTACCATGATACGAACAGTGATTTCACAAGAGAGCAAATGAGACAATATATGACTGAATTGACTTGCCAAACTTGTCATGGGTATCGTTTGAATCCTCAAGCTTTATCCGTTCAAATCAATGGAACGAATATTGGACAAACGAACGAGTTGTCTATCCAAAAAGCGGTCAACTTCTTTTCAAATTTGACCCTTTCAGACCAAGAAAAAGTAATAGCTAAACCGATTTTAAAAGAAGTGAATGATCGACTTTCATTTTTAGAAAATGTTGGTCTCGATTATTTAACGCTGAGTCGTGCATCAGGAACTCTTTCAGGAGGAGAAGCACAGCGGATCCGTTTGGCCACTCAAATTGGCTCGAATCTCTCAGGGGTTCTTTATATTTTAGATGAGCCTTCTATCGGACTCCATCAAAGAGATAACGACCGTTTGATCGGTTCATTGAAGAAAATGCGTGATCTAGGGAACACCCTGGTCGTGGTCGAGCATGATGAAGATACGATGCGTGCGGCAGATTATTTGATTGATGTGGGTCCTGGTGCGGGGCATCAAGGAGGAGAAATCGTTTCAGCTGGCACGCCAGCAGAAGTTGCTGCTGATGAAGATTCTTTAACTGGACAATATCTATCCGGTAAAAAGAGTATCCCAGTTCCAACTGAACGCCGAAAAGGGAATGGACAAGCTATCAAAATCACTGGGGCAACGGAAAATAATTTGAAAAATATTTCAGTGGAATTTCCTTTAGGTGAATTTGTTGCGGTGACTGGTGTGTCCGGTTCAGGTAAGAGTACATTGGTCAATAGTATCCTAAAACGAGCTCTTGCACAAAAAATCAATCGTAATTCAGCAAAACCTGGTAAATTCAAATCAATTTCCGGTTATGAAAGTATTGAAAAAATCATTGATATCGATCAAAGTCCGATTGGGCGCACACCACGAAGCAATCCTGCGACATATACTAGTGTATTTGATGATATTAGAGATTTATTTGCACAAACAAATGAAGCTAAAATGCGTGGGTATAAAAAAGGCCGTTTTAGTTTCAACGTTAAAGGTGGACGTTGTGAAGCCTGCCGAGGCGATGGAATTATTAAGATTGAAATGCACTTTCTACCTGATGTTTACGTTCCTTGTGAAGTTTGTCATGGGAAGCGATATAATTCTGAAACGCTAGAAGTTCATTATAAAGGGAAAAGTATTGCAGATATTTTAGAAATGACGGTTGAAGATGCCGTTGAATTTTTCCAACCAATCCCTAAGATTCATCGAAAACTTCAAACCATTGTCGATGTTGGTCTAGGCTACGTTACGATGGGGCAACCAGCTACAACATTATCTGGTGGGGAAGCACAGCGGATGAAACTCGCTAGTGAATTACACAAAATAGCGAATGGTAAGAACTTTTATATTTTAGATGAACCAACGACTGGTTTGCATACAGATGATATTGCCCGGCTACTTGATGTCTTGCAACGTTTAGTAGATGCAGGGAATACGGTATTAGTGATCGAGCATAACCTTGATGTTATTAAAACCGCTGATCATATTATTGATCTTGGACCAGAAGGCGGGGAAGGTGGCGGTACGATTTTAGCCACTGGTACACCTGAAGAAATCATTGAGGTGAAAGAGAGTTATACTGGTCGATACTTAAAAAAAATCATGAATGGTGAAAACCAACTGGATAGTTAAAAAAAAATTAAAATCAAGTATCTATTCTTGTTTTATTGACTAGTATAGACTAAAATACGAAACATGGTAGTTCTTTCTACACTAATTGGTATAGATAAAAACTTCCTATAAGTTCAATCCGTTCAAAAAAGAATTGAGCAATCGGAGGAGATTCCTTTGATTGCTTTTTTCTTTATGGTATGATATTCCTTGTGTAGTTGAAAAAGAAAACTAGAGATTATGAGTAAGTGAGAGATAATGATGAACAGTAATGTAAACGAAGAATTTATTCCTATTTTATTGGGTAGCGACATGAATGTCTATGGAATGGCACGTTCATTTCATGAAGCGTATGGCAAAGTTTGCCAGGCGTATGCATCAAATCAGTTGGCACCAACTCGCTATAGCAAAATTGTCAAAGTAGACGTAATTCCTGGTTTTGATAAAGATCCGGTCTTTATTGAGTCCATGTTACGTTTAGCAAGAGAGAAATATTCAGATCAAACGAAGAAGTATCTCTTGATTGCATGTGGAGATGGCTATGCAGAACTGATTTCTCAGCATAAAGAAGAACTCTCAAAGTATTTTATTTGTCCTTACATCGATTATTCGTTATTTAAACGTCTGATTAATAAGGTTAGTTTTTATGAAGTTTGCGAGGAATACCAGTTACCTTATCCCAAAACGTTGATTGTTAGAAAAGAAATGTTAGTTGATGGGCATTTGAATCAAGAGTTACCATTTGACTTTCCAGTGGCATTAAAGCCGGCAAACAGCGTAGAATACTTATCTGTCCAATTTGAAGGTCGAAAAAAAGCCTTTATTATCGATAATCGTGAAGAATTTGACTTGATCTTAGGTCGTATTTACGAAGCAGGTTATACAAGTGAAATGATCGTCCAAGATTTCATTCCTGGGGATGATAGTAATATGCGTGTGTTAAATGCTTATGTCGATGAAAACCATCAAGTAAGAATGATGTGTTTAGGTCACCCATTACTAGAAGATCCAACACCAGCTTCGATTGGTAATTATGTGGTGATCATGCCAGATTATAATGAAAAGATCTATCAAACGATTAAACGATTTTTAGAAGATATTTCCTATACTGGTTTTGCGAATTTTGATATGAAATACGATCCAAGAGATGGTGAATACAAACTTTTTGAAATCAACCTTCGTCAGGGAAGAAGCAGTTTCTTTGTCACTCTTAATGGCTTGAATTTAGCAAAATTTGTGACAGAAGACCGTGTATTTGAAGTTCCATTCACAGGGACTACCTATGGGACAAGCCAATCGGATCAAGCAAAATTATGGATGGGTGTACCTAACAAGGTCTTTTTAACTTATGCAAAAGCAAATGAAGACAAAAAAGTTGCAGAAAAAATGATTAAAGAAAATCGTTATGGAACGACTGTTTTTTATGAGAAAGATCGTTCGCTCAAACGCTGGTTATTGATGAAGTATATGTTTAGAAATTACATTCCTCGATTTAAAAAATACTTTCATGTGAAAGAAGGTTGATTCATGGAAAACTTTTTTAGTATTTTGGGCGGAATGGGAACGATGGCCACAGAGAGTTTTGTCCGTCTAATCAATCATCGAACCAAAGCCTCAAAAGATCAGGAATATTTAAATTATGTATTATTTAATCATGCGACAGTTCCTGATCGAACGGCTTATATTTTAGATAGGGAACAAGAAAGTCCAATGCCTTACCTACTAGATGATGTTGAAAAACAAAATTTACTCAAACCAAATTTTATCGTTTTAACGTGTAATACAGCTCATTATTTCTTTGATGAACTTCAAGCAGCCACTGAGATTCCGATTCTTCATATGCCACGAGAAGCGGCAAATGAGCTTGTCAGACAAAATACAACTGGTAAAGTAGCCATCCTAGGTACGGAAGGTAGCATGAAAGCTGGAATTTATGAAAAGGAAGTGAGACAGCTAGGCTTTGAGGCTGTCATTCCTGATGCTCAACTTCAGGCGAAAATCAACCATTTGATTTATCATGATATCAAAGAATCAGATTATTTAAACAAAGAACTATACTACGAAATTTTGGCAGAAGCGGTGGCGCGATTTGATTGCGAGAAAATTATTTTAGGCTGTACAGAATTATCGTTGATGCAAGAGTATGTAGGGGAAAATGAATATCCCGTCATTGACGCACAGTCAATCTTAGCTGATCAAACGATCGCCCGTGCCTTACAACACCGACAAGCTACCATATCAAGTTGAAAACTTTTATGAGCAAAGATTAGGGGCGGATACCTACAGTGGTATTTGTCCCTATTTTTATCGACAACTTCATTTTTAAGAATGTTTAACTGGTAATGATACGCCCGGAAGTGATATAATTTTAGGAAGAGATATGAGAGGGGGCCGTTTGATATGGCTGATAATTTACAACTAGTAATCATCACAGGGATGAGTGGCGCTGGGAAGACGGTCGCTATTCAAAGTTTTGAAGATATGGGGTATTTCTGTATTGATAATATGCCACCAAATCTAATTCCAAAGTTTTGGGAATTGATCAAAGAATCGGGTAAAGTGACGAAAATGGCATTAGTGGTAGACTTGCGTTCACGCTCGTTTTTTGAAGAAATCCAAAATATGTTAGTCGAAATTGAGAATACGGATTTTATCGATACGTCGATTTTATTTTTAGATGCATCCGATGAAGAATTAGTCGCACGATACAAGGAAACAAGACGTACCCATCCAATGGCAATGAACGGTTTAGTCACGGAAGGAATTCGTAAAGAACGTGCGATACTGAATGATCTAAAGATGCAGGCCTCGGTCATTATAGACACGACGACTTTAACACCACGTCAGTTAAGGGAAAAAATCAATCAAACGTTTAAGACCAAAGGCGATCAAGGCTTTCGAATCGAATTTGTTTCCTTTGGATTCAAATATGGCTTGCCAATTGATTCAGATATCGTGATGGATGTACGCTTTTTACCAAATCCCCACTATATTCCTGAATTAAGACCTTTGACAGGAAAAGATCAACCAGTTTATGACTATGTGATGTCATTTGATGAAACTGAGCTGTTTTATAATAAGTTTTTAGATTTATTACAGACGGTTTTACCAGGATATATCAAAGAAGGTAAAAGCAGCTTGACGATTGCTATTGGCTGTACCGGAGGGCAACACCGTTCAGTTGCGTTAACAGAACGTTTATCAGGTGCTTTGAAAGAAAATTATAAAGTCAATGTGACTCACCGTGACAAAGATAAACGGAAAGAGACGGTGAATCGCTCGTGAAGATGAAAACTTACCGTATAAGAAAGCCCAAAATCGTTGTCGTTGGGGGTGGCACAGGCTTACCGGTTATTTTAAAAAGCTTGCGTAACCAAGGGGCTGATATTACAGCAATCGTAACTGTCGCAGATGACGGGGGCAGTAGCGGTGCAATCAGAGAATCAATTGCGATGGCGCCCCCTGGCGATTTGAGGAATGTGTTGGTTTCATTGTCGGATATGCCCCAATTTTATGAAGATATCTTTCAGTATCGTTTTAAAAAAGAAGATCAATTTTTAGCCAATCATACGATCGGTAATTTGATCATTGCCGCTGTCGCAGAAATGAGAGGAAGTACATACGAAGCAGTACAACTCCTATCTAAGATGATGCATGTGGACGGTCATATCTATCCTTCTTCTGAAACACCATTAACACTCCATGCAGTTTTTAAAGATGGTACTACTGCGGTGGGGGAATCAAAAATTGCGGTCGATCGAAAAACGATTGATCATGTCTATGTGCGAAATACCACGGATGATAGCGAAGCCAAACCAGCACGAAAAGTTGTTTCTGCCATTATGGAGGCAGATATGGTCGTTTTAGGACCGGGTAGTTTGTTTACTAGCATTTTACCTAATTTGGTCATCCAAGAAATTGGAGAAGCAGTAGCTAAAACAGAAGCCGAAGTGGTGTATATTTGTAATATCATGACACAAAAAGGTGAAACAGAACATTTTACAGATGCTGATCATATTCGGGTGTTGCATGAACATTTGAAACGACCATTTATTGATACTGTTTTAGTTAACACAGAAAAAGTACCACCAGGTTATATGGATCCTGAAATTTACGATGAATACCTCGTACAAGTAACCCATGATTTTCATGGATTACGGAATGAAGGTTGTCGAGTGATTTCGACTGACTTTTTAGAATTAAAAAATGGAGGTGTCTTCCATGATGGTGAAAAAGTTGTGGAAGAGCTATTTCGTTTGGTTTTTGGTTCCAAATATTAAACGGTAGGTTACTAAAAGAAAGGAGGAGAATAGGGTGTCATTTGCGGCAGATGTCAAAAAAGAACTTACTGGACTTGAAGTTCACCGCGAACATGCAAAGGCGGAATTAGCTGCACTTTTGCGAATGAATGGATCTTTAGGGATTGTAAATCAACAATTTATCTTAAACGTTCAAACAGAAAATGCAGCTATCGCTAGACGGATCTATTCTCTTTTAAAAGATCATTATAATGTCCGAAGCGAGTTACTCGTTCGAAAAAAAATGAAATTGAAAAAGAATAATGTCTATATCGTTCGTTTGAAACAAGGAACGAAAAATGTACTGATGGATCTAGATATCATGGACGGAATGATGTTCAATGGGCATGTATCTGATGAAATTTTAGGAAATGCACAAAAAATGCGATCCTATCTAAGAGGAGCATTCATGGCGTCTGGTTCAGTCAATAACCCTGAAACTAGTCGTTACCATTTAGAAATTTTCTCCATTTATGAACAACATAATCAAGACATTTGTGATATGTTAAATTATTATGGTCTTCATGCTCGAACATTGGAACGTCGAAACGGCTATATTTCATACTTAAAAGGCGCAGAGAAAATTGCTGACTTTTTAACCTTAATTGGTGCGACGAATTCGATGTTGCGCTTTGAAGATGTCCGTATCGTACGTGATATGCGAAACTCAGTCAACCGACTTGTCAATTGTGAGACAGCCAATCTGAATAAAACGATTGATGCTGCAGCAAAACAAATCGAAAATATTGAATTGATTGAAAGTAGAGTTGGATTAACTGCACTACCAGAAAAATTGCAAGAAATTGCAGAATTGAGATTAAAGCACCCAGAAGTCAGTTTAAAAGAGCTAGGAGAAATGATTCCATCAGGAGCGATCTCTAAATCCGGAATCAATCATCGAATCAGAAAGATTAATGAATTTGCAGAAAAGTTGCGCGAAGAAGCAAGTTAAGTGAAAAAATTTTTAATTTTTTAATTAATGAAGATTTTGGGACAAGTATTTGTCTCAGAATCTTTTTTTATTATATTTCCAAAAAAAGTTCTAATCAGTGTCCTTTAATATGTTAAAAAGTAAGTAGCAAGTCCCATTGATAACGGTTATTGCTACTAAAAACAAAGGAGAATAGTATCATGAAATATCTGAATAAAATACTGAGAGCCAAGGTTGTTCAAGGTTATGAACAAGGAAAAACAGATGAAGAAATTGCAGATAGCTTGAAGATATCCCGTAAAATAGTGGTTGAAATCAAATTGCTTGAAATCGCACGTAAACTAAGTCAAGGATTTACGGAACTTGAAATAGCTGAACGATTTCACAAGCCCATTGAGGAAATTCACAGAAACAAACACAACTATATTCTAAGACGTTTTTCGGATTCCTCAAGTAATAATTCCATTTCTGAGATTCCACCTTCCTCTAGGATTGACTCCATTTCTCAGCAGATAGGTGGCACGAAGGCGTATGTTCTTGAAAAAATAATTATTCAAAAGCTGAAAAAAATGGAAAATATCGAGGATATTACTAAGAGTGTTTCTATTTCATTAGGAGAAACTAAAAAGATAATAGAAAATTGTGCAATACGAAAAATCTGTGAGGAAGGATACACACTGGAAGAATTGCATAAAATGTTGCATCTTAATTTGGCTGAGAATCCAAGAGTCTATAATATCTACCTTGAAGTTAAAAAGGAAAACGAATCAGGAGAAAAAGGAGTAGAAAGTAGGAGACAAAATGAAATAATTAATTTTTACAAAGAAAATAGAAAAGACAAGTTAGAAGAAATAACATCAAGTGAATTAAATAAATATCTAATTAATTATATTGCTATCCAAAGAAAGAAAGGTAAAAATATTGAGGAAATTGCACAAGAGTTGAATAGAAGTCATAAAACAATTCGAATGATAATAGCGCAATTTATTATCAGTGAATCGAGTAAGGGAACCCCTAAACAACACATTTCTACCTATCTTTGGTTAACAACAGCTCAAATGAAAAAAATGTATACAACTATCTTACAGTAGAGTTAAAGGCTAATACAATGCAACATATTGCTTGGTTAAACAGTTCTACGTTCGATCAGATTCAATTAATGTATATCGAAGGCGCACTTGAAATGAAAAAATCCATTCATAAGATGCGCCCCAATAAAGATAGTTCAAAAAAATTAGCGTTTCTAAAACGCCACAATAAGGAGGAAATGAAGAAAATACGAGTAGAGTTCATTCAAGGACTTGAAAATAAAATAAGTCATGAAGAACTTATCGAGCAACTAAAGATTAGTAGACCAAATGCTTATAGGATACTTAATTTAGAAATCGCACGTAGCATATACCAAGGTTTTTCGGTACTTCAGATAGCTGAAAGACTACATAAAAGTTCAATTAGTATAATGGACAAAAAACATGCATTTATCCAAAATAGTTTTAAAAGGCATAGTGATATCCCTCTCATTGCTGAGAATATTGGTTGTTCAGAAGATTATGTGATGGAAAAATTGGTCGTTCACAAGCTAAAAATAAAGAAAAACATAAAGAATATCTCTGAAAGCTTGAATATTTCGGTAGAAAAAACTAAAACGATAATAGAGGATTATGCAATAAAAAAGATTCATCAAGGATATACACGGGAAGAATTAAATATTATATTACCTGTGAGTTTAGATGGATATCCGAGGATACTTGAGACTTTCAAAAAAGTTGAAAAAAATAATAAGTTAGAGGGAGAAAGTAAAAACACAAATACCTTATTATTAAAAACACAACCAGAAAGGGTACTTGAACAACTAAGCTTCGAAGAGCTTGTCAAGAAACTAAGAAAAGGGATAAAAATTGGTGATATTGCAACCGAATTGGACTGGACTCCGAGAATGGTGAAACATCGAATGGCTAAATTTATTATAGATCATTCAATTAGGGGAATATCTAGACAAGAAATAAGTAACCAGCTTTGTTTAACTCAAACTGAAATAAAAACATTTCCATATCAGTATATTAAAAACAATATATTAAAGAACCAAAAAATTCAAGGATTTGCGGAAAGAAATGGCTGCACGTTGGCTCAAATTTATAAGATATATGTAGAGGGAGCAATTGAAAAAAATGTATCCATTAATGAAATTGCATGTACGCTAAAGATAAACGAAGAAGCCGTTCAAGAGATAGTGAATAAAATTCAGAACGAATCTCAACCAGAATTAAACACCCCAGAACCACCTATCATTGAGAAAGCAATCTCTGAAGTTAAGAAAAATCTGATACAAGAAGGCACGATCCAACCACCAAAACCAATATCTATAGCTGAATCAACAAACCAGTTTCATCAAACCGACCCTGAACCAAATAGCTTAGATCTATTGAGTAAATCTATTATTAGTGAGTATAAAAAGAAAAAAAATATAAAAATGATTTCAGCTAAATATAATGTACCGCTAGAAGTGGTACAAAATATAATAAGCGAATACATAGTAAATAAAGGAAAGAAGGGGAGACGGATTAATGAGGTTGCGGCAGAGTTATATTTTTCTACCATTCATACAGGCGATGGACAAGTGTTATTTATCCATCAATCTGGAAAGGTCTTTGAAGTTAAGAAAAATCTGATACAAGAAGGCACGATCCAACCACCAAAACCAATATCTATGGCTGAATCAACAAACCAGTTTCATCAAATCTACACTAAATCGAATAGAATAGATCCATTGCGTGAAATCATTGTTAGTGAGTATAAGGAGAATCAAAATATAGGAGTAATTTCATATCAATATAATTTATCACCAGAAGAGGTCCAAGAAATAATATGTGATTACATCCGAAATGAAGAAAAGAAAGGGAGGACAGTTAACGAGATTGCGACAGAATTTTCTTTTTATTCCGTTCCTAATTCCGATGGAAAACTGCGGTTTATCCATAAAGATGAAGTGTTATCTCTAGTTAAAAACAATCCGTTGTACCAAAGCACGAGTCACCAACCACTACAACCAATATCTATGGATGAATTGACCAAACGTTTTCATCAAATCGAGCTTAGATCAAATAGCTCAGACCAAGTGAAAGGAAAATATGAAAAGAGTCAAGAAATGAAATCAGAAGGAGAGAGGAAGAGAAGAAATTCAGAATCGGATCCTAGCGCCATGGGCCTAAGTCTGAAAAAAGCACGGGTAGACTCACCCATATTGTCACAGCCAAAAAGTTTTTCATCGACTACAACTCGTGCCGTTGAAAAAGTGCAAAATGTCATCGAACAGAAACGGCAACAGCATCTAAATAACCCACGTGTCCAAGCTAGTTTACGAAGCTTTGTCAACGAAAGGTCTTAGGATAGATGGTGTATCAATCCGTTTTTTTATCTTTTTCTAAATTAAGATCTGGATAGTCGCTCAATCAAAAATGACCCAAGGACCTTAAAAATAGGCTAGGCTATTTTTAGGGTTCTTGGGTCTTGTTAGGGTCGGAACGATAGTGTCAATCCTGATCAATAATGATTACAAGTACATGTGATAGTCAGGATTATTACTCGTTCATGTAGTCAATTAGCTCTTCTTTTTTGATCGATTCATCAAAAATATGATCTTCCAAAATAACAGTTGGAACAAAACGGATATTGGCAGCATTCGCCTCAGCTATAATTGCTTGAGAGGCAGGAGATTCTTCTTGGTAAGTTAGACCTAACTTATTTTGAGCATAATCTGCTACTTCTGCTAGACTAAGATTTTTCCAATCATCCTGCGAATCAAATACTTTTTTGATTTCTCGTAAAGCTACTTGACCGTCTGATGTATCAATATGATGATGCATCACATTCCCACGTTGCAAACTTTCTTTTTCTTTATCAAAAAGTTTGATCTCCCGTTGCAAACGACCTTTACTTACAGCTTCTTCGAGTAATTCATAAGATTCGTTGAACCATTGACGGCAATAAGGGCAAGCCAGATTGATAAACTCAGCCATTTTCTTAGGAGCATCTAAGTTTCCATAATGAATGCCAGTTTCGGTATTTGTTTTATCTGCTTTAATGATAGATATATCCATGTATAATCACCTCTTAGATTCATTTTAAGCATTTTTCAGGAAAAAGACTAGTTTTTTGTTTAATAAAGCATGTATCTTCTCATGTGAGTACTTTTACAGAATAGGTAGGTTTTCAGGAGCTTTTGCGTTATAATAGGTTGGATATTTGAGAGAATTTGAACAAGGATGATGACAAATGCGAAAAATGAAAACAATGGACGGAAATACAGCTGCCGCTTATATTTCTTATGCTTTTACAGAATTAGCTGCAATCTATCCCATTACGCCCAGCTCAACGATGGCAGAATTAGTGGATCAATGGTCTGCTAGTGGGAAGAAAAATCTTTTTGGACAACCAGTTAAAGTGGTTGAAATGCAATCTGAAGCAGGAGCGGCTGGTGTTGTGCATGGTTCGCTCAAAACAGGAGCGCTGACAACGACTTATACAGCTTCTCAAGGATTGTTGTTGATGATACCCAATATGTATAAAATCGCTGGTGAATTACTACCAAGCGTATTTCATGTCGCAAGTCGTGCAGTCACGACGAATGCGTTAAATATCTTTGGGGATCATGGGGATGTCATGGCTGCTCGATCGACTGGATTTGCGATGCTTGCAGAAAGCAGTGTGCAAGAAGTTATGGACTTAGCACCCGTAGCACATTTGGCTTCGATTGAAGCAGAGCTGCCATTCTTGAATTTTTTTGATGGTTTTCGTACGAGCCATGAAATCCAAAAAATTGAAGTGCTAGAATATGACGAGTTAGCATCGTTAATCAATCAAGAGAAACTTGCTGCGTTTAGAAACAGAGCGATGAACCCTAACCACCCAACTGTTAGTGGAACGAATCAAAATCCAGATATTCATTTTCAGCAAAGAGAAACGATCAATTCGTATTACGAACAATTACCTCGCATCGTACAAAAATACATGCAAGCAATCAATGAATTACGTGGAACTTCCTATGATTTAGTCACTTATCATGGTGCTGCCGACGCGACAGAAGTCATCATTTCGATGGGGTCGGTAGCGCAAACGATTGAGCAGACAGTCGATTATTTGAATAAAAATGGCCGTAAAGTCGGTTTCTTGAATATCCATCTTTATCGCCCATTCCCAATTGAAACATTGTTGCAAAAACTTCCTAAAACTACACAGTCAATTGCCGTATTAGATCGAAGCAAAGAACCAGGAGCTGGTGGGGAACCATTACTGCTAGATGTTCAAAGTGCACTTTATGATGCAACAATCTGTCCTAAAATAATTGGTGGGCGGTATGGATTAGGATCAAAAGATGTGACACCAGATCAAATCATCAGCGTTTTTGACGAGTTGCAAAAAGATGAACAAATGAAAAAACGATTTACAATCGGGATAGTGGATGATGTTACCTATCATTCTTTGGCACCAAGACCAACATTGGATTTAACGGATGCTGAAACTTATCAAGCTAAGTTTTGGGGTTTTGGTTCTGACGGGACAGTCGGTGCAAATAAATCTGCTATTAAAATCATTGGCGATCATACAGACAAATACGCCCAAGGCTATTTTTACTATGATTCAAAAAAATCAGGTGGATTGACGATTTCCCATCTCCGTTTTGGAAACACGCCAATTCGTTCTACTTATTTAGTTGAACATGCTGATTTTGTCGCTTGTCATACGCCTGCTTACTTGCACAGCTATGATTTAGTTAAAGGGTTGAAAAAAGGTGGCACATTTTTATTGAATACTTTATGGACAGATGAGCAGTTAGAAACGCATCTGCCTATTCGTCTAAAAAAATATTTGGCAGAAAATGAGATTCAATTTTATACGATCAATGCGATGAAAATTGCTCAAGAAGTTGGATTAGGTCGTCGTATTAACACTGCCATGCAAACGGTTTTTTTCAAATTAGCAAACATTATTCCTATTGAAGAAGTGATTCCGCTCTTGAAAGAAGAAGTGCTTAAAAGCTATGGTCATAAATCAATGAAAATCGTAGAAAAAAATAACCAAGCGATTGATCATACCCTTGAACTTCTCCATAGAGTTGAAATCCCCAAACATTGGCAATCATTAGAACTACCTAGCAAAAAAGAAGAGACAACATCACGTTACGTAAAAGAGATTTTTACGCCAATCAATGCTCAAGAAGGAAATCAACTGTCAGTAGGTACTTTAGTAGCCAACCAGATGACAACTGGCGAGATGCCATTAGGAACAGCAGCGCTGGAAAAACGAGGTGTAGCCCTAGAAGTCCCTGAATGGATCAGTGACCGTTGTACGATGTGCAATGAGTGCGCATTTGTATGTCCGCACGCAGCCATCCGCCCATTCTTAGCTGATGAAGAAGAGCTGACTGAAGCGCCTGAAGGATTTATCGTTCGTGATATGAGAGGACCTGACGGGTTAAAATATCGTATCCAAGTTTCCGTGGAGGACTGTACAGGATGTGGATTATGTGTGGAGGCTTGTCCAGCCAAAGGAAAAGCGTTAGTGATGAAACCTTACGAGGAACAAAAAGAACAAGCGGTCAATTGGGCGTTTGCAATGACATTGAGACAGAAAGAAAACCCTATGAAAGGAAAAAATACGGTAATGGCTACCCAATTTAACCAACCGTTGCTTGAATTTTCAGGTGCTTGCTCGGGTTGCGGTGAAACGCCATATGTGAAACTTTTGACCCAAATGTTCGGAGACCGAATGATGATCGCTAATGCAACCGGCTGTTCTTCAATATGGGGAGGAGCTTCGCCAGCATCACCGTTCACAACAAATGCTTGTGGGCAAGGTCCAGCTTGGTCTAATTCCTTATTAGAAGATAATGCTGAATTTGGCTATGGTATGTTACTAGCTGCTCAAACCCGTCGTGAAGCTTTAGCGCAATCTGTTCGTGAAATCATGCCAAAAGTATCGAGTGCGCTTCGACTGTTGATGGAGGACTGGCTCAACCATTTATTCGATAGCGAAGGAACACAACAACGAGCAGCTAAACTTCAGGCTGCGATGGTAGCGGAAGTACAGCAAGTCCCAGAATTGGAATCCATTCTTGAGCACAAAGATATTTTTGTCAAAAACAGTCAATGGATTATTGGCGGAGATGGTTGGGCTTATGATATTGGCTTTGGTGGTATCGATCATGTATTGGCTAGTGGGGCAGATGTGAATATCCTAGTATTGGATAATGAAGTTTATTCTAATACTGGGGGGCAAACCTCTAAAGCAACGCCAACGTCAGCTATTGCAAAATTCTCCGCAAGTGGGAAATATGCGTCGAAGAAAGATTTAGGAATGATGGCAATGACTTATGGGAACGTCTATGTCGCTCAAATTGCTTCTGGTGCCAATCAAATGCAAACAATCAAGGCGTTTGAAGAAGCAGAGAAATACCCAGGGCCATCACTAATCATTGCGTATACGCCTTGTATCACCCATGGTCTGTTGGGTGGCATGAAAGAATCGATTAAAGAAGCCAAAGAAGCTGTTTCATCAGGCTATTGGTCCCTCTATCGTTATAATCCAAGTTTAATTGAAAAAGGGAAGGTTCCGATGATTTTGGATTACAAAAAACCAGACTTTTCAACAATGGGTGATTTTATGCGTAAGCAAGTCCGGTTTTCTTCACTAGAAAGTGCCAACCCTCAATTAGCTGAAAAATTGTTTGAAAAAACGGTTCTAGATGCAAAAACTCGTTTTTACAATTATGCTTCACTCACTGGACAGCTTGATAAAATTAAAGAAAAACTAGAACCGTCTGATCCGATTGTAAAAGAAGAGGAAGTCGAAACGAAAAAGAGAAAAAAAGAACGTAAGATCGATGATGAAGCAGCAGCCAGAAGAGCTGCTAAAAGAGCAGAACGTGCAGCTCGTCGAAAATGATGTTTTGAGGTTTCGTTCAGTGGTCCAACTATCTCATTTAGTGAATGATAAGCAAACAATTTAAAGGACGGAAAAATCGATCGAATAATTTATGTAATTTTCTTGAAAAAAATAGGCAGAATCGTCTCATATTTCCAAACATATGATATACTTAAAGGGAAATCTCAAAAGAGAAGAGAGGCTTTTTATGTCATTTCAAATCGGGGAACTTTTTAATTTAGAGTATTGGCAACAAATGTTTTCCGGTGACTTATTTTCTCTGAATTTTTTGGTAAACATACTGGATATTTTAGTCGTATGGTATTTGGTTTACAAACTGATCCAGCTACTAAGAGGGACGAAAGCGATCCAATTGCTCAAAGGCGTTGCCATCTTTATCGTGATTCGAATTGCGGCTGAGTTGATTGGGCTACACACGCTGTCATGGCTGATGAACCAAGTCATAACTTATGGTGTGATTGCAGCAATCGTCATCTTCCAACCAGAGATTCGTCGTGGGTTAGAACATCTGGGAAGAAGTTCGTTATTCAAACAAACGAAAAGCGAACAGCAAGAAGACGAGAAGATGATCCTATCCTTTGATAAAGCTATTCAATATATGTCGAAACGTAAGATTGGTGCTCTGATTACGATCGAGCGTCATACTGGTTTAGATGAGTATATTGAGACAGGCATCGCATTGGATGCAGATATTACTGGTGAGTTACTCATTAATATCTTTATCCCCAATACGCCGCTGCATGACGGGGCAGTTATTGTCAAAAATGGAAAAATTGCAGTTGCCAGTGCCTATTTACCTTTATCAGAAAGTATGTTGATTCCAAAAGAATTTGGAACACGTCACCGAGCTGCTGTCGGTATTAGTGAGGTCAGCGATGCAATAACTATCGTGGTCTCGGAAGAAACAGGAGATGTAAGTATCACTTTAGACAATCAATTGATACCAGGGTTATCGCAAGAAGAGTATTTATCGATCTTACGAAAACAACTAATTGTAGAAGAAAAAAATAAAAACAAAAAGAATGGGCTTCAATCTTTCTTGGACGCAATGACTAAGGGAGGGGATCGGAAATGATCTCAAAAGAAAAGCGTACGAGTATTCTGTATGGGTTTGTTGCGTTATTGTTTAGTATCATTCTTTATTTCAATGCGAATGGTCAAACGATGCAAAACACATTATCTGGAAACGAGTCCTATTCGCAGACAGCTTCTGATGTTTCGATCCAACTTTTATATGATACCGATAAGTATTATATCCATGGTTACGAAAACACTACTACTGTCAAATTGGCTAGTGCGAATCGTATCCAGTTGATGGCTGAGGCAAATGAAGACACCCGTACCTTTAGGGTCACCGCAGACTTAGCACATCTAGGTGAAGGAACCCACGAAGTGCCATTGAAAATCAAAAATCTAAGCAGCGCTGTCACCGCTAAGTTGCAACCGGAAACGATCACGGTTACAATTGAAAAGAAAGTGACCAAAGACTTTGAAGTTAAGGCTATTCTGCCAACAGAGACGACGCCTTCTGGTTATAATTTAACTGAAACAACCGTCGATCCGACGAAGGTCACGATCACCACTGGAGATAAGACTTTAGCGGAAATTCATCAAGTGGTTGCAAAAGTCAACCCGTCAATGATAACGGACGATGGTGTGAATAGTAATGTATCTGTACAAGCGTTAAATTCAGCTGGTGAGCCGTTGAGTATTGTTTCTGATCCAGTGCAAGTCAACGTCACGTCAGATGCAATCAAACCGAAAAAAACGGTTAGCCTATATGGTATTCAACAAGGGACAAAAGGCGAAGGAATTAAGAACTATAATTTCAAGTTTTCCGAATTAGAGGCTGAAGTCACAGGGACGACGGAACAACTTGCTCAAATAGGGGATAGTATCGCTGTGCCTATCGACATATCAGGAATTACTCATCGAACGACTAGGACGATTCAGATTCCTATTGAACAAGGAATGAGCGTCTCGCCTAAATCGGTTAAAGTTGAGATAACACCAGTGCTGGAATCGACAACTAGTGATTCTTCAGTCGATAAAAATCAAAGTTCGACTAAAAGGAATGACTCAACAACGTCAACGACAAAGTCGACTACATCGAGCACGTCACTTTCTAGTGTCCAGACAGAAAGCAAGCAAACTTCTGAAAGTACAGATTCGAGTGAATCCACTATGCAAAGTACACAAGAGAGTCAAACGTATTCTTCGGAAAATTAAGTTAAAGGAGCAAATTTACAATTATGGGTAAATATTTTGGAACGGATGGTGTCCGTGGCGAAGCCAATAAAGAATTGACACCAGAATTAGCGTTTAAGTTAGGTA
The DNA here is from genome assembly GCF_040887425.1 of Enterococcus sp. C53. Taxonomy (NCBI): domain Bacteria; kingdom Bacillati; phylum Bacillota; class Bacilli; order Lactobacillales; family Enterococcaceae; genus Enterococcus; species Enterococcus sp. C53. The sequence continues at coordinate 224,173 of NZ_JBFOFT010000002.1, forward strand.
GATGTGGCGGATATGTATTAAGCCAACATGAAACAGAAGGGAAACGTCCACGGGTTTTAGTTGGGCGTGATACCAGAATCTCTGGGCAAATGCTAGAAGAAGCCTTAATTTCTGGTTTGTTATCAGTTGGTATTGAAGTATTTCAACTTGGCGTCATTTCCACACCAGGAGTTGCTTATTTAACAAGATTGCAAAAAGCCAATGCCGGCGTGATGATTTCTGCTTCACATAATCCTGCACAAGATAATGGAATCAAATTTTTTGGTGCTGATGGGTTTAAATTAGTGGATGAACAAGAATTAGAAATTGAAGCATTGCTTGATGCCGAAGTGGACGAATTGCCACGTCCTTCAGCAGAGGGATTAGGAACAGTAGAAGAATTTCCAGAAGGCTTATTAAAATATTCTCAATTCTTAGTGCAAACGATCAATGGGGATCTATCAGGCCTAACCGTTTGTGTCGATGCGGCAAATGGGGCGACAGCAACTTCTGTCAACCGTTTATTCGCAGACTTAGAAACAGATTTTTATACGATGGGTACCAGCCCTAATGGCTTAAATATTAACGATGGTGTTGGTTCAACACACCCTGAAAAGTTAGCTGAAATGGTTGTTGAAAAAGGCGCCGATGCCGGTTTAGCATTTGATGGTGATGGGGATCGAATTATTGCAGTGGATGAACTTGGGAACATCGTTGATGGTGATAAAATCATGTTCATTTGTGCGAAATACCTTTCAAAGAAAAATCGTTTGAAAAAAGATACGATCGTTACAACGGTCATGAGTAATTTAGGATTCCATAAAGCGGTGGAAGAAATTGGCTTGAAGGACGTAGTTACTCAGGTTGGTGACCGCTATGTTGTAGAAGAAATGCGAAAAAATGATTATAATTTTGGTGGAGAACAATCTGGTCATATGGTCTTCCTTGACTTTAATACTACAGGTGATGGAATGCTATCAGGAATCCAATTACTGAATATCATGAAGCAAACTGGGAAGAAATTATCCGAGTTAGCGAGCGAAGTGACGATCTACCCACAAAAATTAGTAAATATCCGAGTAAGCAACAAAAATGGTGCAATGGAAGTTCCAGCGATCAAAAAAGTGATTGAAGAAACTGAGGCTGAGATGGCTGGTGAAGGAAGAATTTTAGTTCGTCCTTCTGGAACTGAACCATTATTACGTGTCATGGCTGAAGCGCCAACGGATGAAAAAGTAGCATATTACGTGGATAAGATTGCTGCAGTTGTTCGAGAAGAGATCGGACTTGAAGAATAAGAACTAAAATTTTTCTCATTTTAATAGTAATCGACTGTTATTTACAAAAATGTTTTCTTGTTTTTGTGAATAACAGTTTTTTTGTCTGTAGGAAAACAAATTTGGGTTGCTGTCAAATGATTGTTCCAAGATAACTACTTTTTTGTATAAAATTAGCGTTGGGTTTAGAATATTCTCCGTTAAAAGTTGTTATGATAGAACTTTAATTTCTAATTATACGAAAAAAAAGGGCTTTTTTTATCTCTGAATAGATTAAACTAACTTGCGAAACAACTAATTTAGAGGGGGTAAATATGAAAATTTTCAAAAAACTGATTCGATTGATGATGATTGTTTTTCTATTTGTAAAACCGGTCATTGTAGTAGCGGTTGATCCATCTTATGCACCCTCTTATCAACTAGCAGAAGAGGTGATTATAAAAAATGGTGAATTTAATGATGGGTTGAATCACTGGATCGTTTCCAATCCTGGAAGTAACAATCCTGCACTTGTGACAGATGAAAGTGGCAATCATTATGTAATGGCATCAAATGGAGAGAATATCCTGCAATATGTTCAGTTAAAACCGAAAACGACCTATCAATTCACTTATTATGTGATTGGAGACCCTTCGTTTCCAGCAATTGTGGAATTTGGCACGCTTAATCATGGGGAAGGGTTTATTTCGTTGAAGGATGAGAGACATTATAATGATGCTTGGAAACAACATGAATTTAGCTTTACGACTCCGGAAGGTGAAAATACATATATTATCCGTTTTGCGTCTAGTGGAAACGGGACAGCATATTTTGATAACGTTCAAGCCACTGCATTAGATTTGGAAGCTCCTACCAATCCTAAAAATCTGAAAGTCAACGACGTTTCAAGTGATAGTGTTAGCTTGTCTTGGGAAGCTGCAACAGACAACGTAGGCGTAATGGGTTATTTGGTTTATCGAGACAATCAACTGATTCAAACAGTAACCGGTGCAGACCTCGCCTATACCGACAATGGATTAACGGAAGATACTACCTATACGTATGAAGTGAGAGCAGTTGATCAAGCGGAGAATGTATCAGTAGCGAGTAATGCAGTGACGGCTAGGACAAAACTGGCGAGTAGCAGCCCACCTGCAGTGCCTTTGAATTTAAAAGTCACTAGTGTAACAACTGATAGTGTCAGCTTATCGTGGGAATCAGCGACAAATAGCATTGACGTAATCGGTTATATCATTTATCGAGACAATCAGTTAATTCAAGGGGTTATTGGTGCGGAGGAAGTAGCATACACGGATATAGGATTAATGGAAGATACGATGTATACATATCAAGTAAGAGCAGTTGATCAGGCAGGAAACATATCAGAAATGAGTAATACAGTAACGGCTAGGACAAAACCAACAGAAGAAATTCTTCCTCCTGCAGCTCCTTTGAACTTGCGAATCGATGATGTAACAACTAACAGTGTCAGCTTGTCATGGCAAGAAGCAATCGATAATGTTGATGTAGCTAGTTATAACGTTTATCGAGATGATCAGTTGGTTCAAACGCTAACTGGTACGGACTTAACCTACATAGATACAGGGTTGATGGAAGATACCACCTATACCTATATAGTCAAAGCTGTTGATCCATCAGGGAATCTATCAGAAGCAAGTAATGCGGTAACGGCTAGGACAAAATCAGCAGAAGATCTGACTCCTCCTACGCCCCCTTTGAATTTACGAATCGATGATGTAACAACTAACAGTGTCAGCTTGTCGTGGGAAGCAGCAATCGATGATGTGGGTGTCACTGGTTATCACGTCTATCGAGATGATCAGTTAATCCAAACACTGTCTGGTACGGAATTATCCTACATAGATACAGGCTTGATGGAGGCTACCACTTATACCTATAAAATCAGAGCGGTTGATCAAGCTGGTAATCTATCAGAAGCGAGTAGTGCAGTGAAAGCAAGAACGAAAATGACAATTGAGGTGAGTCGCCCGTTGCCCCCTACTAAACTGAGATCAGCCCGTGTCACAGAACATGAAGTGGCTTTAATGTGGGACGCACCTAATGAATCGAAGGAAATCATGAGCTATCAAGTTTACCGAAACAATGTATTGGTAGGAGAAGTAGCGGGGGAAACCTCACTATATACTGATAAAGATTTACAGGAAAATACGAAATATTCTTATGTAGTTAAATCGAAAAACAAAGAAGGGGATCTCTCGGAAGAAAGTAATAAAATCATTGTGCAGACAAGCAAAAAACATGAGACGGTTCCTCCTTTAGAGGAAGAGATAGAAAAAGAATCAACGGAAAAACCACCTGTGGCAAAAGAAACCGAAACAAAAAATAATGGAGCGATTAATAAAGGAAAAGAGGAAGCAAAAGTGAATAAGAATACTGCTAAAAAGGTGAGTAAACAGTTACCAGCTACGGATAATAAAGTTAGTCCATTGCTACAACTACTGGGGCTAACCATAGTGAGTGTAACAATCCTGTTATCTTACATGAGACAAAAAAAGAGCCATCAAGCAAAACAGCCCGGAACTAATGCTTAGCTCCTTTAGATGGGGGACTCGATGCAAAATAGGTTAAAACAATAAAAAGTCATTTTCGAACTGATTGATGACTACACAAAAAAGCCAAAAAGGCAATGAAAACTAAATTTCATTGTTTTTTGGCTTTTTTCATGGTGATACATGCTATATTTTTTTAACCTTTTTCCTATTCAACGGTCACTGATTTTGCCAAATTTCTCGGTTTATCAACATCAAGACCTCTTAGCAAGGTCGCATAGTAGGCAATCAATTGTGTAGGAATCACTGTGATTAATGAAGTGAGTAAAGGATGAACAACAGGCAATACTAATTGGTCACCTGGTCGATCTAAGCCTTTTGTAGCCATAACCAAAGTTTTTGCTCCACGACTTTCCACTTCTTTTAGATTTCCTCTCGTGTGTGCACCTGTTATCTCTTCGCTGATCATCCCGATAACCGGTGTGTTCGTTTCAATCAGCGCGATCGTACCATGTTTTAATTCCCCAGCTGCGAAACCTTCTGCTTGGATATAACTGATTTCTTTTAACTTCAATGCAGCCTCTAAAGAGACAGCATAATCTGTTCCACGTCCAATATAAAAAGCGTTTCTTGCATCCATTAGATAGTCAGATGCTAACTCCTGTAAGTAGTCCTTTTGAGAAATTAGTTCTTCCATGCCATTCGCTACGATACTAAGCTCGTGCGTTAGATCGAATTCTCTAGCTGAAGAAAGATTTTTTTCATGACCAATTCCTTTAGCAAGTGCAGCTAAAACAGCGATTTGAGCAGTATAAGCTTTTGTTGAAGCCACGGCGATTTCAGGTCCAGCATGTAGTAAAAGAGTGTAAGAAGCTTCCCTTGATAAAGTAGAGCCGGGTACATTAGTGATCGTCAATGATGGGTAATTCAATTCATTCATTTTCACGAGTACTTGTCGACTGTCTGCTGTTTCTCCACTTTGGCTTAAGAAAATAAAAAATGGTTTCTCTGAAAGTAAAGGCAAATTATAACCAAATTCACTTGCAAGGTGGACTTCCACAGGAATACGGGTTAATTGTTCTAAAATAGGTTTTCCAACTAAGCCAGCATGGTAACTCGTTCCACAAGCAACAATGTAGATACGGTCACTGTTTTTAGCTGTTTCTAAAAGTTGTTTGTCCATCAGTACTTCATTCTCATGGTTCACGTAAGTTTGGGCAATCTTTCGCATAACGATCGGTTGTTCATCGATTTCTTTCAACATGTAGTAAGGATAAGTGCCCTTTTCAATATCAGCTGCATCAATTTGTGCTTCAAAAGAAGTTCGTTCAACTGGTTGACCTGAGATCGTTTCGATTGAAATCTCATTTTTAGTGACGATCACTAATTCGCCATCTTCAATTTCAACAAATTCTTTCGTATAAGCCAGCATAGCCATTGCATCGCTGGCGATAACATTGAATCCGTCTCCCAGACCAATCAAGAGAGGGCTTTTGTTTTTAGCAACAAAAATTTGATCTGGCAGAGTACGATCAATTAATGCGAAAGCATAAGAACCTTTGATTAATTGAAGTGTTTTGACAAAGGCAGATTTTGTATCCAGTCCTTCATTTGCAAAAAATTCAATAAGATGAGCAATGATCTCAGTATCCGTTTCCCCTGAAAATTGATCCGTTTCTAAATAATCATTTTTTAATTCAGCAAAGTTTTCAATTACACCGTTATGGACAAGAACAAAACGTCCGCTTTGAGAAGTGTGAGGGTGCGCATTTTTTTGAGAAGGTTCGCCATGAGTTGCCCAACGAGTGTGACCGATTCCGATTGTTCCTGCTGTTTCGTTTGTTAGCTTATCCTTTAGGTTCTGAATTCTACCTTGTGCTTTGACCAAAAAATCATTTTCGTCATTCGCAACAAAGATTCCAGCCGAATCGTATCCCCGATATTCTAATTTTTCTAAACCATTGATCAATCCTGGTGTTACGTTTTCAAATCCAATCATTCCGACAATTCCACACATAAAAAACATCCTACTTTCTATAATATAATCATTATGAAAGTTTCCAGCTGCTGGAATCGATTTTTGTTCTATCTTCACAGATAGGTTTTGATCGATCCTATAGAGTGCAGTCCCTAGGGTCATCCGCCGAATATTTCGATAAACCCTTTCCTCGTCATCTGTAACTACAGACCAGGCGCTATTCCTTAAAATGAGAATGGTATATCTAAACTCCTTTTTAGTATTTTTCTGGAAACTTCTTAAATGATAACGTTGTTGTGTGATGTTTGTCAATAAAAAAGAGAAAAAATAAAATTGGTCTATATGGTTGTGGCGGGAGGATCGAAATGAAGTTTTAACTATCATCTTTTTGCAGACTTCGGTACAATATGAGAGTAAGTAAAAGAAGGAGGATGAAAAATGGCATCAAATATCGCGGTCTTGACATTAGGCATGCTAAAAAAACAGTTGGCCGAACTTGAAAAAGTAAATACAGTGGATGATGAAACCAAAATCTTTTTAGATACTGGTTGGGATAGTATCCAAGAAATTGCGCCTGATGCGTTGACTATTGGAGAAGCGCAACAATTCGTAGTAGAAGATGAGTGGACAAAAGAGAAGTTCAATGGATTTACATTAGTCGAAAAAGCAGAAAAAATGAATGCAACTGGAGAAAAAGAAACAGTGATCGTTATCAAAAATTTATATTAAGCGATGGAGAGTATGAATAAAAAGCGTTGGATAGCAGTGTTGATTGCGGCAGGCTTATTGGTTGTTTCGTTGGTATCATCTAGCCTGACGTCAAATTCAAAAGAAGAAAAGCAAATGAGTGGTTTGAATAGCTTATTATATGGCACTAATGAATTATCGCCCACGGTTCTGGAAGAAGGAGATAGTTCAGAAAAAATCGTAAAATTGACTGTTGATGGGACGATCACTAGTGATGGAACATCAGGTTTGTTTGCAACAGAAGGATACAATCACGCTAAGTTTATGGAGCAATTAAATGCTATAAAAGAAGATAAAACGATCAAAGGGATGATGTTAGAAGTCAATTCTCCTGGTGGTGGTGTTTATGAAAGTGCAGAAATAGCTAAGACAATCAGTGATATCCGAAATGAACGAAATATTCCAATGTATGTCAGTATGAAAAATACAGCTGCTAGTGGCGGATATTATATCTCAGCCCAAGCAGATAAAATCTATGCAACAGAGGAAACAGTCACTGGGTCCATTGGTGTCATCATGTCAGGTCTTAATTATTCTGGACTTTTAGAAAAATTAGGAATCGAGGATACGACGGTAAAAAGTGGTGCATTGAAAGATATGGGTTCAAGTACTAGACCACAAACGCCAGAAGATCAAAAAGTCTTACAAACTTATATCGATAATGCCTACAATCGATTTGTCAAAGTAGTCAGTACTGGACGAAATCAATCAGAAGAAGAAGTCCGAAAAATTGCGGATGGTCGTATTTATGATGGAGAACAGGCGAAAGCAGTCGGATTAGTGGATGAAATTGGGTATCCACAAGACGCGTTAAAAGCGATGAGAAGTGAGCAACATTTAGAAAACGCTCAGTTAGTAGAATATGAAACGAATACTACTGGTTTTGCAAACACATGGTTCGGTTCGAAACTTGCTCAGCTTCAAGGCTTAAAAGCTTCTGAAACAAGTCAAATCTTGTCTTTCTTAGAAAATCAAGGAACTGTTCAATCACCAAAGGCAATGTATTATTACGGAGGTGAGTAAGCATGACGAAGCAACCAGAAGATTTAACTTCACATAACAAGGCAGATCGTCCTGCTGTGGGTCCAGATCCAGGCTTTTCTCAAAAAGTACTTCAATCTTTTAAAGAAAAACCACTATCTGAAAGTGAAATCAAAGTAAAGCAACAACAATGGCAACAGTATACCGAAGATAAAGAGGAAAAAATCAATGTAAATGACTTTCCTAAATATTTTTATGCAGGATTTTGGATAAGATTTTTCGCTTTTATTGTGGATCTGATTTGTATTGGCTCAATCACACGGTTGACCATTGGATCAGCGGCTAATTTAGACTGGTTAAAAGTATCCGATTCTTATTTAAGTATTTATGGTTTTGCTGCTTTGCTGATTTACCTTGGTTATTTTATTTTATTCACGAAATTAAATCATGGTCAAACGATTGGAAAAATGATTTTTGGGATTCGTGTGATTTGCTTTAATGAATCAGATTTGAGTTGGACAACAGTGCTGGTGAGAGAAGGCGCTTGTCGGTTCATTTTGAAATTCCCATTACTTTTTGTTGGCTATTTACCGACAATCTTTAATCAAAGAAAACAGCATATTGGTGATTATTTTTCAAATACGAGTGTAGTCACGCTAAATCTAGTCAAAGCCTTTAATCAAGAAATTAATGCTTGATTCATTTTATTTTTTCAACATGGCAATCTAAAAAAGATTGTCATGTTTTTTTATGTTTGATACTATAGTTTTATTCATGATTTTACTGGCAAAGAGTCGAAGGGAGAACGAACATTGGAGCCGATTGATTTTCCTGATAAATACGAAAATCTTATGCGTCTAGCGCAACAAGCATTAGCTGATCATCAATATTTACAAGCAAAGACATTTTTACAACGAGCATTGGAGCTTAAAGGAACATTTGAGGCGAATCGTCTACTTGTCCTTTGCTTAGTTGAGCTAGATGAAAAAAAAGAAGCGCTGAATCAGGCGTTTCCTTATGAAAATGACTACCTGACAGATGAAAAAGTGGCAGCTTTTTATTTTGATCTGCTGATCCAAACAAAAGATTATCTTTATGCTCGCAAGTTAATTGCCAGCTATGATTTTTCTGATTTATTTGAGCAACTCATGGTAGAGAAGATCCAACAAGCAGAAAATTTCACGAGTCAAAATGACCGTCAAAAAATACGTAAGATTCATCTTAGTGTTGAAAAAATGCCGACAATGCCACCTGCAGAACAACTTTTGGTTGTTTCTGAGATTGAAGAGTTGCCTTATCATGAATTGGTACAAACAATCAAAAAAATGATTATCTTACCAGAGATCCACTTATTAGTGCGAGCAAAAATGTTAGAGTCACTCGTGCAAGTGAAGAAACACCAGCCAGTTGTTTATTTAACGATGGATCAGACGTTTATAGAAGTCATACCTGCAACATTACCAAAACCAGAAAAGCAGAAGGCTTATGAACAATTAATGCGATTAGCAGAAGCTTATGAAGATCAAGATGCCTATCTTAGTACAGTGCTAAAAGAAGAATTTATGATGCAATCCGCTCTTCTTTATCCTGTTTATGATACATATGTCGGTGATCCCCAAAAATGGTTTGCTGATACACTTAGCATGTATGATCCAAACTATAATAATAGACAAACAGAAGCAGAGGAAGCAGATTTCCTAGAAAAAAGGGGAAATATTTTAAGGGAAATGCTACTCTTTCAAAGTGACCGTTGACACTTATCAGATAAAAAAGTCATGAAAAACGTGGATTCTAACCATTCAATATGTTTACAATTTGAAAGGGTTAGTGTACTATTTAAGGGTATGCATGAAACGTTTTTGATGTATAAAATGAATTTTCTAAACTCGGAGGGAACTAAATGACTGCAACATTTGAAAAAAAAGGCACAAACGATGGTGTTTTAAAATTTACGATTGCGCAAGATGAAATTCAAAAAGGATTGACAGCTGCGTTTAATAAAGTTAAAGGAAACTTGAACGTACCAGGGTTCCGTAAAGGGAAAGTTTCACGCCAAGTATTCAACCGTATGTACGGAGAAGAAGCTCTTTATGAAGACGCATTGAATGCTGTCTTACCTGAAAGCTATGAAGCAGCAGTTAAAGAAGCAGGTATCGAACCTGTATCACAACCTCAAATCGATGTTGAAAGCATGGAAAAAGGGCAAGATTGGGTGATCACTGCTGAAGTAACAGTTAAACCTGAAGTGAAATTAGGTCAATATAAAGATTTAGTTGTTGAAAAACAAGATCGTGAAGTTACTGAAGCGGATGTGGAAGAACGTATCAAACGTGAACAAGAAGCTCAAGCAGAATTAGTAATCAAAGAAGATGCTCCAGCAGAAAATGGCGATACTGTAGTGATTGACTTTGAAGGCTTTGTTGATGGCGAAGCATTCGATGGCGGAAAAGGTGAAAACTATTCACTAGAACTAGGCTCTGGTTCATTCATTCCTGGCTTTGAAGATCAATTGATCGGTAAAAAATCAGGTGAAAGCTTAGATGTAACAGTTACTTTCCCAGAAGACTATCAAGCAGAAGACCTTGCTGGTAAAGAAGCAGTGTTCAAAGTAACGGTTCATGAAGTAAAAGCTAAAGAAGTACCTGAATTAGATGACGAATTTGCAAAAGATGTAGATGATGAAGTTTCTACATTAGCTGAATTGAAAGAAAAATATCTAAAAGAATTGACAGAAGCAAAAGAAAAAGAAGCAGAAGACGCAAAAGATGAAGCTGCAATCCGCTTAGCTGTTGAAAATGCAGAAATCGTTGATCTGCCACACGTGATGGTTCACGATGAAGTACACCGTTCAATGGATGAATTTTTGAACAACATGCAACGTCAAGGAATCTCTCCTGACATGTACTACCAATTAACTGGTTCTACAGAAGAAGACTTGCACAAACAATTTGAAGGCGAAGCAGAAGTACGCACAAAAACAAATCTTGTAATCGAAGCTATCGCTAAAGCAGAAGGACTAGCAGCAACAGAAGAAGAAATCAACGCTGAAATCCAAGAATTATCTGAGACATACAACATGCCAATCGAACAAATCAAACGAGTGTTAACAGAAGATATGTTGGAACATGATGTGACAATGAAAAAAGCAATTGATTTGATTACTGGAACTGCTACTGAAGCAAAATAATCATCTTTTATTGCATTTTATCAAAGAGGAAACTGAGAGGTTTCCTCTTTTTGCATATTTTCGATTTTTGGTTTTTGTTTAGTGCTTTTGCTTTTTTTTGAATTATGGTATGATAGTAAAAGACTGTAAAGTCTGTGATAGTTTCTTGCATTTATGATGCAAGTTAAGGGGTGAAGACCATGTATGATAATCCAAGTGGCAATGAGACCGTACGTTGTTCTTTTTGCGGGAAAACACAAGAAGAAGTAAAAAAAATCGTGGCTGGTCCAGGGGTCTACATCTGTAATGAATGTATTGACCTATGCAAAGAAATCATTGATGAAGAATTTTATGAAGAAGCGGTACGTGAATTCACAGAAGTACCAAAACCATTAGAAATTTTGGAAGTCTTAAATAATTATGTGATTGGTCAAGATCGTGCGAAACGTTCATTAGCTGTAGCAGTATACAATCACTATAAGCGTGTTAATCAACAATCCCAAGAAGATGCAGATGATGTTGAACTGCAAAAAAGTAATATCTGCTTGATCGGTCCTACTGGGTCAGGGAAAACTTTCTTGGCACAAACATTAGCTAAAACGTTAAATGTACCTTTTGCGATCGCTGATGCAACCAGTTTAACTGAAGCTGGTTATGTTGGGGAAGACGTCGAAAACATCCTATTGAAATTATTGCAATCAGCTGATTACAATGTGGAACGAGCTGAAAAAGGGATCATCTACATTGACGAAATCGATAAAATTGCTCGTAAAAGCGAAAATGTTTCAATTACTCGAGATGTTTCAGGTGAAGGTGTCCAACAAGCCTTATTGAAGATTTTAGAAGGAACAGTTGCCAGCGTTCCTCCTCAAGGCGGTCGGAAGCATCCTCATCAAGAATTTATCCAAATCGATACGACAAATGTTTTGTTTATCGTAGGTGGTGCGTTTGATGGGATTGAAACAATTGTTAAAAATCGTCTAGGAGAAAAGACAATCGGTTTCGGGACTAAAAATCAAAAATTAGCAGATGGCGAAAGTGTCATGCAAGAAATCATTCCAGAAGATCTATTGAAATTTGGTTTGATTCCTGAATTTATTGGTCGATTACCAGTAATGGCAGCACTTGAAAAATTAACGACAGAAGATCTTGTGCGTATTTTGACAGAGCCAAAGAATGCTTTGGTCAAACAATACCAAAAATTACTTGCTTTGGATAATACGGAATTAGAATTTGAACCAGAGGCATTAACAGCAATCGCTGAAAAAGCAATTGCCCGAAATACTGGGGCACGTGGACTACGTTCGATCATCGAAGAAATCATGATGGATATTATGTTTGACATCCCATCTAATGAGAATATCGAAAAAGTGATCATTACGAAAGAAGCTGCTGAATTAACAGGAGAACCGACTGTCGTTTATAAAGATTCTGAGAAAAAAGCGGGATAAAAGCAGATAGAAGCTGGAGTGCTGTCGTGAAAGTTAGTTATTGCTTTTGCGGCAGCTTTGTCTTTTTATCGAACTATTGATTAATGATTAAGGCATTCTATTGACAGCAGGCGATTCAACGTTGTGATTACTCAAAATCGACAAATAGGGAAGCTGACTTTCGTTTATGTAAAAACGTACTTTCCGCAATCAACTGCAGTTTTTCGATCGTTGAATCTTAGAATGAAATCAAAAAACCTCAAAACATGAGAAGCTGTTTCGAGATTTTTTTCTTTAAGGAACGAATCAATTCATGCTTATCGCAACCTGTTACACGGCGTTTAAGAAGCGACTCTTCGTATATCAGAGATTGTTTAATAAAGTGATATTAAACAGTCTTCTCTCATCTCGATAGAGTTCCTTTCTTCTTCAACGACCTTTTTTAGGAGAGATTTTATGAAAGTACATCAAGCAGAAATAGTGATTAGTGCAGTTGCACCAAAACAATACCCAGAATCTGATTTACCAGAAATTGCTTTAGCAGGGCGTTCAAATGTCGGAAAGTCTTCTTTTATCAATACGTTGATTGACCGAAAGAATTTAGCTCGCACTTCGGGAAAACCAGGTAAGACCCAAACATTGAATTTTTATTTGATTGAAAATGCGTTACACTTTGTCGATGTCCCTGGTTATGGTTATGCCAAAGTATCAAAGACTGAACGTGCAAAATGGGGTAAAATGATCGAAACATATATTACGACCAGAGAGCAGTTGCGAGCAGTCGTTTCTTTAGTCGATTTACGTCACAAACCTTCCCAAGAGGATATCCAGATGTATGAATTTTTGAAATATTACGATATTCCAGTGATTGTCGTAGCGACTAAAGCGGATAAGATACCACGAGGAAAATGGAACAAGCATGAAAGTGAAATCAAAAAAGCGTTGGATTTTGATAATAATGATCAGTTTATTTTATTTTCTTCTGTCACAAAGCAAGGAAAAGAAGAAGCTTGGCAGGCAATTGAAGAAGCAATTTCAGAATAAAAAACTAGTAGCAGACGAAGGACTCAAAGAGGAGAACATTCGCTTGCTACTAGTTTTTTTCTATTTTTTTGTCTGTTCTTTTTTTTCGTCATTTTTTGGTTTCAAAAAGCGATCGATTTCTTCTTTTGAAGTAACTGTTTTTTCTGGATCAACAGCAAAGGATTCAAATAATTTATCAAGATTATCTGTACGTTCAAATTTAAGCCCCAAATTATTCACCTCTTTGATTATTTGTTTCTATTCTACCATGGATAGTTACTAAAATAATTGGAAGTCGTTAAATTTTAGTTTTTTCTTATGCTTGGTTATAATTTAATTATAAAATACTTTGAAAGGAGTGAGAGTATAGTGGAAGAACAACAATTATTAATGACGATTCAATTAACCGATTTGAATCAAAGTCAAAGAGAAAATGAATTGGAAGATTGGTTCTTTTTTATTCGGATGATGTTTAGTCCCTCGTTTTTTCAGACTTCTCGTCAGACAGCACGAATATTTGAATGGACAACCTTTAAAAAGGAAGCAATGCAGGAATCTCAGTTCGCATTTGGTTGGCTGACTGTAAAAAATGAAAGGAATGAGTGTCGTTTTCATTTTGATGGTCAACAATTGATCATTAAGAATATTTTGGAGAAGAATATTTTCTTACAACATGAATCGGTGATCAGAGATTATATCCAGCTTAAAATGGATAAAAATGGCGTATTTGCTTACTTACGTTCATACAATGAATTTAAGTATCATAATATTAAAGAAATTGAAGAACGGTTGAAGTTTGAAACACAAGAAGCTATTGATAAGTTGCCAAAGATGAGAGAACGATCGGGAGCGGTTGTGATTGATTGTAATCAATTGCCTGGTTACGATCTATCTCACGAGGGATTATGCTTTACTTCTTGTTGGGAAATGTATTACAGCTCTTACTACTATCGCATCATTCCGAAACAAGTATTTTTAGATGTCCAACAAGTGGAATTTGTAAAAGAGAAACAAAATGGTGTGATCTGTATTCAATTATATCGTGACCCTTTCAAATGGGCTGAGGAAACGAATCGACATTTTCAGACCTATTATCGCGACCAATTGGGATTTGATCATCTTTCTTGGGACAATGGTGTTGGGCTTTTGAAAGCCCCGTACATTGAGTATGCTTATACCGATCAAAGTATTCAATCTGTTCAATACCAAAATGAAAGAATGCAACCGACTCAGAAAAAGGATGCGACGTTCTTCGTTACTCGAAGTTATAATTTTGTCAACGATGAATACCACGAAAAGCGAGTAAGAGGGCGGTTGAATACACAAGCTTATTTTCCTTGGGTAGATGAGCAGCGGGCGCAGATGATGTTTTACAAAGTGATTGATCCCCGTATTTCTTTAGATGATGGGATCGAAGCTTATTGCTACTATATAAAAGAATATTTAGAGATCGCAGTTGACGATGAAAAATATCAAGAATATTTAGTTACTTTACGATTATACGTACCTACTGAAAATTTGACACAGCTCCCATTGAATGAAATTCGCGAAAAACTATCAGATATTCAGTTTAAGCGAATAAGAAAAAGACGAGGACGTTTAAGCTTTGACGTGAAAAAAGGTGTAAATCATCTTAGAGTAGAAATCTATGATTATCCAAAGTTAAACAAATTTGCGAAATTACAAAAAATTTGAGGTGATCACATGGATAAACACTTATATTATCGGGTCATGTTACCTACAGCATTTGTAGCTTTTTTGATGTTCTTTCTTCCAAACATCCCTGTACGATCAATTTTGGGCTTTATCATTATGTTCATTGGATTAGGAAGGTACTATTATTTAGTGCATAGAAAATAAAGCATATAAAAGGTTGTGGAAGAATCGTACAGCGAATACCGTTCGTACTTCTTTACAACCAATCAAGAGTCTGGACCAGTTGAAAGTTCAGACTCTTTTTTGAATGTTTTAGATTGTCTATGAATGTTTTTGGATGATTTTTATTGATTAATAAAAAGAATTATGCTACTATATGTCGTGAGGTGATCGTGGAAATGCTTACAGAAGAGCGCAGACAAAAAATACTACACTTGTTAGAACAAAATAAAATAGTGAAATCTCAAGATTTAGTAACACTTCTAAACGCTTCTGAATCAACGATTAGACGTGATTTGCAAGAGTTGGAGAATGATGGTCTGTTAGAAAGAATCCATGGTGGCGCGAAAAAAGGGCAACTTTTAGGGTTTGAACAGAATATGAGTGAAAAAACGCTCAAAAACGTTCAAGAAAAACAAACAATCGCTCGATTAGCAGCTCAATTAATCAATGACGATGACGTTATTTATTTAGATGCTGGGTCCACGACGTTAGAAATGATCCCATATTTGCAAGAGAAAAAGGTAACGGTAGTAACTAATTCAGTGAAACATGCAGCTAGTTTGGTTGATTTGCAACTTCCCACCATCATATTAGGTGGACAAGTTAAATTATCAACAAATGCTGTACTAGGAAATAGTACAATCAGCCAGTTAAAAAATTTCTATTTTAATAAAGTGTTTATGGGAATGAACGGTGTTGACTTGAACCGTGGATTTACAACGCCAGATCCGGAAGAAGCAGCCGTGAAACGTCTAGCAATGGCAAATGCGGAAGAAAGTTTCGTCCTGATTGACCATTCTAAGTTCAACAAGCTTAGTTTCACTTCTGTGGCACCTTTAGAAGCAGCTACGATCGTAACCGAACGTTGTCCATTGGAATTTGTTGCCGATTATCGGGAACGGACAACTATCAAGGAGGCAGCTATACAATGATTTATACAGTAACATTAAATCCGTCGATTGACTTTATCGTACGTGTCGATGGGTTAAAAATCGGGGAATTGAATCGAATGAAAGAAGACTTTAAAGTTCCTGGCGGAAAAGGGATCAATGTTTCTCGAATTTTGAAAAGAATTGACTCTGATTCGACAGCCCTTGGCTTTTTAGGAGGCTTTACAGGAAACTTTATCGCAGAGTGGTTGGAAAAAGAAACAATCCAAACTTCTTTTACAACAGTTCAATCAGATACTCGGATCAATATCAAATTAAAATCTGATTCTGAAACGGAGATCAATGGTTTAGGCCCAACGATCTCAGATGAAGAAATCCAATCATTCAAGCAAGCGCTAAGTGTTGTAAACAAAGGGGACATCGTTGTCTTATCTGGTAGTACTCCTGCCAGCTTAAGAAAAGGGTTCTATCAAGAATTGATTGAGATCATTCGTGAAAAAGAAGCAGACTTTGTGATTGATACAACTGGGGATGATCTAAAAAATTCTCTTGCTAAAAGACCATTGTTGATCAAACCTAATAACCATGAATTAGCCGAATTATATCAGACACACTTTGATCGTGTGGAAGAGATTTTGCCATATGGTAAGAAACTATTAGCTGAAGGGGCACAAAATGTCTTGATATCAATGGCGGGAGATGGTGCCTTGTTATTTACTAATGAAGGTGCTTACCGATCAAACGTATTAGTTCGCCCGTTAAAAAACTCGGTTGGTGCAGGAGATTCAATGATTGCTGGATTTATTGGTGCTTATAGCAAAAATCAAGATCCAGTGGAAGCATTTAAATGGGGAGTCGCTTGTGGAAGTGCGACAGCATTTTCTGATGATTTAGCTTCTAGAGCATTGATTGATGAACTGTTACCAGAAGTTGAGATAACAAAAATAGATTCGTTTTCAGGAGGATTATCATGAATATCAAAGATTTAATGATCAAAGATGCAATGATCATGGACCTACAAGCAACTGATAAAAAAGGCGCAATTGATGAAATGGTCCAAAAAATGTTTGCTGCCGGAAGAATCTCAGATATTGAAACCTATAAAGAGGGGATTTTAGCACGAGAAGCGCAAACTTCTACCGGACTAGGTGACGGCATTGCGATGCCTCATGCAAAAAATGCAGCAGTAAAAGAAGCAACCGTACTATTTGCTAAAAGTAACAAAGGGGTCGATTATGAGGCATTAGATGGTCAGCCGACTTACCTATTCTTTATGATCGCAGCTCCAGAAGGCGCAAATGATACACACTTACAAGCGTTAGCTGCTTTATCCCGCCTTTTAGTGGATCCAGATTTTGTTGCAAAATTAAAAGAAGCAGATTCACCAGAAGCTGTACAAGAATTATTCCAAACAGCGGAAGATCAAAAAGCTGCGGAAGAAAAAGCAGAACAGGCAAAACAAGCTGAAGCTGCAACCGTTGATCCTAAGAGCAAGTTTGTTATTGCAGTAACTGCTTGTCCAACAGGAATCGCCCACACTTATATGGCGGAAGATGCTTTGAAGAAAAAAGCGAAAGAAATGGGCGTAGAGATCAAAGTTGAAACAAACGGATCAGAAGGCGTTAAAAACTTATTGACAGCTGAAGACATCGCTCGTGCGGATGGTGTAATCGTAGCTGCAGATAAAAAAGTTGCCATGGATCGTTTTGACGGGAAAGAACTTGTCAATCGTCCGGTTAGCGACGGGATTCGTAAGCCAGAAGAACTGATCAATCTTGCTTTAAGCGGTACTGCACCAGTTTATCATGGACAAGGGAAAGATACTGGTTCTGATGAAGGAAATGCAGAAGGAACCGTCGGTCAACGAATCTATAAAGATTTGATGAATGGTGTTTCTCATATGCTACCGTTTGTTATTGGCGGTGGGATTGCAATTGCTCTTTCTTTCATGGTAGACCAATTTATGGGTGTACCACAAGATCAGCTTGCAAACCTTGGGAATTATAATCAAATTGCCAGCTGGTTCAACCAAATCGGTCAAGCTGCTTTTGGTTTCATGTTACCAGTTCTTGCTGGATTTATTGCTTCAAGTATCGGGGATCGCCCTGGTTTGATTGTTGGTTTTGCTGCTGGTGCATTAGCTAATACTGGCGGTGCAGGCTTCTTAGGAGCTTTGATCGGCGGTTTCTTAGCTGGATATGTCATTGTGTTCTTGCGCAAACTATTCAAGAAATTACCTAAATCATTAGACGGAATCAAAACGATTCTCTTTTATCCCGTGTTTGGGTTGTTGATTACCGGTTTCTTGATGTTGTTGGTTAATGTACCGATGAAAGCAATCAATGATGCATTGAACGGATTTTTAACAAGCATGAGCGGTTCAAACGCTGCGTTACTTGGAGCTTTACTTGCAGGAATGATGGCTGCTGACTTAGGTGGACCAATTAATAAAGCGGCTTATGTTTTCGGTACAGCTACGCTAGCAACAACTGTTGCGACTGGCGGTAGTGTCGTGATGGCTTCTGTTATGGCTGGTGGGATGGTTCCACCATTAGCAATTTTTGTTGCTACTCGTTTATTTAAAAATAAATTTAGTAAAACAGATCAAGATGCTGGTCTAACGAATATTGTGATGGGCTTGTCCTTTGTAACAGAAGGATCGATCCCGTTTGCAGCAGCTGATCCGATCCGCGCCATTCCAAGTTTCATTATTGGCTCTGCTTTAACAGGTGGTTTAGTTGGTGCTTTCGGTATCAAATTACTTGCTCCTCATGGTGGGATTTTCGTTGTATTCTTGTTAAGTCATCCAGTCTTGTACTTAGCATTCATCGCTATTGGTGCAATCGTTTCTGGTGTGATTTATGGTTTACTAAGAAAATCACCAACAGTAACAACAGCATAATTTTCAATTTATAAATATGAGACCTTCTTACGGAATTTAACAATAATTTTCGTAAGAAGGTTTTTTTGTGAGATTAAATGCAAATTTTTTGAAAATTAAAAAATGGAAAGCGAAATTGATCAATAGATGCATAAATATAGGATTTGTGATTAGAAATTAGTTATTTATTGACGGATATAAATGTGTATAGTATCATTTTTTTGTAATCTAACGTTAATCAAAAGCGCTTTTATATAAAAAAAGAATGGTTATAGAGGAGGGGAATATGAAAAAAAGTACAAAATGGGTTGTTTTATCGCTCTTTATTCTTTGTGCTAGTATTGTCCCAGTCAATGACTTTGATGCACAAGAAAATGCTGAGAATAGTGTAAATCTCCATGACAATGTGCAAACGAGCACAAGTGATGAGTACTCCGTTTCCTTTGAGACAACTACGGAAGAATCCCATGAAGATGTCAATAATGAAATCACCGAAGCATCAACAAGCAGCGAAGAAACAAAATAAGTGTTAGCAGAAAACGCTGAACTGTCCGACGAAATTGGTGCAATTAGTCCTTTGGTTGGAGAAGGAACATTAGAAAGTCCTTATACTGCAGCAACAGCAGATGAATTAATTAGGGTAATGAGTGAGATCAATAATGATTCAGGTTCGGGAACCTATTATGTTGCTTTGACAGCAGACATCGTGTATACAGATGCGGATGTTTTTGAGTTTTATAAAAATGTCGAGATCGATGGTCAAAATCATCATATGCTATATACCAACGCTTCCAACTCAACCGCTTCGAATACTGGCTATCGAGTGAAGATTAGTGGATTAAGAATCAAAATGAAAAACATGAATTTTGGAAGCGCGACACTAACTGATGAAAATGGCGTTATCTATGGCAACCAATCTTACTACGGGATCTTAGGGGCTGGAAGTTTATCTGTCCTCTCATTTGACGCGGTTTTTGAAAACGTCAATTATTATGGCAAGACCGGGGCGCAACCACTTCTAGCTTGGCATACAGAATCCACCTTCACCTTTGAGGGGAAAAATGAATTTGTCAGTGAAGCAGGAGCAAACAGCGAAGAGTTCATGGAAGGAAACAACATTACATTTGCGAAAGATTCGACGACGATTATCAACCACCAAACGAGTACGAATCTCGCTTTGTTTTATGGTTCAGCTTCTGGCGGATCGGGTGATCGGAAAATACGAGTCACTCTTGAAGAAAATGCGAATGTGCAATTGACATCAAGCAAAGATTATTTTTCTTATGATGGGACAGGATTAATTTTTACGATTGGTCAAAATGCTAAATTTTTGTATGAACAAACAGGTAACAAGCCAATGAATTTTACGAATGGTCAAGCAGCAGAAATCAATTTTGGCGCTAATTCACAAACTTCAATGATCAGCCAAGGCAGATTCAATTCAAATGGAAATGTTGTAATGAATGCGGATGAGCCCGATTTTGTTCGTTTTCAAAATACTTCTAATACCAACGGCTTGTTTGCTAGAAATATGACATTTAACCGGATCGATGGAGTAGCAGGAGAAATAGGAGGCTATCAATTTAGCTATTTAGCAACTGATCAAAGTTTACAAAAAAAGGAAGTAGTAGGAGCTGGTACAGCTACATTAAATGACAGTTACTTTACAAATACAGCTCTAAAACAAGCAATCTATCAAAAAAAAATCAATATTACCGATTGGAAAGCACAGCCGAGTGTAGCGGTCGGACAAAGTCAATTAGACACTACGATCAATGCTTATGAGCCAGCCAGTCGGATAGGAAAGGCAACGACGTTTAAATTAAGTACGAAACAACTTTGGAGTGAAACCGATTTAACGACTGAGGAAGCACAACAACAAGTTGAGCTTGCTGATGAAAATACAGATGGGATGATCGCAGTCGAAGAAACCGCGGGAATGACATGGACAAAAGAAAAACTACCAGCTGGAACTTATTTTGTCTATACAAAAATAGCTGGTGCCGTCAACGATGATCCCGAACTTCAAGCCTATTTAACTGAAAGCCTTTGGGTAGAACAACAGGTGGAAGTAGTCAAAAGTCCATTAAGTGTGGAAGTACCTTTAGAAATGATATTTGAATCGAAAACAGAAGGTGCATTCGACACGGCATCTTCGACCAAACCAATCATTAGTTCGAGTAACTATCCCATTGATTTTACGATTGGCACGGTTCAAGATCTTACAGCTGATTCATCAGTTGTGCTAGTCAATCAATTTTCTGGCGGAAATCATAACGAGTTGATTCTTAATCTTGTTGCCACTGATGGGACAACGATGGGACCGTTGGTTGTCGGGCAAAATAATGTGGACAGATTGGAAATTGCCCCTTTTTTAACAGAACCAATTGAACTTTATTTAGCTGGAGAATTTTCAGGAAACATTTTACAAAAATATTATCCTAGTTATGCCTTTACTTATCAACTATCAGCTAAAGAATAAAGGAGAAAAGCAATGGAAGAAACAAAACGGAAAAAACAAAAACAGGTACTACTCATTCTACTAGGATTATTGTTGTTGCTAAGTGGCTGGCTAGTGTACCGCTATTATCTTCAAGCAAAACCAGAGCCCGTTACTATTGTTAGTGGCGAATTTTTACCCGCTGGGAAAGATGCCCAAAAAATCTCTGACTCTGAAAAGAAAAAAATGGCACAGGTTGCAGTAGATAAAAGCAAATTCAATTTAGTTATCTCACCTGAAGCGAAAATCGATCGACAAACAGGGAGCGGCGAATTGATGATAAAAAATCCCAGTGAAAATGGCTATCCGATCAATGTAGAAATTAGAGAAAAAAAGAACAATCAACTTGTTTATACTTCCGGTGCGATTCAGCCCGGGTATGAAATAAAAAATGTCACGTTGGAACAGGCATTAGAAAAGGGGGAGTATCCATCAGTTGCTTTATTTAGTTTGTATGACCCAGACACCAACGAAAAAAAGGTCAAGTGGCTGCAGGAGTTACATTAACAGTTGAATAAAAAATAAAAGGGGTTTATTGATATGATGAAAAAAGTACTTGTAAGTATGTTGTTTAGTGGGAGTTTTGTTGGATTTGTTGCGCCCGCAATGGTTCAAGCGGAAGACGTGATTGGTGTTGACCAAGCCGATATTCAAATCAATGGTACGATTGGATTAGATAACACAGATCCAGAAGAAGCGATTGAGGAAAGTCATGACAATTGGATCAATGTGACATTAGATACAGCGACCATATTCTATAACGTAAGCGGGCGAAATGATATTGAATCTCCAACCTATACTATTGAAAATAAATCGGGACGTCCAGTTGATGTATCCATTGCAGATTTCGCGCAAACAAATGCCGAAAGTATTACAGAAATTTCTAGTCTAAATCTTGTTTCTCCAGCAGCAACGAACACTTCCTTGATCGCCGCAGGAACACTCACAGATTTTGCGACGACACCAGTCAAACTCTTTACATTAGCAAACAATGAAGGAAAACTAACTGCAAATGGTACCGCAAATAATGCTTTTTCGACCACCTTCAACTATGCTGGAACAGTATCTTCTACCACAGCAACCAAGAGTACACCAACGTTCAATTTGACGTTGCAATTAGATGCTGTATCTTGGACAGCAGCGCCTTAAACTGATTAAAAAAGTTAGAAGGGATAATATGAAGGCAACACTTGACGTAAAAGGATCACTTGGAATTGATGCCGAACTGCCAAATGACCAGCAAGAAAGTGCAGGGGCTCAAAAACCAGGTTATGTGATTAAAACAGAAGTAAAAACGATGAGTACCTTCCCCAAAACAACGGACACAGACAGTTTAATGATTAGTTTCTTAGGAATATTCCTTGTAGGAGTAACAATTACAGTGAAGTATTTTTGGGGAAATAAAGAAAGAGAATAAGATGAAAAGTTTTTTTAAAGATAAAGATACTGGTTGTATTTCCCTATAAAATAAAAATTTGCTCTTACTACTAGCATACTGGCTAATCGTAAGAGCAAATTTTTATTGCCTAAAAGGCTTGTTTCGTCGTTAAAATCGAAGAGCGAGCAACAATCGTTTTCCGTACGCTTGAAAGATGACGTTCATCGGTTAAGATGACTAAAATGTCGCCAACATTCATGATTGTATCCCCATGAGTTAAAATCTCTTTATTTCCTCTAATAATGGAAACGAGTAACATATGTTTTGGCCAATTGAAATCTCTGACCATTCGTCCATCCAATGTACTTTCCGCAGTGATTGGAAAATCAAAGGTTGTTTTGCCGACTAATATTGGTTGTTTTTCTTGTTGAATCAATCGCTCGAGTAAAGATTCGTAAATCGGATTGCCTCCTAATAAATCATTGCTAACGTAAGCGAAGAGTGAAACGACACCTAAAGGCATCAAATGATTCAAAGAACCGACCATCTCCGTTACTAAGATAATTGCAGTCAACGGGGCTTTTCCGATTGCTGTAAAGTAACCTGCCATCGCAATCACGAGAAAGTCTTTGACATAAATCGGATTCATACCAACTAAGTTCACTAAAGCCCCTCCATAAAATGCTCCAATCAGCGCACCTAAAGTTAGGATTGGTAAAAAAATCCCGCCCGGTAAACTGGCGCCATATGAAACCATAGAAAAGAAAAACCGTAAGATAAACAGACCTGCAATCAATGTTAATGGGTAAAAGGCATGTCCTGAAGTGATGATGATCTGGTTTCCGCCCCCTAGGATTGTTGGCCAAAAATAGCCAATCGGCAAAACTAAAAGAAAAGGAACGATTCCGTGAAAGTGTGCAGGAATCGGCAGCTTTCGATAAAATTTTGGTAAGCTAAGCAAAACGATCTGATAAATATACCCTAGCACACCGAGAATAATACCTAGAATAATTAAAAAACCATAATATTTTAACGGTAAAGACGGAATTTTTCCTAGAGACAATACAGGTTTCAAACCGAAAAAATAAAGTGACACAAAATTAGCAGTGATCGCTGATGTAAAGGATGTCAGCCAAACTAATGGAGAGAAAGAATGATGGATTTCTTCTAAAACAAATAATAACCCAGCAATCGGTGCATTAAATGCTGCTGCTAATCCCGCACTCGCTCCGCTAGAGATAAGAATTTTCTTTTCAGCCGAAGAGCTGTTTAATAATTGGCTTGTTCCTTCACCCACCACTGCGCCTAACTGGATTGATGGACCTTCTCGACCTAAGAATAAACCGGAACCAACAGATAACACGCCTCCAATAAATTTTTTCCATAGAACAGAAAACCATGAGACTGTTAATTCTCCTTGTAATTGTCCTTCAACTTGGGGAATGCCGCTTCCTTTAATATCGGGATCGCTTTTGATAAGAAATCCCACAAAAATAGCAATAATAATTGAAGCTGCTAAGATAAATGCTAAATATAAAGGTTCTTGTTGACTATGAAGGTAAACTTGTTCGGTCAATTCACCAAATTTCTCAATCGCCAAGCGAAAAATGCTAACGATACCGCCAGTGAGCAACCCAACTAAGACCCCTTTTAAAATATAATATAGTTGTGTTTTGTCGACATGTTTAAATAATGTTTTTGTTTTCATTGCTAATCCCTCGTTTCAATTTAATTTAGCGTGATTTTTTCTTTTTTACAAGAGGAAAAGAAAAGAAATTTTTTTTCATTGCAAATTCATCGCTTTGCAAACAAATTTTCATTTCGCTTGCAGTGATCAGATTGCGGTTATTACTACCCTATTCATAGATAATATATGCTTTAATGAAAGCTGGGGAAATGCTATAATTAAACGGATTGATAAAAGAAAGGATGTTGTAAATGTCATCCAAAAGTGAATTATTGAATGGGATGAATCCTCGACAAAAAGAAGCGGTTCTTCATACCGAGGGACCACTATTATTGATGGCCGGTGCAGGTAGTGGGAAAACGAGGGTATTGACCCACCGAATTGCTTATTTGATTGAAGAAAAGGAAGTAAATCCGTGGAACATCCTAGCGATTACTTTTACCAATAAAGCCGCTAAAGAGATGAAGGAGCGGGTAAATGCCATTTTAGAATATGGTGGCGAAGATGTTTGGGTATCGACTTTCCATTCCATGTGTGTGCGTATCTTAAGAAGAGATGTCGATTTTATCGGTTACAACCGAAATTTTACTATTATCGATTCTTCTGAACAGTTGTCTTTAATGAAACGTATCTTAAAAGAATTGAATATTGATCCGAAAAAATACGATCCAAGAAGTATACTTGGAACGATTTCGCAAGCAAAAAACAACTTGCAAAACCCTCAGGAGTTTGCCAAGTTGCAAGGAAGCTACTATGAAGAAATTGCAGCTAAGTGTTATGTAGCTTATCAAAAAGAATTACAATATAACCAATGTATGGATTTTGATGACTTGATTATGAATACCATTCGGTTATTTGAAGAGCATCCAGATTCTTTGACTTATTATCAAAATAAATTCCATTACATCCATGTGGATGAATACCAAGACACGAACCATGCACAATATACTTTAGTTAATCTACTCGCCCAAAGATTCCAAAATTTATGTGTTGTGGGGGATGCTGATCAAAGTATTTACGGTTGGCGTGGCGCTGATATGCAAAATATTTTGGATTTTGAAAAAGATTATCCGGATGCCACAGTCATTTTATTAGAGCAAAACTACCGTTCGACTAAAACAATTTTAAGTGCTGCCAACCAAGTGATCGAAAATAATAGCAATCGAAAGCCGAAAAATCTTTGGACAGAAAACCGGGAAGGAAATAAAATCACTTACTACCGTGCAGATAACGAGCGAGATGAAACACGTTTCATCGTGGATCGTATGCAAGAGCAAATTCGTGAAAATCAACGAAATTATGGCGACTTTGCGATTTTGTACCGAACCAATGCTCAGTCTCGTGTGATGGAAGAAACCTTACTAAAAGCGAATATTCCTTATAAAATGGTGGGCGGACATAAGTTCTACGACCGTAAAGAAATTAAGGATATTTTAGCGTATTTGAATGTGATTGCGAATCCTCAAGACTCAATCAGTTTTGAACGGATCGTTAATTCGCCTAAACGCGGGATCGGACCTGGCTCAATCGAGAAATTAAGAAGTTTTGCGACGATCCACCAATGGCCACTCCTTGAAGCGGCGCAAAATGTTGATTTAACTAACATTGGTGGAAAAGCCGGTCAACAATTAGCAGTTTTTGGCGATATGATCAATGACGTCACACAAATGGTTCCCTATCTAACAGTGACCGAACTGACAAAAGAAATCTTAGAACGTAGTGGGTATCTAGAAGACTTAAAAATTCAAAATACTTTAGAATCACAAGCAAGAATCGAAAACTTGGAAGAATTTTTAACCGTTACTCAAGAATTTGATAAACAATTTGAAAAACAAAATGAAGAAAATGCGGATGCACCAGAAGAAAAATTAACTGTATTTTTAAATGACTTGGCCTTAGTTTCTGACATCGATAATTTAGAAGAAGAAACTACCCAAGTGACATTGATGACTTTGCATGCCGCAAAAGGTCTTGAATTTCCAGTCGTCTTTCTGATTGGGTTGGAAGAAGGGGTTTTCCCATTGTCACGAGCCTTGATGGAAGAAAGCGAATTGGAAGAAGAACGAAGACTTGCTTATGTCGGGATCACGAGAGCAGAAGAAGCACTCTACCTGACCAATGCTTTTTCCCGTACCTTATATGGCAGGACGCAATATAATCGACCTTCTCGCTTTGTAGAAGAAATCGATCAAGAATTATTAGAAGTCCAAGGCATGCGGCCAACGCCAAAACAAACGAGTCCTTTTACGAGCAGAACAGCTAAACCAGCCTACAAACAACCAGTAACAACTGTTGTTTCTTCAAAAACAGCAACTGGTGGAGAAAGCAATAGCTGGAAAGCAGGTGATAAAGTCAACCATAAAAAATGGGGGATCGGAACAGTGGTAAGGGTAAATGGTACTGCCAAAGATTTAGAATTGGACGTGGCATTTCCTAGTCAAGGTGTGAAACGGTTGTTAGCAGCATTTGCGCCAATTGAAAAAGTTTAAACAGGGGGGATAAACGATGGAACATGAAATGACAATTGATGAAGCTGCAAAACGAGCAGAAGAACTACGATCTCGGTT
Source organism: Enterococcus sp. C53 (assembly GCF_040887425.1). Lineage (NCBI taxonomy): Bacteria > Bacillati > Bacillota > Bacilli > Lactobacillales > Enterococcaceae > Enterococcus > Enterococcus sp. C53. Next base: position 251,045 of record NZ_JBFOFT010000002.1, read on the forward strand.
AAATCGTTGGTCCAGAGAATATTATGTTGAAGATAAACCAACTGTCGAAGATTATGTTTATGATCAAGAATATGCTGAATTAGTAGCAATTGAAGAGCAATATCCTGATTTAATCACTTCGGATTCACCAACTCAGCGAGTAGGGGGGAAAGTTCTCAGTGGCTTTGAAAAAGTGACTCATGATATTCCGCTTTATAGTTTGAATGACGTATTTAGCAAAGACGAACTCTTTGCCTTTGATCAACGTGTCCAAAAAGCAATTGGTCGCCCTGTTGATTACTGCTGTGAGTTAAAAATTGATGGTTTATCGGTTTCCTTGCGCTATGAAAATGGCGAATTTGTTCGTGGTGCAACAAGAGGAGATGGGACGGTTGGCGAAAATATCACAGAAAATCTAAAAACAGTTCGTTCTGTCCCATTGAAGTTGAAAGATGCTATCAGTATCGAAGTCCGCGGCGAATGTTTTATGCCCAAAAAATCATTTGTGCAATTAAATCAAGCAAGAGAAGCAGAAGGAAAAGATATTTTTGCAAATCCTCGAAATGCAGCTGCAGGATCACTGAGACAACTGGACTCTAAAATTACTGCAAAACGTAATTTGGATACTTTTTTATATACGGTAGCGGATTTTGGACCGATGAAAGCAACAACCCAATATGATGCTTTAGAAGAATTAGAACAGATCGGTTTCCATACGAATCACGAAAAGCGTTTATGTCATTCGATTGATGAAGTTTGGTCATTTATTGAAGAATACCATGAAAAACGAATGGACTTAACCTATGAAATTGATGGAATCGTCATCAAAGTGAATGATTTTTCTTTACAGGACCAATTAGGTTTTACTGTCAAAGCACCTCGTTGGGCAACAGCATATAAATTCCCACCGGAAGAAGTAGAAACGAAGATCGAAGAAATCGAATGGACGGTTGGGCGGACTGGTGTTGTGACACCTACAGCGATTATGACTCCGGTACGAGTGGCTGGCACGACAGTTAGTCGAGCAAGTCTGCATAACGGTGATTACATCAAGTTAAAAGATATAAGGTTAAACGATATTGTTCGTATCTATAAAGCAGGAGATATTATCCCTGAAGTAGCACAAGTCGTGTTGGATCAACGACCTGCTGATAGCGAACCTTATGTTTTACCAACACATTGTCCGATCTGTCATAGTGAATTAGTTCATCTTGATGAAGAGGTTGCTCTTCGTTGTATCAATCCGAAGTGTCCAGCCCAAATCAAAGAAGGATTGAATCATTTTGTTTCACGTAACGCCATGAATATCGATGGCCTAGGACCAAGAGTATTGGCACAGATGTATGATAAACAACTAGTTACAGATGTGGCTGATCTTTACAAGCTAACGGAAGAGGAATTGCTGACGTTAGATAAAATCAAAGAAAAATCAGCCAATAATATATTGACAGCGATCCACGATAGTAAGGATAATTCGGTCGAAAGATTGATATTTGGCTTAGGGATTCGCCACGTCGGCTCCAAGGCAGCGAAGATATTAGCAGAGCATTTTGGCGATCTGGAAACATTAAGTAAAAGTGACTTTGAATCGATCATTGTTTTAGACACGATCGGCGATACGATTGCTGATAGCGTAGTGACTTATTTCAGTAATGAAGAGGTCCATGACTTGATGTCCGAACTAAAACAAGCAGGTGTCAACTTTGAGTATAAAGGGATTCGCTCTTCACAGATCGAAACGATCGACTCGCCTTTTAAAGAAAAAACAGTGGTTTTAACAGGGAAATTGACTCGTTTTACGCGTGAAGAAGCAAAAGAAACCATTGAAAATCTTGGAGGTAAGGTTACTGGCAGTGTGTCTAAGAAAACCGATATCGTGGTTGCAGGTGAAGACGCTGGTAGTAAGCTGACCAAAGCACAAGAACTAGGAATCGACGTATGGTCAGAAGAAAAAATGGCAGAAGCATTAGCTGACAGTCATTTTAATTAAGAAAATCTGATTTTTTTCAGACAAATTTCAAGAAACAATTTCAGATGGGAATCACTTATGTTAAAATAGAGAGCAAAGTTTTTAACTCGTTTAGAAAGAAGGGGTAGTATGGCGATCAGTGAAGAACAAGTAAAACACGTTGCCAAATTAGCAAAACTTGCGTTCGCAGATGAAGAACTTGCAAGTTTTACTGATCAATTAGGGAAAATCATTGATATGGTGGAAATGCTTGAGGAAGTTGATACAGAAGGTGTTCCATTTACATCAAATGTGGTTGAAACAGTGAACGTTATGCGACAAGACCGAGCAAGTGCTGGTTGGGATCGCGATGAATTGTTGAGAAATGTACCAGAAAAAGAAGATGGCTTTATCAAAGTGCCAGCAATTATTGACAATGGGGAGGCTGGCGCATAATGACAAAACTATATGATCTTTCTTTAGAAGAATTGCACGCATTACTGGTTTCTAAAGAAATCACTGCACAAGATTTAACAAGAGCAACCTTTGAGCGAATCAAAGAAACTGAGCCAGAGATTGAAGCTTTTATTACATTGAATGAAGAAAAAGCTCTGGCACAAGCCAAAGCGTTAGATGAAAAAGGAATTGACGAAAATAATGTCTTAGCTGGGATTCCAATTGGGATCAAAGACAATATCGTTACCAAAGATCTGTTGACGACTGCCGCTTCCAAAATTCTTTATAATTTTGATCCTATCTATGATGCTACTGTCATGGACAAAGTGTATCAAGCAGATATGATTCCAGTTGGTAAATTGAACATGGATGAGTTTGCGATGGGAGGAAGTACAGAAACTTCTTACTTTAAGAAAACAAAAAATGCTTGGGACCATTCGAAAGTTCCTGGTGGTTCTTCTGGTGGTTCGGCTGCTGCAGTCGCTGCTGGACAAATCCCAGTTTCCTTAGGTAGTGATACAGGCGGAAGTATTCGCCAACCAGCTTCATTTAATGGAATCGTGGGAATGAAACCTACCTACGGACGTGTGTCACGTTTTGGTTTGATCGCCTTTGCCTCATCACTAGATCAAATCGGGCCAATGACTCGCAACGTGAAAGATAATGCATTAGCTTTAACAGCAATCAGTGGCTATGATGAAAAAGATGGCACATCTTCTGGTGTTTCTGTTCCTAATTTTGCCGAAGGATTAACTGGCGACATCAAGGGGATGAAGATTGCTTTACCAAAAGAATATCTTGGCGAAGGAGTCGCTCCTGGCGTAAAAGAAAACATTTTGAAAGCGGCAGAAACTTTCCGTTCATTAGGCGCAACTGTAGAAGAAGTAAGTTTGCCACATTCAAAATATGGGGTAGCAGTCTACTATATCATTGCCTCATCAGAAGCAAGTTCCAACTTACAACGTTTTGATGGTATCCGTTTCGGTTACCGTTCAGAAAATGTGAAGAACTTAGAAGATGTATATGTGAATTCACGTACTGAAGGTTTTGGTGAAGAAGTCAAACGTCGGATCATGTTGGGAACATTCTCATTAAGTGCTGGATATTATGATGCTTACTTTAAAAAAGCGGGTCAAGTTCGAACATTGATCAAACGTGATTTTGAAAAAGTCTTTGCAGACTACGATCTGATCATCGGCCCATCTTCTCCAACAGTGGCATTTGGTATCGGTGAAAACATCAATGATCCAATCACGATGTACATGAGTGACATCTTAACAATTCCTGTTAACTTAGCTGGTTTACCAGGAATGTCAGTTCCTGCGGGATTATCTGAGGATATGCCGGTTGGTTTACAAATCATTGGTAATTATTTTGATGAAAAAACAATGTACCAAGCAGCCTATGCTTTTGAACAAGCAACACAATTCCATAATCAAAAACCAGCAATTTTAGGAGGGAAAGGCGAATGAACTTTGAAACAATCATTGGGCTTGAAGTCCACGTTGAGTTAAAGACCAACTCAAAAATTTTCTCTCCAGCTCCTGCACATTTTGGAGCTGAACCAAACAGCAATACAAATGTGATCGACTGGGGATATCCTGGTGTTTTACCAGTAATGAATAAAGCAGCATTAGAATTTGGTATGCGAGCAGCACTCGCTTTGAACTGTGAAATTTCTAAAGACACACATTTTGATCGTAAAAATTATTTTTACCCAGATAATCCAAAAGCTTACCAAATCTCACAATTTGATCAACCCATTGGGCATGACGGTTGGATCGAGATCGAAGTTGAAGGTAAGAAAAAGAAAATACGGATCGAACGTGTTCACTTAGAAGAAGATGCTGGTAAGAACATGCATGGTATTGGTGGCTATTCTTACGTTGACTTAAACCGTCAAGGGACACCATTGATCGAGATCGTTTCTGAAGCTGATATGCGTTCACCAGAAGAAGCCTATGCTTATCTAGAAGCATTGCGTTCAATCATCCAATTTACTGAAGTTAGTGATGTGAAAATGGAAGAAGGTTCTATGCGCTGTGATGCCAATATTTCTTTACGACCTTATGGACAGGAAGAATTTGGAACAAAAGCAGAGTTGAAAAACTTAAACTCCCTTTCATTTGTTAAAAAAGGTCTAGCCTTCGAAGAAAAACGTCAAGCAAAAGTCTTACTTTCTGGTGGAGAAATCCAACAAGAGACACGACGTTTTGACGAAACAACTAATAAAACAATTTTGATGCGTGTCAAAGAAGGTTCTAGCGATTATCGTTATTTCCCTGAACCTGATATTCCTAAATTTATGATTGACGATGAATGGATCCAAAAAGTGAAAGCAAGCTTGCCGGAAATGCCTGCTTCTCGTCGTCAACGTTATATCCAAGAATTAGGGTTACCAGAGTATGATGCAATGGTTCTAACTCTATCAAAAGAAATGTCTGACTTCTTTGAAGCGACTTTAGAGAATGGTGCGGATGCAAAACAGGCATCTAACTGGTTAATGGGTGAAGTATCTGCTTACTTGAACAGTGAGAAACTAGAATTAGCTCAAACGAACTTGACTCCTGAAAATCTAGCAGGCATGATTCGTCTGATTGCAGATGGTACGATTAGTTCTAAGATTGCGAAAAAAGTATTCCGAGAATTGATCACAAATGGTGGCGACGCACAAGATGTCGTTGAAAAAAATGGTTGGGTTCAGTTGTCTGATCCAAGCAAACTATTACCAATTATCAACGAAATCTTAGATAATAACCAACAATCAGTAGATGACTTCAAAAACGGAAAAGATCGTGCGGTTGGTTTCTTAGTAGGACAAATCATGAAAGCAACTAAAGGTCAAGCCAATCCAGGTGTCGTTAATAAACTGTTGCAAGAAGAATTAGCAAAACGCTAGGAGTAGATCATGAAAAAAGCTCGTGTTATTTATAATCCAACTTCTGGCAAAGAATTGTTGAAAAAAAATCTAGCGGATATCCTCCAAGCCTTGGAGGATTCTGGCTATGAAGCAAGTGCGTATGCGACAACACCAGAAAAAAATTCTGCCAAAAATGAAGCAAGAAGAGCAGCAGAAAATGGATTTGATCTGGTGGTAGCTGCGGGAGGCGATGGGACAATCAATGAGGTTGTTAACGGTATTGCACCGCTTGAGCATCGTCCTAAAATGGCGATTATCCCAGCAGGTACTACTAACGATTACGCACGTGCGTTAAAGATTCCACGGGATGATATCAAAGCCGCAGCTGAAGTTATCAAGAAGAATCAGACGGTTAAGATGGATATCGGTCAAACGGAAGATAGCTACTTTATCAACATCGCTGCGGGTGGTTATTTAACGGAGTTAACTTATGAAGTTCCTTCAGAACTAAAGAGTATTTTCGGCTATTTGGCATATTTAGCTAAAGGAGCAGAGATGCTGCCTCGAGTGAAACCAATCAAAATGCGCTTGAAATATGATGAAGGAGAATACATCGGGAATGCCTCTATGTTCTTTTTAGGACTCACTAATTCAGTCGGCGGGTTCGAAAAGATTGCTCCTGATGCCAAGCTAGACGATGGTAAATTTTCATTAATTATTGTCAAAACAGCGAATATTTTTGAAATTTTGCATATCGCAGCCTTGATGTTGAATGGTGGGCGCCATGTAGATGATTCTCGAGTGATTTATACGAAAACCAGCAGTTTGTATGTCGAAACAGAAGACGATATCAACCGACCAGTCATGATCAACTTAGACGGCGAATATGGTGGAAATGCACCTATGCACTTCCAAAACCTTCATCAACATATTGAATTTTATGCAAACATCGACCAAATTCCAGATGAAGCAATTACTGGTTCCGAAGAGGAGTTAGAAGAGGTCAGCAAAGAATTTGTCAAAGAAGTTGAGCGTTTGACTGATGAAGACATAGACGGTGACGGCAAGATTGCAGATAAAGAAAAATGACGTAAAGGGTGGGACAAATGATCGTTCCACCCTTTCGTATGATAAAAATTAATTCTTATTTATTGAAGATCATTATGTAACAGTATGTTATTTTTCTTTGTTGAATCTAAAGCAGACGGACGAAAGATTGACAATTGGATCGTAAATGAAGTGAAGGCATCAAGTGAATAAATGGACTTGCCAAAAAAAGGCTCTATATGCCTAAAAAAATGTCCTGAAGCAACCCGGTACCAAGTCCCTATCCAATAAAACACAAATGATCGTTTTTTGGATATGACCGTAGTACTAAAAGCAAAACTGCTTCAGTTACAAACCTAAATGAGGAGTTATTATGAAAGAGAAACTATCAGTTAAAAAAAATGAACGTTACACATTAGATATTATCGATTTAAGTTATGAAGGTATGGGCGTAGCTAAAATCGATGGCTATCCTTTGTTTATTGAAAATGCATTGCCAGGCGAACGAGTGGAAGTGCTGGTAGTGAAAGTTGGAAATAAATTTGGTTATGGAAAAGTAGAAAAATGGCTAACTGAATCACCAGACCGTCAACCATTAAAGGATAATCGCCTTCTACGGACAGGAATTGCTCCTTTAGCACATTTGAACTATGAGCAACAATTACTTTTTAAACAAAAGCAAGTGGAAAATGTCATGAGCAAGATCGCAAAGATGCCAGAGGTTGACATTTTACCTACCATCCCAATGGAGAATCCTGTTGGCTATCGTAACAAAGCGCAGATTCCAGTGAGAAGAATGGATGGTCGTCTAGCAACTGGTTTTTATAAAAAGAATAGTCATGAACTAGTTGAAATCGAGGATTATTATATTCAAGATCCAGCAATCGATGAAGCTATCAAACGTGTGAGAGATATTTTGCAACGTTTCCAAGTACGTGGTTATAACGAGGCGAAAAATGAAGGACAGATCCGTCATATTATCATCAGAAGAGGTCATTACTCTCATGAAATGATGGTCGTTTTAGTTACACGAAAAGAAAAATTCTTTAAAGGTAAGGAAATTGCGTCTATTATTCATGAAGAATTGCCAGAAGTCGTTTCAGTCATTCAAAATATCAACGAAGAGAAAACAAACGTGATATTAGGCGATAAAGAGAAGGTTCTTTATGGTAGAAGTTATATTGAGGATCAACTATTGGGCAAAACTTACCGTATTTCCTCAAAATCATTCTATCAAGTGAATACTGAACAAACGGAAAAATTGTATCAAACAGCCATTGAATTTGCAGCGTTACAAAAAGAAGATACCGTCATTGATGCTTACTCTGGTATTGGAACGATCGGTTTATCTCTAGCTGATAAAGTTAAAGAGGTCTATGGCATGGAACTTGTTCCGGAAGCGATTGAAGATGCACAATTCAATGCATTAACAAACAAAATTGAAAATGCTCATTACGAAGTAGGTAAGGCAGAAACAGTCATGAAGAAATGGCAAGACAAAGGGGTCAAACCATCTGTGATCGTTGTCGACCCGCCAAGAAAAGGATTAGATGCACGTTTTATTGCGTCAGCCATTGACATGGCACCTGCGAAATTAGTATATATATCTTGCAATCCAGCAACTTTTGCCAGAGATGCAAAGTTATTTGCTGAGTCAGGCTACGAAGTGAAAAAAGTACAACCAGTCGATTTATTCCCACAAACACATCATGTGGAATTAGTGGCGCTATTAGCACCTAAGGGATAATTCAAACTTAGTGAATCATGTAAAAGAATCAGAAAACTAGAAAATGATAACGTAGCTGACAATCATGAAGAAAGGGGTGCAAGATGGATACAAAGGAAAAAATGCTTGAATTGATCAAAAAGAAACAAGGTGGCGGACGTTCAAAAAAAATGGCCGAGCCTAAAAATGATCGACGGAATATGCGAAAAGGACCAAAAATTTATAATAAATAATTAAAAAGAATCAACACGAAACTAAAAATCGTGTTGATTCTTTTTTTTATTACTTGTTCAGCTAATGATCAATCATTGATTGGATAAGCTAATTTAAAAATGTATTGTTGTAGATCGAGCCATTCCTTTTTTGTAGGAAAATAAGAAAGTAAGAGTACTGGGCAAGGGCAGGTTGTATCTAGAAAATCATAATTGCAAACAACCAATGCAACCTCAGTTTCTAAAACCATCTTATGTGAAATAAATTTATTAGAGACAAAAAGAGGAACCACATTTTGTGGAAGCAATTGGCATACGAATCGAGTCAAATAGTCTTCTAATCCGGGTTCTCCTTGGAATGAAAATAAAATCGTCTGTTTTTTTTGGGTAGAGGAAGAGGTTAAATTGGCATAATGAATAATACTTAACGTTAAGGCGATATCTTGATAGTGGGTAACAGAAAAAGGTAATACATGTGTATACTTTTTTAAATAGTTCTGCCATTCTTTAAAAAGTTTTTTGACTTTCATAGGTACGCTGGTATGAAGTTCTAAAGTGATTCGCTCAAAATGAGAAGAGATTTTTGTCAGCAGACGCAGGTTGCTGAGATATCCTTTTAACTTTAGCAGGTCGACATTTGTGATAGTTGTAGAATTCTGTAATGGTCGTAAAAATGGTTCATACTGTTCTAAGGTTGGAATATCTTCTGGATAGCACAGATTCAAAGTTTTGTTAGCTGGGTAGTAAGAAACACAATGTAAGCGTATGAGGTAAGACCAAACAATTTCCTCCTCGGCTACTTGGGTAATACCAAATCTACTTTTAAAATACTTTTTAAAAACCGATTTAAACTGAATGAAACTTGTTCTTGCCTTAATTTCTTTACATAAGGACGGTTCGAGATGAATCATTTGTTTATTTAATAAGCGCTGTTTTAAAATATTCATCCATAAGTTGATGCGAAAATAATTTGTTGCGATTTGCGTTGTCGCTTCTTGGAGTTCTTCGTATGTATTGTTGATTGTTTGATAAGAATGATTGGTCGTAAATGTTTGTCTAAAACCATGGTAAAACTCAAATAAAAAGTAACGGATATCTGCTTCATTTCCTAATAAATCTAATTGTTTAGTCGATAAAGTAAGGCGATAAAATTTTAATTCTTTGTTAATATGGCGAATGGTCTTTCTCAAAACTGAATGCGAGAGATGAAACTGTTCGGTGGCAGTTTGGAATGAATGAATACGACCTCGGTAGATTTCGTCAATCAATTTATAAACAATTGTATCTTTAGCAATCTCCATGACAATGGAATCAATCGTTTTGAATGTAGACACCATCAATCGGTAACCGATCTTTTTATAATATTTGATGGTCATTCCCTTGGGAAGTAATTGTTGTAAAGAATCAATATCCGCGCGAAGTGTCGGTGCTGTTGTTTCAAGTTCTTTCACTAGTTTTTCAGTTGAAGAAATCGAATCACATTTATGTAAATAGTAAAGAATTCTTATCTGCCGCTGTAATTGCTTGTTATTTAATAATCTGAAAAATAGGTTATTCATTCTTATTCCTTCCCGACTTTAATTAAAAGCCGCGTAATTTATTTAGTGAAATCTTTTTTATTTTAACTTGAATAAACGATGAGCTCAATTTTTTTACTAATATTTTTTTTGAAAGAAAAAAATAGAAAACTTTTCCTTCAAGTAATCGTTGATTATATAAATAGCTTTTATTTTAAAAACATGGTGAATTTAGGGGGAAAATCAATGAACAAGAAAAAGTTAGTCAAATGTTCGTTAGCGATTTGGTTGGCGACACAATCTCTGCTTCATCCGTTTTCTTATTCTTATGCCGAAGAATGGAGTAAATCAGACGAAGAGCAAGTACAAACAGCAACTAGTTTAAACGAACCAGGAGGTAAAAACGATCTGGTCGAAAATCCATTAGAAACAATGATCCAGGAACCTGATAAAAATCAGCCAGAGTTAGAAGAGTCAATGACAGAAGTTCCGCAAGAAGAACTGGTAGAGGAATCAGAGAGCCTTGATCAACCAACTGAAAGTCAATCAGCTGTTGACTTAGATCAGGATCAATTGACGGAAAACACAGAACAAGAGGAGACGCTTCTCAACACTGCCACACCTACAGAAGAATCCACCGATATTGCCAGTGGTGTTTTCGGAACTTGTTCTTGGCGAATCGATGCAGAAGGTACATTATATATTGGAGAAGGCACATTGGGAGAAACACCGGTTACGTTTTTTCCTCCTTGGTTCAACAGCTATCGATTTAAAATAAAAAAAATGGTATTCACTGGACCAACGATTGCTCCTAAAGAAACTCATCGCTTATTTTATGGATATAGTAATCTTTTGTCTATTGAGAATTTAGCTTATTTAGACGTAAGTCAAGTAACGGATATGACTTCCTTTTTTTCTGACTGTCGTGTACTAAATGGCGTTGATTTGTCAGGATGGGATACGTCAAATGTCACGAATATGTCTAATATGTTTTTTGAAGCATTTGACCAAACAGAGAATCTCATTCATCTTGATCTTTCAAGTTTCGATACAAGTAATGTAGTTGATATGAGTGGCATGTTCAGTCGATGTACCAAAGTACAATCAATCGATCTTTCTAGTTTTGATACGAGTAATGTTGTCAACATGAACAGAATGTTTTTTGCTTGTAATGAATTAATTACCTTAGATATCGCTCACTTTGATACATCAAATGTGGTTTATATGTCACGTTTATTCGCTGAATGTAAGAAGTTGCGCTATGTGGATGTCTCAAATTTCGATACATCAAGTGCGATTGATCTTTCAGTGATGTTTCGTTTGAATTATGAATTAGAGAGTGTGGACGTTTCTAATTTTGATACATCAAAGGTTGTTCATTTGCATTACATGTTTGATCAATGTCGCAAATTGAAAACGATCGCAGTGGAAGGTTTTGATACAAGTCAAGTAACATCCATGAATTATATGTTCAATGGCTGTAATAGTTTAACCTCTTTGGACGTTTCTAATTTTGACACCAGTCTAGTCCAAGCAATGAGATACATGTTTGCTAATTGTGAGTTACTAGAGACGATCGATGTGTCTAATTTCAATACAGAGTCTGTGAATTATCTGACATATATGTTCTTAAATTGTTCGAAAGTAAAAAAATTAGATCTTTCTTATTTTCAGTTTGAGGATCCCGTAGAAATGGCAGAAATGCTGGCTGGAACAACGAGCCTCAATGAATTGACTCTTGGTAAAGGCTATCGTTTTGTAGATTCAGCCAATCTTCCTGCTATTCCAGTAGAAGATGGAAACACTGGTTATTGGCAAAACGTTGGTTCTGGAACGGTTACGAACCCTGCTGGGGAATACGTGCTAACTTCAGAAGAATTGATGACGAACTATACAGGAGCGATGGCAGATACGTATGTTTGGCAGAAAGAGCCAAACTATGAATCAATTTTAGCCAAAGATTCGACGCTTTACCTTGGTGAAACCTGGGATCCACAGGATAATTTTATTTCAGCAACAGATAAGGAAGGAAATCCCATTCCATTTGATATGAGTATGGTCAGTGGAACAGTGGATACCTCAGTAGTAGGAGTGACACCGATTACTTATACTAATGGTAGCGCTGCTCAAGTCATTCATGTAACAGTAAAAGAAAACCAGGAGAGCATTCAGGCCAAAGACTCAGTTATTTATGTGGGTGATCAATGGGATCCACAAGCTAATTTTGTTTCAGCTACTGATGAAGATGGGATGCCTCTAGCGTTCACTCCAAAAATGGTGGAAGGTTCGGTGGATAGCCAAAAAACGGGCGATTATTTTGTGACGTATACCAACGGAATAGCAAGTAAGACGATCAAAGTAACGGTCAAAGAGAACAAAGAAACACTCGTAGTTAAAGGTTCCACACTCTATGTAGGAGACAATTGGAATCCACAAGACAATTTTATTTCAGCCAATGATAAAGAAGGAAATCCCCTAACATTTGACCAGAAAATGGTTTCTGGTAAGGTGGATACGACAAAAGTTGGCGTTTATCCAGTGACCTATCAAAACGGTCATCAAAAGAAAACTGTTGAAATCCATGTGCTAGCTGAACCAACTAAAGAAAAACCAGATGTGGATACGAACCAATCGGGGGATAAAAAGCCAGTACCAGCAACGCCAAATGAGACAACGAATAACAACGATCAGAGAGATAAAAAAGACGAAAAAAATGAAAAAAATGAAAAAAATGAAAAAAATGAAAAAAATAAAAAAGATGAAAAAGACGAACAAGAAGAACAAGAAGACAAAAAACTACCTACTACAGGTTATCAAAAATCAAGTCTTTCTATGATTGGCATGGCTTGCTTCTTACTTGGATTATACTTTGTTTACAAAAAAAAGATAAACGTTAAATAAAGCGTAAATCAACTAGTCAATCTCCTCGTTTTACGTCATAATGTAAAAAAAGGAGATTGGCAAGATGGATAAAGAATTATTGATTATTGAATTGATGTCAGCAAAAGCAAAGATGTTGTCTATCATCAATCAACGAACGAAAAAAATGACATGGAAAATTGGGATGTATTTAATCGCTAACCTGTTGTTCTTTAGCGGATGGGGAAACATCTACCATCATTTAAAGCAGAATCATCCACATTCATTTAAAATGGAGCGAATCACTAGTTTGTACCATTTTTCAAGTTATGTTGACTTTGCGATAGGACTATTCTTGTTTTTACTCGTTGCTGTGCTATGGTTCAAAAAGAGGAACATCTCTCGGCATTATGATCAATGGCTGGAAAAACAAGTGGCGAATATGTTACATATTTCAGTTGGCTCTCAGGACGAAAATTATCTCTACTTGAGTGATCATAACAAAAAGGAGTTTACACTTGCGAAAAAGAGGCGTTATTTTCTGCTGCAAACGATGGAGGGTGTCTCACTTTTTCTAGGAGAACAACTTACTTGGTATGGCAGTAATCGATACTATGTTTTTATGCAAGTAAATGAACCGATAGACCGAAAAAACAAAAAAAGAATTGAGCCTTTTTACTCTCATTTAGCAATTGGAGTTGGAACACTCTTGTTGATTGGCGGGGGTGTTTATCAATTCATTAATGCAGGACCAGTAGCAACGAATGTACACTCTATGATGCAAAGCGAAGAAAAAGTAAGAAAAATGCCAACTTCGACTAATCAGGACGGTTTATTGAAACCTGTTCAAACATCCGTCAATTTGACCACTGAGCAAACGAATGACGTAAAAATAGACCCAGAAACACAAGCCTTGTATTTGACGACGAATCAAGGAAAAGACTGGCATTTCGTTCCAATTGCTGTGGACTGGTTGCGTTTTGGTGACTATACTTTGACTTCGGGTATTGTTGCAAAAGGGGAATGGATGGACAAAACATTTGATGTTTCTCCTACTTTTTCTTGGTTTATCTATTCACCTGATCAAAAAAACGTTTACCTATTATCATCAGCTGATAATGGGAAGACGTGGCAAAAAAGTCAGATTACAGATCAAGGCGGACAGGTTCGTTATCGTAAAGCAAACTTTTTCACAAACGATCAAGGCGTCATGGTATTTTCATCCTCTACAGGAATGTCTGCGGAAAGTCTAAAAATTTATACGACCAACGATAAAGGGCAAAGCTGGCAAAAAAGCGGCAGTACCATCGTAAATCAACCGATTCAAAATGTTAGTTTTGTGACGAAGACATTGGGTTTCCTTTCTACAAGAGAAAACATCTATTATACGAATGATGGGGGACTAACATTCAAAGAATCCTTGGTAGCTATCCCGGGTGAGTATCAATTGGGAGGGATCGATTTGTTCCAGTCACCAAATGAAGTGGTACAAGTAAGTGCCAATAAATTGGAAACCAAGTTTTACCTCCTAAAAAATGGATCGATCGATGCAGGGAAAATGTTTGCTTGTCTTTTTTATTCGACTGATGGTGGAGAAACATGGCAATTCGAACAACAATTATCGCAAGTAGAGAATCGCTAAAAAAGTTTAGATGAATTTCAACACCAAAAAGAAAATGGCGTAAGGAGAGACATTGACAATTTATGTAAGTGAAAGTTCTCTATGTAACGATTGAATTTGTGAATAAGAGAGATTGAAAGAATAGACCCATAAAAAAGAGCCTTGGAAAAAAGTCCAGGCTCTTTTTTATGGGGTTTAAAATAGGTAAAAAGTGTTCAAAATTACTTAGGTCAAAGCGTACTTTTCACAACCTCTTGATATAAACGGTGTTCAAAGTGCTGACCCTCGGTAATAAGTCTAAAAATCTCAAAACATGAGGAGCTGTTTCGAGATTTTCTTCCTTATTACTCAGGTCAAGGCGCACTTTTCACAACCTCTTTTATGTGATTTGAAATTGGCTATTATATAAACTAGCATAAAGTGTTGGTTTGCTTAATAGTGACTGATGAGTTCCTTGTTCAATAATATTTCCATTTTCCATCACTAAAATCAAGTCGGCATTTTCAATCGTAGATAACCGATGGGCGATAATAAAGCTGGTTCGGTTTTCTGTGACAGCATTCATTGCTTTTTGGATCATTGCTTCGGTGCGGGTATCCACGCTGGAGGTTGCTTCATCTAAAATAACTACGGAAGGATTCGCCAGCAATACCCGAGCAATGGTCAGTAGCTGTTGTTGTCCTTGTGACAACGAACCATTTTCACTTGAAATAATCGTATCATATCCTTCAGGTAACGTACGGATGAAATGATCACATTGGGCAATTTTGGCAGCCGCAATGATTTCGTCTCTGGAAGCTTGCTGTTTCCCATAAGCAATATTATCTGCCACTGTGCCTTCAAAGAGCCACGTATTTTGCAAAACCATCCCAAAGTGTTTACGTAACTCACTACGAGAGAATTTCGTGATATCGATTCCGTCGAATTCGATTCTTCCATGGTTTAGCTCGTAAAATCGCATGAGTAAATTGACTAATGTCGTTTTTCCTGCCCCAGTTGGTCCCACGATTGCAATTGTTTGTTTTGGTTTAGCCGAAAAGTTGACATTTTCCATCAAGATCTTATCTGGACTATAACCAAATCGAACATCTTTGAACCTGATTGAACCAGCAGGCTGGTCAAGTGATGTTGTATTTTCGTGATCAGAACGCTCATTTTGTTCATCCATAATCTCAAAAATACGATCAATCGCCGCCATAGCAGATTGTAACGAATTGATGACATAAGAAGCGGTCGAGATCGGCTCAGAGATTTGATTGATGTACTGCAGATAAGCTTGTAACAATCCTAGTGTGAGTCCACCAGATATTACTAAGATCCCACCTAAGACAGCACTTAAAATGAACGCTGATTGATTGATCAAGCGAATCGCTGGATAGATGGCAAAGTTCATGAATTGCGCTTTTTTAAATGCTTGGTACTGTGAATGATTTACTTGACGGATCGACTCGATCGCTTGATCTTGTTGATTGAATGTTTTGATGACCAAGTTACCTGCAAGATATTCTTCCACTTTATTATTTAATGAACCTAGTTCTGTTTGATTGTCATCAGAAATCTTTTTGTTTTTATTCGCAAAGAGTTGAGTGACCCATGAACTACCAACGATCAATAAAAGAATCAGTAACGTCAATTTGCTGTCAATATAAAACAGCATCAAAATTGAAAATAAAATCGTTACGATGGAAGTGAAAAATTGATTGATCCCTGTTAGCAAGACTTGTGCTAGTTGATTCAAACCAGTCGTTGTTCGGCTGATGATATCTCCTACCTGATGCTGATCAAAGAAGGCCATTGGTAATGTTTTGAATTTCTTGGTCATTTCTTTTCTAACATTAAGTGTGATTTTTTCACTCAATGAAGCCATTGCGTATTCTTGAATGAAAGAAGTAATACTACTTAAAAAAGAAAAAACGAGTAATAAAACAACAGGGAACAAAAGGGCATCCTTGACATCATGAAATGTCATTTCAGCAATCCCGATCGTACGGATTCGACTTAAAAGCTGATCGATACCAACGCCCATGATCATCGGCATTGCAACGACCATCAGGTTACCGATTAAACTACATAATAGTAAGCCATAAAATGTTTTGTGATCAGATTGGATCATTTTCCAAAAGCGGATCAAACTATGTTTATTCATTTTTACATCAGTTGTTTTCATATATTCCCTTCTTTCAAAATCCCTTGTGATTTAGCAAATTCCTGATAAGAAAGACAAGTAGCAAGGAGTGTTTCGTGAGTTCCTTGTCCCACGATTCGGCCATTGTCTAAAACGATGATGTGATCAGCGTTCATGATTGTACTCAATCTTTGAGCCACAATGATCAATGTCTTATCAGCCATTTCTTCATGGAGGGCTGTTCTTAGTTTTGCATCCGTCTTGTAGTCCAAAGCAGAAAAGCTATCGTCGAAAACATAGATATCTGCTGGTTTGATGAGCGCTCGTGCAATACACATCCGTTGTTTTTGTCCGCCAGAATAATTATCTCCGCCTTGTGCAACAAAACTAGCTAATTTTTTGGGCAATTTATCCAAAACTTCCTCTAATTGTGAAATACGTATAGCTGAGGTCAATTCTTCTTCTGTTGCATGCTCATTACCCATTTGCAGGTTTGATAAAATTGTTCCACTAAACAGAAACGCTTTTTGCGGAACATAGCTGATTTTTGAGCGAATCATTTCTTGTGTTAATTGTTGAAGTGGTTTCCCCCCTAATGTAATCTGTCCACTGGTCACATCATTCAAACGAAGAAGCAATTTGGCAATTGTACTTTTACCAGAACCAGTTCCGCCAACGATGGCAGTTGTTTTGCCTTTAGGTACCTTAAAATGGATATTTTCCAATACAGGTTCCGAATCTTTGGTATAACTGAAAGAAACGTGTTCAAAAGATAACACATGCTCATCATCCATATTCAGCGAAGCTGTTGATGGATTTTCCGGATCAATGATCTCAATAGTTTGATTCAACACTTCTTCGATCCGCCGAAGAGAGGACATCGATTTTGGAACGACGACTAACACCATAGCTGCAGTCATTAGATAAGCCAACGTGAGCATCGAATATTCGACGATGGCAGTAACAGTCCCGATCTGTAGTGTACCTTCACTGACCAACGAACCACCAAACCAAAGAATGGCGCTGTATACGATCCCCATTAATAAAAATGCAATCGGAGTGACCCAAGCAAATACGCGATTGACTCGGATCATCTGTGTGGCATACTTCTCAAATGTTTGATTGGTGCGCTTCTCCTCATAGTCTTGATTGTTGAAGGCTCGAATCATATTCACACCTGTAAAAAATTCCCTTAAAGTCACTGTGATACGATCCATTTTTGGTTGAATACTGAGAGATAGAGGGGTTCCTTTTTTCATTAAAATGTAAATAACGACAGCATAAATAAACACAGAAATCAATGTAATCAACGTCAATGTCATGGAATATTGAAGCATCATGACAATTGTAAACACCGCAATGATTGGTGCAGGTAAGATCATTTGACAAAAGAGTACAATCATTTGTTGGATATTATCTACATCATTAGTCATTCGAGTCAGGAGTGAGGCACTTCCAAATTCATCTGCATCTTTCATCGATAATTGTTGGAACTTATCAAAATAGGTTTCCCTTGTTTGGTAGCCAAATTTTGCAGACACTAGTGCAGAAAAATAGCTAGAAGCAATCGCTGAAAAAGTACCTAGCAAGGCTACGAATACCATTTGTAGACCAATGGTATAAATTTTACTGTTTTGACCAGTAACTATCCCTTCATCAATTAATGTTGCCACTAATTTAGGGACACCAAGTGTACCCATGATTTGTAAACAGACGAATAAAAAAGTCATGCCTACGATTTTTTTATTCTTCCATAGGAATTGTTTAAGTAATGTCATTTTGTTTCCTCCTTTTACTAGACAATAATGAATTTTACACCTTAAAGTTACTTGAAGGTCAATAGAAGAAGCGGTAAAATTAACAAGAGGTGAGCGGAAATGCCAAAACTTTACACAATCGGAGAAGTCTCGGAACTACTAAATGTACCAAAGTCAACGATTCGTTTTTGGGATGAGCAAGGGTTAATCCATTCTCTACGCCATGAAGAAAACGGGTATCGGATGTTTAATATTGATGATATTTTTCAGATCTATGACATCAATTTCTATCGAAAATTAGATGTTCCAATCAAACAGATGAAAAATTTATATGGAAAAACGATCGAAGAACATTATGCAACGATTGCAGAAACAGAGCAGCGGATTAAGCAAGAAAAAATAAGTCTGCAAAAAAAACATGAAGAAATCTTGGCTCGAAAAGAACAATTAAAACTTATGATTGACAATCGAGGCATTACCAAAGAAACAATTCCTTTTGCGGCAATCGTCATAGTGGATTCCGACGACATTTTAGATTCGAAAGCCTATCTTGAAAACTATGCCAGCTTCGGTGGGTATTTTGATTTTTCGCTGAGCGATGAAATGATTTATGGCTTCTGTACAGACCAAACATCAGCCACAATTCCACTGTCTAAAATTGTTTGGTACAATCAGCCTGGTAAAACTTATCATCGATTTTTATTACAAGTGGAAGTCAATCATACCGAAAAGAACAATATCGAAGAAGTAAGATTAACATTAGCTCAACGAGGGTATCAAACAGGAAATGTGATTGGACAGTATCTGCTAACGAAGCAAACGGAAGAAGGAGTCTATCATGAATATTATTTAGGATGGATCGAAAGCCAAAAAGTAGAAGCTGATTTAACAAATGAGGATAAGCGAAAGTAGACGAAGAAGGAGCGGGAAAGGATAGTTATCTCGCTCTTCTTCGTCTATTTGGTTAGGATTTATCAGGGTTAAAACTTTCTCTAATGATTAGTCGTGTAGGATAAGTGACAATGATCGGTTCCTCTCTCAAACCATCGATTCGCTCCACCGCTAATCGAACAGCAGACTGACCAATGGCTTTTGCATTGATCGCTACACTTGTTAAACTAGGAGATAAATCAGCAATCGCCTCGATGTTATCGAAGCTAACTAGAACGATCTCTTCTCCAATTTTTCGATTGTCTTTTTGTAATGCTCGATAAACACCTAATGCTAAAGGATCGCTGCCGATCAAAATGGCCGTCGGTAAATCATGTTTTTGTTTTTCGAGAAGTTTGGTCGCTAACTGCTCTCCGGATTCCTCTGTCCATTCTCCTAAATAATAATTGATCTGTTTGGTCAAATGATGGTCTTGCATGAAATGGCGGTAGGCTCTGAGCCTTTTTTCATTCTCAGTTGTTGATTTCCGACCAGCTTCGTTAATATCGATTTGATAACCACCAATATAAGCGATGTTGGTGTGCCCATTGTCTAAAAAAAGTTCTAAAACAGATTTAGTCATTCGTTCGAGATCCCCATAGACCATATCCACTTCTTGTTGGATATCTGGATTATCTACTACAACTAATTGTCGGTTCTGTTTCAATAAATCGGCGATTGCACCTTTATCGATCGTACCGACTACGATTATAGCACCTAATTGATCCAAATCTTTCCACTCGGTCGGGTTATCCGACATATTATAAATTCGATTCATGCCGATATGGAGTCGGCTGGCTTCTTCTTCTAGACCTGCTCGTAATTCTCGATAATAAATATCTTTTTCTTCGCTGGCTTTACTGATTGCTGAAATGACACCGATGGAAGGACGGCGTTTTTTAATATATTTTCGCTTGTTGATATCATAATTTAATGTGGCAGCTGCAGTGAAAATCCGTTGACGAGTAGCAGCAGAGACACTGATCGTTTTGTCTTCATTCAAAACTCTTGAGACCGTAGCAGGTGAAACATTGGCTTTTCTTGCGACATCTCTAATTCCAACCATAAAATGGCACCCCTTACAAAAAAATAAAAATTTTTATTGACATATTTGTTTAGTAAACAGTATACAGGAAATGTAACAAAAGTAAACGGTTACTATTTATTTGAGAGGTGAAACAATGGAACAAGTGATGAAGAATCAAAGAGTAGCTTTAATCACATTTGACGAACAGGAAAAAGTATTTCATCTATCCAATTCAGAAATTTCCTATATTCTTCAAATTGAAGAAAGTGAAGTTCTGGCTCATGTTTATTTTGGTAAAAGAACGACCCATTATCATAATCATAAAAAATATCCTCGCAGAGATCGTGGCTTTTCTGGGAACGTCCCCTTAAATGAAGATCGAACGTATTCAAAAGATACATTACCACAAGAGTATTCAGGGCACGGAGGGATGGATTATCGATTACCTGCCTTGATGATTCGTCGAGAAAATGGATCAAATCTGCTTGATCTACGTTATGAAAGTTTTCAGATCCAAGAAGGAAAGCCAAATTTATCTGGATTACCGCAAGCGTATATCAAGAATGATACAGAGGCAGAAACATTGATCGTGACGTTGAAAGATCGTGAAGAAAAGATTTACGTGGATCTTTCCTATACGATTTATCGAGAAAGAGCAGTGATTACACGTTCGCTGAAGGTAAGAAATGAAACCAATGATCCAGTGATGATTGAAAAAGTAGCCTCTTTTCAACTTGATTTTACGAATTCAGGCCGGTTTGATGAAGTGATTGCCTTACCAGGAGCGCATGTCAAAGAACGGCAGATGTCTAGACAAAGCATAACAGATGGCATCAAATCATTTGAAAGCCGTCGTGGTTCAAGCAGTCATCAGATGAATTCATTCATCGCCTTGACAAATCATGCAACAACTGAATTCACAGGGGAAGCGATTGGGATCCATCTTGTTTATTCAGGAAATCATTCCTTTGAGATTGAAAAAGATACCATTCAACAATTTAGAGTGATCGGTGGAATCAATCCCTATAATTTTTCTTGGGAGTTACAACCATATGAAAGCTTCCAAACACCGGAAATACTCTTAACTTATTCTGATCAAGGGTTGAATGGGATGAGTCAAGTGACCCATCATTTATTACGGGAACGAGTAGCAAGAGGGCGATTCCAATACCAAGAACGTCCGATCCTAGTCAACAATTGGGAAGCGACTTATTTTGACTTTACGAGCAAAAAGATCGAAGCGATCGTTGATGAAGCAAACGAATTAGCGATAGAGATGTTTGTTTTAGATGATGGCTGGTTTGGGAAAAGAGATTCGGACCAATCTTCTCTAGGAGACTGGTTTGAATATCAAGGGAAATTGAAAAATGGCTTAAAAGGGATCGCTGACTATGTTCACCAAAAAGGACTAAAGTTTGGCTTGTGGGTTGAGCCTGAAATGGTTTCCAGCGACTCTCAATTAAATCGGAATCATCCCGAATTTATGATGAAAGAACCAGGTCGTCAACCATCAGCTTCTAGATCTCAACACGTCCTTGATTTTACCCGAAAAGAAGTCCGGCAGACGATTGAAACACAGTTACGGCATTTGTTAGACAGTGTGGAGATCGACTATATCAAATGGGATATGAATCGATCGCTATCTGATGTCTATTCGGTGTCATTGGGCAAACAAAACCAAGGGGAAGTTTTGCATCGTTATCTATTAGGATTATATGAGATGATGGAAAACTTAACAAACGACTATCCTCATATCCTTTGGGAAGGATGTTCTGGTGGTGGTGGACGGTTCGATGCAGGGCTGCTTTATTATATGCCACAGTCTTGGACTAGTGACAATACAGATGCGGTTGAACGCATCAATATCCAATATGGGACGAGCTTAGCTTATCCTATTTCAGCTATGACTGCCCATGTATCAGCTGTTCCTAATCATCAAACGGGTCGAGTCACCAGTTTAAAAACACGTGGAGATGTGGCCATGGGCGGGGTGTTTGGATATGAACTCGATCTAACAAAATTATCTAGTGAGGAAAAGCAGGAAGTAGCCGCACAGGCAGAATTTTATAAAAAAATCAGACAGACAGTCCAATATGGTGATTTCTATCGTTTACAAAATCCCTTTGAGCAAAATATTGCTTCCTGGGAATTTGTTTCAAAAAACCAACAGGAAGTCCTCTTATTTATAAATCGTCGGTTAGCAAATGCACAGCCCGAATTTCATGAGGTACGCCTTGTTGGACTAAGCGAAGAAAAACTATACCAGAACCAGATAGATGGCAAAGTATATTCAGGATCGGAATTAATGACAATAGGTCTTTATTTCCCAGATTTTTATGGCGATTTTCAAACAGAATTGATTCATTTTATGAGTATAGACGAAGGAGAATAGAAAAATGAACGCATTGATTGAATGGTTAGATGATCCGCAAGTGTATCGAGTAAATCAAAGGAAAGCCCATAGTGATCATGTTATTTATGGTGCTAAAGAAGAAGTGGAAACAGGAAACACCAGAATCCAATCGCTGAATGGGAAGTGGCAATTTTGCTATTCCCGTAATGCTTTAGAACGTCCAGTGAATTTTTTTGAAAAGGAATTTGATAACAGCAGCTTCGATCAGATTGATGTTCCTGGGCATATCGAACTAGCAGGATACGACAAGATCCACTACATCAATACGATGTATCCATGGGAAGGGCATGAGTTTAGACGTCCGGCTTATACAACCGCTAGTAAGGAAGAAGCCGAGGGGATGTTTTCTCAAGCCGATTATAACCCAGTTGGCTCATATGTGACGAACTTTACTTTAAATGAAGAAATGAAAGAAAAGGCGATCACCATTCGATTTGAAGGTGTCGAACAGGCAATGTATGTCTGGTTAAATGGGCACTTTGTCGGCTATGCAGAAGATTCTTTCACGCCTTCTGAATTTGATTTAACTCCTTATCTGGAAGAAGAGAATCGTTTAGCGGTAGAAGTCCATAAAAGAAGTAGTGCCGCTTTTCTAGAAGACCAAGATTTTTTCCGTTTCTTTGGGATTTTTAGAGATGTTTCATTGATCGCCAGAGGGAAAAATCATATAGAGGATATGTGGATCAAACCTCAAGTTGATCCCTCTTTTCAAAGCGGTTGGGTAGATATCGACTTGACTATTGAAAATCTTACTTCAAACGGAAAGCTACGTGTCCGACTCCTCAATTGCAAAGGAGAAGAGATCCATCAAGAAGAAGTGGGAATCGAAGAACAAATCTCGTTGCATATTCCAGTAGATAAAATTACTTTATGGGATCATTTTCAACCCAATTTATACATCGTCGAATTTGAAACGTTTGATGATACTGGGGTGACGGAGTATAGTTACTATCCATTTGGTTTTAGAAAGATCGAGATCAAAGAGCGGATCATTTATTTGAATGACCGACGTTTGATCATCAACGGTGTCAATCGACATGAATGGCATCCTGAAAAAGGAAGAGCTATCGATTTGATGGATATGAAGAAAGATCTAGAAATCATTAAACATGCGAATATCAATGGGGTTAGAACCTCACATTATCCAAATCAAATCCCTTGGTATTATCTTTGTGATCAGGCGGGTATTCACTTGATGGCAGAGACCAATCTGGAATCTCATGGTTCTTGGCAAAAGATGGGGGCGTTTGAGCCGTCTTACAATGTACCGGGGAACGTTCCTCAATGGCGGGAGATCGTTCTTGACAGAGCACAGACAAATTTTGAGACATTCAAGAACCATACGAGTATTTTATTCTGGTCTTTAGGAAATGAATCTTACGCAGAAGAGAATATTCGTTTGATGAATGATTACTTTAAAGAAAAAGATCCCGATCGCCTTGTTCACTATGAAGGGAATTTCCCTAATCCTGCATTCGAAGATTCGATTTCTGATGTCAAGAGTTGCATGTATGCTACGCCAACAGATATCTGTGATTACCTTGAAAATGATGGGAAAAAGCCTTTCATTTTATGTGAATACATGCATGACATGGGGAATTCTTTGGGAGGATTGAATTCTTACATGGAATTATTAGATCGATACCCAATGTATCAAGGTGGCTATATTTGGGACTTTAAAGATCAAGCGATTCAAGTGATCGATCCATTGACGAAACAAAAAGTAATGAGATACGGTGGGGACTTTGATGATCGTCCAAGTGATTATGAATTTTCAGGTAACGGGATCGTCTTTTCTGATGGTCAAGAAAAACCGGCATTACAGGAGGTAAGGTATTATTATGGAAAATACAGCGATTAAAATGAAGATTATTTATGGAGATTGTACATTTGCTTTAAAAGGTGAAGGATTTCATTATATCTTTTCCTATACAAGAGGTGGGTTGGAATCCTTAAATAAAAATGGGAAAGAATGGTTGTATCGAGAAACGCTGCCGACGTTTTGGCGGGCTTTGACGGATAATGATCGAGGGAATGGGTTTGGCTATCGTTCGTCCATGTGGCTAGGGGCTGGGATGTACCCGAAAGTAAAAAATGTTCAAGTTTCCATTGATCAAAAACCAATCGAACAGCCAATTGCTCCGATCAATAATCGCTATTCCAATCATGAATATGCGCAATCAGCAGCGATCAAATTCACGTTAGAAATCAATACGGTGCCCAAAACAGAAGTCATAGTCAACTATGAAGTACAATCTGATGGGGAAATGAAAATTTCTGTCTTTTATCATGGACAGCAAGGACTGCCTGAATTACCTTTATTAGGTTTTCGCTTTATTATGCCAACCAAAGCGAAATATTTTGAATATGAAGGACTATCAGGAGAAACGTATCCAGATCGAATGGCAGGAGGAATCGAGGGTACTTATAAAGTAACTGGTTTACCAGTGACTCCCTATCTCGTGCCACAAGATTGTGGTGTCCATATGAAGACGAAATGGCTAGAAATCACTAGAGATTCTACGATGAATAATGCGGATCAAGGAAAGGAGGAATTTTCATTACGCTTTGAACAAGTGAACGGCGATTTTGCATTTTCAGCTCTCCCCTATAAAGCCGAAGAATTAGAAAATGCCACACATCTTGAAGAGTTACCACCAGCTAGAAGAACCGTCTTAGTGATTCAAGGGAAGGTACGTGGTGTAGGAGGAATCAACAGCTGGGGAGCAGATGTTGAAGAAGCGTATCATATTTCAGCGGAAGAAGACCATGAATTTAGTTTTATCGTGAAGTAAAGGTCGTGAAAGAAGCGGTCAGCTCCGAGCAAATAAGAGGCAATTTTTTAAAACACCTTTTCATGTTAAAAAAAATTTAGGCTTATTTCAAGGAGCTGATGCTTGAATGCTGTCTATCTAGAGAAAGGAAGGATTGATAGCTAAGTATCGGTAAAGAACAATAGCTTTTCATATTATTAGCAGACACGAAAAATATAAAACCATAGACAAATAGACGTTGCTTTTCTAAAATCATCTATCTTAGAAGGGCAACGTCTATTGCTTATAAGTATCAACTAACTGAATTGTTTATTTTTGAATTAACTGATTAATGGCAATGTGATTTTTACCGTTGTACCAACACCCATAATCGATTGGATCTGCAATCCATACTCTTTGCCGTAAAGCAATTTGATTCGTTCGTTCACATTCTTGACTCCGATTCCAGAAAAATAGTCCTTGTTTTTTTTCTTTTGATTTGTATCAAATCCATCACCGTTATCTACGATTTCAAAGATCAATTGTGTTTCATGAATTTTTCCGAATAAAGTAATAAACCCACTTTTTTTGTTTGAAAAGCATGTAAAAAAGCATTTTCAATAATTGGCTGGATCATCATATTGGGCACTTTAAAAGGGTATAGTTCATCGGGGACCATGATCCGAGTGGCGATATCATCACCATATCTCAATGAAAGAATATGGATATAGCTTTGTACACTTTTTAATTCTTCTTCGACAGTGATTGTTTCTGCTTTTTTCCCAATGGTACTTCTCAACAAATCAATAAAATGATCGATTCCATGAATTGCTTTTTGATTTTCTTTTTGCCAGATCAAAAATTTTAGACTAGTTAACGTATTGTAGATAAAGTGAGGCTGGATTTGGGCTTGCATCGTTTGAATCTCTAATTGGCGTTTTTTCTTTTCGTTTTCAATTGAAGTAAAATAGTTCTCATCGATCGTTGTTAACAGTTGATTGATTGTAGTGCCTAAAGTCTTTGTTTCGTAGGTCCCTTGAACGTCTACTTGGGTATTATTAGGAATTTTTTTGATATGTTTTAAGGACTGAATCAAGGCATAAATCGACTTCGTCTGACGGTTCATATAGCGAAAGACAATAGCACCAACTACCATTAAAGTCATCAAATTAAAAAGGACGATCGGAACAATCAGTCCCATTTGATTGACTAGTGAACGAATATTTACTTTACTAATCAAAGCTAAGTTTTGTCGATATAATGGAACACGTGTTAAACGATTATAATCAACTGTTTTTGTTTCATTGGTATTTAAATCATTTAACAAGTTGGTTTTGGCACCAATCATGCCAGTTTCATTGGAGGTAATGATTTGATTTGCTTCATTGATGAGATAGATTTTGGAGACCTCCGAATGGATCGTTTCATTGAATAAATTCGCTAGCTCATCTGCAGTTATCGCAATGACAGCATACCCATAAATATGATTCAACGAGGAAGTCAATTTCTTAATGAATAGGATGCTGCTTTTTGTTTGGTCACGAGTAGTCAAACCAAAGTCGACAAAGAACATTTGGGTCGATGCTTTATGTGCCTTTGCTTTTTGTACGACATCAGATCTCATGAATGCCGCAGCATCCATACTGGCAAGCATCTCGTTTCCAACGAAGGTATGTCCACTTTCACCATAGATCATCAGATCGTAATTGATGGAAGGAGAGATCGAAGTAAAGCTTCGGTTCATTTGTTGGATTGTTTTTACATTTGCGTAGTTATCTAACGAAGAGTGCGGATCGTTAGAGAAATAATTTTCGACTGCAGGGTTGTTAGCGACCATCGTTAAGGTATTTTCGATATTATCATTCAATCGTTCAAAATCACGTTGTATTTTGCCAAGCGTTAGTTCATTCGATTTATCAAATAGATGGATATAAGCGTTTTTGGATCGATCATAAATGAAGAAGGACAGAATAATCGCTTGAGTAAGAAGCGCAATGACTAGGACAACCAGTAGTTTTGTAACTAGTTCATACTCTTTGAATTTTTTCTTCATGTTTCAAACTTCCTTTTCGATATTGAGAAGGATTTAGCCCAGTTTCTTCCTTGAATACTCTTGAGAAGTAACCAAGTTCAGCAAATCCTACTTGGTAAGAGATTTGTGAAAGTGGCTCGGTTGTCTCAAGCAAAAGCCGTTTCGCATGTTGTATCCCGACTTTTTTTAGATATTTAGTGAAGCTAATCCCATATTTCTCGGTAAACATGGTAGATAAATAACTATAGGAAAAATGAAATTTTTCGGAGATGATTTGCAAGGAAATATCTTGATGATAATTTTCTTGAACATAATCATAGATCGCTGTCAGAATTTCTGAGTTTTCATTCTTTTCCGGCGTGCTCCAACGCATCAATTGAGTGATGATTTTAGTAAACGTAATGGAAAAATCTTCGATGGTGGCGACGTTCGTTATAAGTGTTGGTAACGTAATTTTTAATATCGTCAATTCTTTCGTCCCTTGACCATCTTCTAAAGCATTGATGAGTGCGTAGAGACGATTGATTGTTTCGTGTTTTAAAAATAAAGGGTCAATTTTTAAAGCGATCAGAGTCTCAATCGCTGATTTCATTTCTCTGATAGCGGATACATAATCTTTGTTGACAATCTTTGTTAAGTAGCTTTTCGTGCTCTGATCAAAGTGTGGAATCAAAGGGACTAATTGTTCTTCCGATACAACACCAGCACTTTTCTGATAAAAACGTTGTCCTTTGCCTAATTTTTTTAATCTTTGAAAACAATCGAACAGCTCACTTAGCTCTAAACAAGGGGAAATAATCAATAATGCATCAGATTTTTGCGCATATTCACGCAAAGAAGTCTGAATTTGTTCGAAACAATCCATGGAAGAAACATTTAGTAAGCAACCATATTCATAGTCGAGAGTGGTAAAAGGCTGACAATCAATCCAGGGTTCAGCTCGTTCTTCGTTACTTTTTAGAGAAGCTAGTGGAGCTAAATCATCCATTTCACTATAGACGATGTAAAATAACGGGAAACGAAAAGGATCGTTAGATATCGTTGTTTTTTGTCCAGAGAAATATTGAGTTAAAGCACTATCTAGAGAGAATTTAGAGTCTAGATTTTTTGGGCCTTTTTTAACCAAATGGTTCAAAGCAGAAAGCAGGTTTTCTGGATTCAATTTTGGTTTAAGTAAATAATCGGATACGCCTTCTTTAAAAGAGTCTTTCACTAGTTGAAACTCATCATGGCTTGATAACACTAATATTTGAATATCAGGCTTGCTTTTTTTTAAGAGGCGAGCAAGTTCAATCCCATCCAGTTCAGGCATGATAAGATCAGTAATGACAATATCAATATCATTAGAATGAATAGAGAAAAAATCAAGCGCTTCCAATGAGTTTGAAAAAGCGCCTTTAATTTGGAATCCGTGGTTTGACCAATCAACCAAATTGGCTATGCCATGTAAGATTGTTTTTTCATCGTCGATCAATAATAAATTAATCAAGCTTGTTCCCCCTTTTAAACAGTTTCTCTTTTTAAAATACGGTTTAATTGGCAGAAAAGCAAGATGAATTACTCAAAATAAAAAAAATTGAAATCTAAATTTGTGATTTTTTCTTATTTTGAGATATTTTTTGGAACTCTTTTAGAAATTAAGAAAACGATTACATTTTTTGGTATGATTCACATGTAAAGAATAAAAATGAAAAAGGCGGGTTGGATATGAAATTCAAAAAATTAGTAGCAAGTGCGACGCTTTTAGCTTCAGCAGCAGTTTTGTTTGCGGGATGTGGGAGTTCCTCAAATTCAGCAACGAAAGATGAAAATAAAATCAGTGTTTGGGCATGGGATGAAACGTTTAATATCAAAGCAGTCAATGAAGCAAAAAAAGTCTATGACAATAAAGATGTCGAAGTGGATGTCGTTACGATGTCACAAGATGATATCGTACAAAAGTTAAACACAGCATTAGCCAGTGGAAATACGGATGGATTACCGAATATCGTGTTGATTGAGGATTATCGTATTCAAGGTTATTTGAATTCTTATCCGGACGCATTTTCTGAGTTAACCGATATCGTAGATGAATCCAATTTTGCTTCGTATAAATTTGCGGTTAATAAGATCGATGATCAAATTTATGGCGTTCCATTTGATTCAGGTGTTACGGCTAATTTTTATCGAACAGATTTGTTAGAAGAAGCCGGTTACAGTCAAGCAGATATGCAGAATTTAAGTTGGGATGACTATTTACAAGTTGCTCGAGATGTTAAAGCAAAAACGGGTAAAAAAATTACTGAAGTGAATCCCTCAGATCTTGGACGTGTCCGTATGATTATGCAAGAAGCTGGTGAATGGTACACTTCAGAAGATGGAAAGACGGTTACGATCAAAGATAACCAATCATTGAAATATGGATTAAATCTATTTGCTACACTACTTAAAGAAGATCTAGTGGAACAAACTTCAGATTGGAATGCAGGTGTCACGGCCATTCAATCAGGGGCTGTTGCATCCAGTCCAATTGGTGCTTGGTATTCCTCAACGATCCAAGGTGCTGAAGATCAATCAGGGAAATGGGCAATTGCACCGACACCTTCATTACCTGCCAATATGCAAAAAGCACAAGCTTCTAATTTAGGCGGAGCTGGGTGGTATGTGATCAAAGGTGTTTCAGGCGAAGAAAATGCGAAAGACTTCTTGAAGAAGACCTTTGCGACTAACGAAGACTTGATGGGAACCTTAGCGAAAGAAATCGGGTTAGTTTCTACCATGTTAAGTGCAAAAGATCAACCAGCTTATCAAGAGTCTTCTGAATTCTATAGTGGTCAAAAGGTGTTTGAAGACTTTTCTAAATGGACAGCGGAAATTCCACAAGTTAATTATGGACAAGAAACCTATGCAATCGAAGCAGTTGTAGCAGAGTCATTACACCGAATCATCAATGGAGAAGATACTGATAAAGTCTTGGCAGATACGCAAAAACAAGTAGAAGCACAGTTAGCCAATTAAGCAGAGTGAAATGAATTGATTTAGAGGATCAAATTTGTGTTGGCTGGTGATTTTTGAACGGTCATCAGTCACACAAATTTGCTATCTATTAAAAATAGTTTCAATCAATACCGTAGAATTTTCGTGAGGACGCTGTCATTTACTCAGACAATTAGTTAAGAGGGAGGACTTGTGAGACGATCCTTAAATGACAGATAAAACGAAGATGAACGTAACGAAAGTGAGCAAAGCAGATGAAACAAAAAGATTTTTTCAAGAACGGAAATGCGTTTCTTGTTTTACCAGTTCTGATGATCTCGATCATGGTATTTATCCCAATGATTTTAGCGCTGATCACTTCATTTCAAAGTGGTCCCCCAGTTAATATGAGTTTTAATGGTTTGGGGAATTATCAACGTATGTTGAATGATGCGACCTTCAAAAAGGCTTTTTTTAACACCTTTTTATATTTATTGGTACAAGTACCGATTATGTTGTTTTTAGCTTTATTTGTCTCTAATTTATTAAATGATAAAAAGCTTAAAATGAAAGGATTCTTCCGGACAGCGATTTTTTTACCTTGTATCACATCCATGGTTAGCTATTCGCTTATTATGAAAAGCTTGTTTTCTCAATCGGGATTAGTGAATAATTTTTTGATGACGATCGGCTTGATCGATATGCCAATTGGCTGGCTGACTCATCCAGTTTGGGCGAAAGTATTAATCATCATTTCGATTACATGGCGTTGGACAGGTTATAACATGATTTTCTTTTTATCAGGAATGCAAAATATTGATCCGGCAATTTATGAAGCAGCAGAAATCGATGGCGCATCTAAGTGGCAACAATTGATCAAAGTCACGATTCCTAACTTAAAACCAATTATTTTGTTTACGTCAATCACATCAACGATCGGTACGTTGCAACTCTTTGATGAAGTACAAAATATTACGGGTGGTGGACCAGCAAATGCAACAACTACGCTATCTCAGTATATTTACAATTTAAGTTATAAATTTACACCGAATTTTGGTTATGCTGCGGCGGTTTCATTTGTGATCGTAGTCTTTATTGTACTGTTATCAATCATTCAAACGAAAGTCGGAGGTGAAAAAGCGTGATAGATCAAGCAGAAAACAAAGTACTTCTTAAAGAGAATGAAAAAAAAGCGACTAAAACATTCGATTGGTTAGCTGTTTTTAAATATGCCTCTTTGAGCGTGATTTCATTTATTTCGATTTTTCCTTTTGTTTGGATGATTTTAGGAATGACGAATACACCTATCGATATTACTGCCGGAAAATTAAAGATCGGTAGCCATTTAGTTGTCAACTTCCAGAATCTTTTTTCAAATGACTTAAACTTTGCACGCTCATTGTGGAATTCAGCTTTGATCGCTATTGTAACAACGGTCTTAGCTTTGTTGATTTCATCTATGGCTGGTTATGGGTTTGAGATCTATAAAAGTCGAAAAAAAGAACGATTATTTACGATTTTGCTTTTATCGATGATGGTTCCTTTTGCTGCATTGATGATTCCTTTATACCGCATGTTTTCTAACTTAAACGGAACGATCTTAGGGATTAATAGCTTCTTAGTCGTCATTTTGCCTTCAGTAAGTACAGCTTTTTTGATCTTCTTCTTTCGACAAAACGTTAAAGCGTTTCCTAAAGATTTAGTAGAAGCTGCACGTTTAGATGGATTAAAAGAATTAAGTATATTTTTCCGTGTCTACCTACCCACTGCTAAAAATACGTATGCAGCTGCTGCAATCATTACTTTTATGAGTAGTTGGAATAACTATCTTTGGCCTTTAGTTGCATTGCAATCACCAGATAAGCGTACGGTCCCATTAGTTTTATCTGCCATGGGAGCCTCTTATACACCAGATTACGGAATGATTATGGCCGGGCTTGTGATTGCAACATTGCCAACAGCTATCGTGTTCTTTGTTTTACAAAAACAATTTGTTCAAGGAATGATCGGTTCTGTCAAGTAAACGCGATTCGATGATAAAATTAGTTTGGTATAAACTTTAAATGTATAGGAAAAGCTGTCCCACTAAGGGAGAGCTTTTTTCTTTTTAAATAACATTTTATATTAAAAATATATTTATGGTTAATTATTTAAATAACTGTAATTATTATAGGTTGTAAGGATAAAAATTTATAAATATTATATTTTTGCTATTTATTTAGTTGTTATTTATAATTAAATTGTACAAAAGATAACATTTTCTTAATGAATGAATCATTATTTTTTTCATAAAATAATTTTAAGGAGTGAGGTAAATGAAAAAATATGCGGTTAGTCTGTTGTTGTTTGTGTTTGGTATCTGTGTACTTTCAGCCAATGTTGGGGCGCAAGAAGTCACGTCAAAAGAGATTTTTAGTATTCCGGAGCCGACGTGGATCTTCAACTCAGGGATGAGTAAAGGGAAAAACCATGATCGTCAGGATCTAGGTTTTATCTTAAGCGAAAATACCGAATTGAGAATGAGACAGACAAATGCTCATTTCAAGAATAAGTTAAAATTGCGACTACTAGGAAACGATAAAAAGAATGAAAAAAGTATCGAAGTTGGATCTAATTGGGTAAGTATCCGTGCAGATGAGCCCTTGGTTCCATTTATTGATACACCGTACGGAGAAGGATCAGCACAGATCGAATACGAAGTGGTGACTTCCAAAGAAATGAAAGCGTTACCTGTTTATAAATATCATGGGAATGAGACCATGTTTTTTTCAATGTGGGATACGGAGGATGCAGAGTATGCGTTAATTCAAGGAGTAGATTTCCAGTTACTCATGCCCAAATTGGACAAAGAACTAGTGAGAAACTTAAAAGATTTTCCATCAATTGATGCGTTGATTGGGTATCATCACGGTATTTTTGCTTTATTTAACGGTATCGCTGGTTTTGATGGTTCCGCACCAGAAAATCAGAACGGCGCGAATCGTTACTTTTTAAAGGCAGATGATTCTGGCGCAGGTGCTGCTTATTATGGGGGTGATTGGACAGCTAATAGTGAACCTACGACAGATATGTGGTTGAAAGAACTAAGTTGGGCAACATTACATGAAATTGCTCACGGTTATCAAGCTGGTTTTGATGGGCAAGATATGTATACTGGCGAAGTGTCAAATAATTTATTTGGGGTCCAATATCAGTATGAAAAATATGGAAAAAAAGCAGATGACATCGGTTGGTTGTTTAATTTAGGTAAAAAAGAAGAAGTCGAAAACAAGCTATATGATAAGTTGATCCGTGACGGAGACACTTACCATGATGTCGATGTGCGTGAACAACTGATTTTATTAACGATGTTCAAACAAAAAGCTGGAAATGACTCCTTCACTAAGATATATCAGGAATATCGTAAAATGGCTAATCAAAGTGATTTCAAAGATTGGGAATATACATTACCTAATTTAATGAATCGTATCTACAGTGAAAATAGTAAGCAGGATTTTTCTGCTGCCTTAAAAAAACGTGGGTTGTATCTTGATGAATTTCAAGCAGAAAAAAATCGTGTGGCAGGTTATCCAGCTGTGGCTTCATTGGCAGATATTGTCTCTGAAAATGAGTTGGTGCGTGCACGTCAATTGATTGACCCAAACTATTTGATCAATTCTAATTTTGAATTGGTTACTAACGAAGAAATCGCCTCTCTAGGGTTGGTTGGTGATTTGACCATTGAAATTCTTCCTAGCGATTTGAGTAACTTTGAAGGGCTCACAGTTGAATTAAAAGATGGAGCAACTATTATAGCGAGTCAACCAGTACAACAAAAAATGACATTCAAAAATATTCCTAACGGGGTCTATCATTTAGAATTTTCTGGTGAACAAATGAAGTATTATTTACCAAGCGAAAATTATGTTTATGTAAAGGAAACCCAAAACCATGCTTCTCTTTCATTAATCAAAGCTGATATCAGTAAGTTAGCCGATGAAGATCTTATCTTTTATGGTTTTAGTGATCAATGGTCAGGCTCATTAAGAACGAATTTGAATTCAAGAGAAGCAACACTTACCTTAAATATACCAAAACCTCATTATTTATTTAAAGATGAACTCTATGTAAAAGTGACCATCAAATCTCAGGATGGCAAAATTAGGTATGAAAAATCGATTAATGGAGACATACCTGAACGATTCACCGATGACCATTTGTTGCTTGAGATAGGAGATAGCATAGAAATCTACCATGCAGAAGCAAGAAATCGTTTGAAAGGTCCAGAAAATCTTATTGATCGTGGACAAAATACTAACCACTGGCTAGTTACGGAACATGGGTTAAAACACCTTGGATTAAACAATAATCCAGAAAAAGATCTTATGAAAAAAATTAAAAAATTAGGGAATTCATTAGTAAAAGCTGAGGGTATTAAACCGATGGCGTGGGAAAGATCAATGGCTAAAAAACAATTATGGACAGCCATACAATCTCTATCTCCAAAAGATACAGAACATTATATGTCCCAATATTATGTTTTGTTTAAATAGCATATGATGAGAAGTCAAAATTATCGAATTGATCGTCTTTAGCAAAAAACTTAGCACCTTAGAGGTTGAGACGAAAGTGTTAATTATCAAGCACCAAAAAAATTCCGGAACTTGCCAAGAAACACAAACGCTAGTTTTTTCTGTCGATTGTTATCTACTTGGTGCTTCTCAAATTCTTGATTAATTTCGGCTTATCTTTCGAAAATGCTGCTTTTATATCGTCGTGAACAAGAGCTCTTTAAACTCCGTTTATTCATTTTTAGATATACTAGAAGATACTGGGACAAAAAAGTTGTCTCAGTATCTTCTTTTGTTTTATCACAAGCGTTTGGTTTTAGTGATGTAATACAAATAAGACCAGTATAAAATATTAGCTAAATGGCTATGCTAGTATAAATGACTTGAATGATCCTAAGATTTACTCAAGAATTTTTTAAAAGAGCTTCTTTTATATAACAAATACTTCTTTTTTGATATAAAAATGGTTACGCTTTCATTAGAATAGAAATATCAAATAAAGGAGTGAGTAGAATGAAAAATAAATGTTGCATGATTACTTTGGCTTCTATTTTATTGTTAGGATGTGCTACACCAAGTATCGTTTACGGAAAGGAACAAGAGGGACTATTGGCAAGAACAAGCCTTGCATCTGTTTCTCAATCCCTCAACAAAGGAAACGAGGGGCAAGTAAAAACAACAACACTTGGACTATCTGACGATGAGCAAGCGATCATTCAAGCAATCGGTAAAGGCAAGAATTTCAAGGGAAAACTTTATTTAAATTATATCCGAGATAAAATAACTGAAGTTTTCAAAGAGTATAATGGAGATATTTTTAAACTTCTAAGTGAATTCTCTTCGTTGATATCAGACCAAATTTCAGAAGTGAATGTAAAAGAACGCTTTGATGTTAGTCCAGGAGTAATCAAACGTTTGATTACAATCAGTGCGATGTATGACATTGCTTTTGCAAAAGACAGTTGTTTTATGAGCTTGCTTGGTGCAGCGAATGATGGAACGGCACCTGCTGAGCCTACAGGTTTTTATCCTAATACCACTCAATTAGAAGGAACGACCGTAAATAAGCAAGATGGAAAATTAATGACGTTGAAATCTTATTATGTGGATCAAAAATCAGATGTAACGGTGATGATTCATGGTGGTTTTCGAGGAAATTGGAATTTAGGGACAGTAACGGATGAGTATAATATCTTTTACAATGCGGGCTATAATTTATTATTTGTAGACCCTCGTGCCACTGGAAACAGTGGGGGCGATTATGTCACTTATGGACAATATGAGTCAGATGATGTGCTCTATTGGATCAATCGAGAAGTAGGAACTAAGCCGACTCAAAAGATTTTACTTTATGGTGGCTCAATGGAGGCTGCAGCTATGATGTCAACATTAGCTAAGGATATCCCAGCAAACGTAAAAGGAATCATCGAGAATTGCGGATTTAAATCAATTGATGAACAACTTAGATACACCTACAAAAATACCGTAGCGCCTTTATTAGGTTCAATATTTGGGGAAGAATTTGACATTGTAGCAGACGAAGAACATGAAGATCTATATATGGGATTGTTGAAAGAGTATTACTTTGACCAAGAATTAAAAATGAATGTGAATGAAAATCTACCTGAAATTGGTATGGCCACAACGATCCCCAAATTGATCATTCACGGAGATGCTGATCAAGTAGTTCCTCATGAAAATGCGGATGAACTCTATGATCTTTCCGGGGGCTATAAAGTCAAGTTGATTGTAGCAGGAGCTGGACATGGGGAAGCCC
Organism: Enterococcus sp. C53; assembly: GCF_040887425.1. Taxonomy (NCBI): domain Bacteria; kingdom Bacillati; phylum Bacillota; class Bacilli; order Lactobacillales; family Enterococcaceae; genus Enterococcus; species Enterococcus sp. C53. The sequence goes on from NZ_JBFOFT010000002.1 coordinate 287,589, forward strand.
AATCAGTTGATCCCGTAGCGTATCAAACATATGTCACTAATTTTCTAAATTATCTTTTTGGAAGTCAAAGACATTAAGAAAAAATGATTGATCTTTCTGAGGAATGGGACGAAGTTTGACACGATCGAGAGAGTAGCGCCACGCATAATTAGGTTGATGAAATAAGCCGAAGAATCTAAAATCATTTCCTTGATTTTAGTGTTCTTCGGCTTGTTTTTACTACATTTACTCAAACCACAAGCAGTTACAAATACATACATGAAAGTATTGAACCTATCTGATCTCGATCAAGATAAATGGAGAACGACTTAGTAGTTAAGGCATTTTCAGACTAATGAATGGGCATAGTGGATACTTTTGTATTCTTTTGGGGTACAGCCGGCGACCTTTTTGAACACTTGAATAAAATGACTTTGACTAGAATAAGCAAGCAAGTGACTGATTTCATCGTAAGAATGATCTGTAAACAATAACAAATGTTTTGCTTCGGTTATCTTTTTTTCTTGAATGTATCCGTGAATGGTAATCCCCATTTCTTTTTTGAAGTGGCTGCAAATATGTGCTTTATGTTTTTCAGTGATGGCAGCTAACTCGTCGACGGTGATGCGTTCGTATAAATGATTATTAATGTGGTTGACAATCGTTTTTACTAACATGGATTTTTGAGCTAAAGGAAAATTATGAAGCAGTTCCATAAAACGGAAGGTTGCTTCTTTCATATATTGCAGACATTCTTTGACTGAGTGGATATAAATCAGTCCCTGAATCAAAGAGTCGGACAGACCAAAGGCTTGATTGATCGGTACGCCTTCTTCAATACTCATTCTGGTGACGATGGCTACGAATGAGGCAAATTTAAGTTTCAACCCTTCCAATTCAAAGGGGGATAAAGAGACTTTATAGGTTTCTTTCATTTTATTGAAGACCCAAATGACTTTTTCAGGTTCGTTTCGTTTGATGTAATCTAGATACCGTAATTCAAAATGATACGAATCGAAGGTTTCTTTGTGGATCCGTCGATCATAAAGATTATTTTCCAGGCTGTAATCAGTGGATAGATTTTTTTTATTTTTATCTTGTTGAAAGTACCAAATAAATTCTTCCTTTTTGGTTGGCCGCTGAGTCAGAATCGTGTGTAATAGTTGGATATATTCTTCAAATGAATACTTGTCTTCTTTGGAATAATGAATATTATAATGGTACTCATGTCCCATAAAAAAACAAGAGGTTTCTTTTGAACCGATAATACCGCAAGGGCCAATGATCATCTGATATTCCTTTTGATCAGATTTAAAACAAAAATAGCCGTATAAATAGGATGTTGTATGGTAAAGCTGGATCTGCTCTGTTTTTCTAAATGGAAAATAGGTACTGATCGTGATTGGTAAGTCTTCTAAATTTTTTGGATGGATGAGATATCCGTTTTCATCAAATAATAGCATCGGAATCAAATATTTTCGGTACAATAAATCCATAGTTATTTTAATCGTATCGGTAGTCATAATGTAAATACTCCTTGTGACGAATTCTTTCTTTTTATTTTACACGAATAAATTTTGTATAGCGCGAATATTTTGGTATAAATGCTAATATTTTTATATAAAAATCGTTTTTTATTCTTTATAATCTGTTCTATAAAGCGGTTACAAATGAGGCGCCGATGGAAGCAGATCAGTTACAAGCTTTGTTTGATCGATTATCTGTTCAGGAAAAAATCGCACAAATGATCCAACTGAATGGAAGTATTCTATCAGAAAATGATGTGATGAATACTGGGCCAATGGAAGAATTAGGATTACCTCAAGAGTTAGATGTATTTGAGATTGGCTCTATTTATAATATCAACGATCATCAAAAATTAAAAGAACTACAAACAAAAGTTTTAGCAAAAAGTAAACACAAGATACCCATGTTGTTTATGTCAGATGTCATCTATGGGTTTCGGACAATTTTCCCCATACCTCTAGCTCAAGCTGGTTCTTACGATTTTGAGCTAATTCAACAAGCAGCTAAGTTAACAGCAGAAGAAAGTTATTTAAATGGCTTACATGTCTTGTTTTCACCAATGTTAGATTTAGCGCGTGATCCACGTTGGGGGAGGGTTATGGAATCTCCAGGCGAAGATGTTTATACGGCGAAAGAGTTTGCAAAAAGTATCGTCAATGGTTATCAGGGAGATAGTGAGACAAAAATTCCAGAAAAACATGTAGCCGCATGTCTGAAGCACTTTGCAGCTTATGGAGCACCGGAAGCAGGACGGGAATATCAAGCTGTAGATATGTCCCATCAACGGCTTTTCAATGAATATCTACAGCCTTATCAAGCAGCAATTGAAGCAAAATGTGAATTAGTAATGACTGCTTTTAATTTGTTGAATGGAGTTCCTGCAACTGGAAATGAATGGTTGAATCGAGAGATTTTACGTTCTCGCTTTGGTTTTGATGGCGTATTAGTTTCAGACTATGCAGCAATCAAAGAACTGATTCCTCACGGGTATGCCAAAGACGAAATAGATGCAGCCAAAAAGGCACTCATTGCAGGTGTTGATTTAGACATGATGACTTCGATTTATGCCAATCACCTGTCTGAATTAGTACAAGAGCCACGATTTATGCAACTTCTCGATGAAGCGGTGTGGCGTATTTTAATGTTAAAAAATAAATTGGGCTTATTTGAAAATCCTTATCGTGGCTTGGAAGAAGTGAATACTGGAGAAATCTTAACCGAAAAAGCTAAAGAAGCAGCAGTCGAGTTGGTTGAAAAAAGTTGTGTTCTTTTAAAAAATAATGACACACTTCCATTAGTACCAAATCAAAAAATTGCTGTGATCGGTCCATACGGCGAAAGTCCTCTCACTTTAGGTTTTTGGGCTTCAGTCAGCGGAAAGCCACAAGATACGGTTACTTTGAAGGAAGGATTGAGTCGCCATTTTGCGACAGATCACTTAATGTTTGCTAAAGGATACAATTTATTCGATTCTTATGATGGGTTTGGACCTCTGAAAAAAGGAATGGAATTATTGAATGGGCCAATTGCAGAAGAGGAATCATTAATGGAAGAAGCTTACCAGATTTCTCAAAAGGCTGATGTGATTGTATTAACATTTGGCGAACAATTTCTCGAAAGTGGTGAAGGAGCTTCTAAAGCTCACTTACAGATTTCAAAAAAACAACAACGTTTGATCAAAAAATTACATGAATTAAATAAACCAATTATAGGCGTACTATATACCGGTCGACCGCTAGTCATAACGGATATAGAAAAATATTTCGATAGTTTATTACTTGTCTGGTTTCCTGGAACGATGGGTGGGATCGGAATCGCTAATTTACTTGCTGGTAAAGTCAGTCCTTCTGCTCGTCTATCGATGACGTTTCCTAGAAGTGAAGGACAACTACCGATTTATTATGCTCAGACCTCCACAGGCAGACCAATATCAACAAGCAATCATTCTGAGCGTTTTGTCTCAAAATATATCGATGAATCCAATGATCCGCTATTCAAATTTGGAGCGGGAATGAGTTACGCCTCATTCGAAAGTCAATTACTGAGAAGTGAGCAAAAAGACCAATTTATTGAGATCAATTATTTAGTGAAAAATCGATCGGATGTTTCAGCAGAAACTGTGACACATCTTTATCTTCATCAAGAATATGCTTCGATTGTCCAACCGGAAAAACGATTGGTCAGCAGTCAGCGAATCTATTTAGAAGCAAATCAAGAAAAGCAAGCAAGAATCAATATTCCAATTTCTGACTTAGCTATCTTTGATAATAATGGAAATAGTTGGATAGAAGAAGGTGTCTACCATTTTTATTTAAATGTCGACGGGTTAGAAAGTGTTACCACATGGGAATATAAACAATAGGGGGATTACGATGGAAAAATTAGAAGCGTTTTTAGGAAGTAAGTTATTACCATTATCGCAAAAATTACAACAAAATAAAGTGTTAGCTGCTTTGATGGAAGGGTTTATTCGTACGAGTCCAATCACTTTGGGGATTGCGCTGATTACGATCGTAGGGAACTTCCCAATTCCTGGTTGGATCGATTATTTGACTTCATTAGGTATTTACCCACATGTAGAAGCTATTACAAATGGTGCAACTGGGGTATTTTCATTGTATGTCGTTTATAGTCTGGCTTTTTCTTATGCAAAACAACTGGGGACGAATGAGCGAAACGCAGCCATTATTTCTTTAGCTAGTTTTGTGATGTTGATGCCTCAAACTGTCGCAACAATGGCTATGCAAAATGGAGAGGCTGTAGACTCTACGATTGCAGCATTACGCTTAGATTTCTTAGGCGGACAAGGCTTGTTTATTGGAATGATCGTTGCGTTAGTGGTTACTCAACTTTATGCTTATCTATCGAAAAAAAATATTGTGCTTAAATTACCAGATAGCGTACCTCCGATGGTTACGCAATCATTGGCACCGGTCTTTGTTGTAACAATCATCTTTGTCTTTGTATTTATTCTGCGTATCTTATTTGGTTTGACAAAATCTGGCTCGATTTTCCAATTCTTTATCGATGTGATCAATGCACCGCTTAACGCGTTGGTTGCTAGTCCATTATCAATTATTATTATCATGGAAGTATTAGCTGTCCTTTGGTTCTTTGGAATTCACAACGCAGTTTTACAAGGACCATTAGGAGCAATCAGTATGACGATGGTTGTCTCAAATATCGCAGCTTTCCAAAAAAATGAAGCTTTGCCTTACTTGATTCCTTCTGTGATCTACATGGGAATGTACGCTGCAGGCTTCATGGGATTTGTGACGTTCTTTATGATTCGTAGTAAATCTGCCAAAATGAAACAACTTGGGAAATTATCCGTGATTCCTGCCATTTTCAACATTACGGAACCCTTGATGTTTGGTATGCCGATTATTTTAAACCCATTGTTTTTCATTCCACAAGTCTTTACACAGTTGATCGCAGGCTTTGTGACGTGGGGATTAACCACAACCATTTTACCGATTTCATTGAACCCAATGATAAGTTTATTGCCTTGGACGACACCAACTTTTGTTAAGATGCCACTTTCTGGTGGAATAAATTATACAATCTTGATGGTTATTTGCATGGGTATCGGGATCTTGATGTGGTATCCATTTATCAAGATTGCTGACAAAAAAGAGTATGAATTAGAATTAAAAGCAGAAGCCGAAGCTAAGGAAGCAAAAGAAAAGATGGCTGGTGTGATTGCAGAAGAAGTTCAAGCATAATGGAGGAGAGCAAATGATCGTTTTAGGGATTGATATTGGAGGGACGATGATCAAGACCGCTCTGATTTCTCAGAATGAAGTTTCTTTTAAAAAGCGTTTTCCAACACCTTCAGACAAAGAGCAATTTCAACGATTATTATCACAAATGATTCGTGACTATCAAGAGATCCAATCATTCCATAAAATTGCTTTTTCAGTACCTGGATCGGTTGATCAGTCTGGGACAGTTCGCTTCGGCGGTGCTGTTCCTTATCTGGATCAACTCCAATTGCAATCGTTTTTAGAGTTGGAGAATTTCGAAGTGTTCGTTGAAAATGATGCCAAAGCTGCTACTTCCTGTGAAATGAAATATGGCAATTTAAAAGGGATCCAACAAGCCGCAGCAATTATTTTGGGAACTGGAGTTGGCATGGGCATTTGTATCAATGGACAGCTTTATAAAGGAACGCACATGCAAGCCGGTGAAATTAGCTTTATGATCCGTGATCGTCAGATTACTGGTCAAGACTCGTTTGTAGGTATGGGACTGTCGGCTGTTTGGTTGATCAAACAATTAGCTGAATTATTAAAAGTAGACGACGAGGGCGAACAGGTCTTTGCTGCCTTAAAAGACAGTGAGAATGAGTCAGCCAAAGCTTTATTTCATGATTATTGTAAACAGGTTGCTTTTCTTTGTTTCAATGTTCAAACGCTGCTAGATGTTGAAGAGATCGTCATTGGTGGAGGAATCAGTCAACAAGAATATTTGGTCCAGACGATTCAACAAGCTTATCGAGAGCTGTTTACAGTAGCGCCAATCATCAAAAAAACATTACAACCAATGACGATTGAAGCAGCAAAATTTCAAGCAGACGCCAATTTAATTGGTGCGGCCATAAAGGAGAATGAAGATGAAAAATAAATTTCCAACAGATTTTTTATGGGGAGCTTCTACCAGTGCTTATCAAGTAGAAGGCGCTTGGAATGAAGAGGGGAAAGAACCATCTGTTCAGGATATCAAGTCTATCCCAGAAGGAACGACTGATTTTAAAGTTGCCTCTGACCACTACCATCGATTGGAAGAAGATGTCCGTTTATTTAAAGAGTTAGGACTAAAAGCTTATCGTTTTTCGATTTCATGGAGTCGTGTAATGCCTAATGGAAAAGTGAATCCAGCTGGTATTGCTTTTTACAAACGTTTGATTGAGTTATTGAAAGAAAATGATATCCAACCAATCGTAACTGTTTTCCATTTTGATTTGCCTGCGTCCATTGCCGAAAAAGGTGGTTGGGAAAATAGAGAAACGATTCAAGCTTTTGCGGATTATTGTCAGGTATTATTTGACCATTTTGGGCAAGATGTTTCACTTTGGCAAACAATCAATGAACAAAATGTCATGGCATTGGCTGGTTCTGTAATTGGGACAAGTAATAAAAGTATGAAAGAAAAATTCCAAGAAAACCATCATATGTTAGTCGCACAAGCCCTCGTGACCAGTAATTACCACAAAGGGAATTATAACGGCAAAATTGGACCAGCACCTAACATCGCCAGTGTGTATCCTGCTTCAGATAAACCAGAGGATCAGATGGCCGCTTTATATATGAGTGCGCTTAGAAATTGGCTCTTTTTAGATGTTGCTGTTTTTGGGAAGTACAATCATAATGCTTGGCATTTATTAGAGAAGATTGGTGCGGCACCAGTGATTACTGCAGAAGATCAAACGATTTTAGCAGAAGGAACAGGAGACTACATTGCTTTTAACTACTATAATACAATGACCGTCTCCAGTTATTTTGCTAAAGAACAAAAAATAGATCAGCAATCCGGTTTTGGGATTCCAGGATTCTTTCAAACAGTCGAAAATCCACATTTACCAATGACGGAATTTGGCTGGCCTATTGATCCAGAAGGGTTTCGTTTTACTTTAAATGAAATTTATTCTCGCTATCGCTTACCACTCTTGGTGACAGAAAATGGGATCGGTGCATCAGAACAACTCATTGACGGGAAAATCCATGATGATTATCGAATTGATTATTTACATCAACACATCCAGCAAATGGCTTTAGCGATTGAAGATGGCGTTGAGGTGATCGGTTATTGCCCATGGAGTGCGATTGATTTGATCAGTACCCATGAAGGAATCAATAAAAGGTACGGATTTATCTATGTCAATCGGACCGATGAAGAGTTACTCGATTTAGCACGGTATAAAAAGGATAGCTTTTATTGGTATCAACAAGTGATTGAGGAAAATGGCTTAGGAGAATGAAGCAATGAGAACAAAAGAAATTATTTTTGATCGCAAGGCAAATACCGGTCTCAAGCTTTACTTACAAGAAGAATTGTTTGAATCGCAGCCAATCGAACAACGTCCGTTTATTTTAGTAATTCCTGGGGGTGGGTATTCTTTTTGTAGTGAAAGAGAAGGGGAACCGATCGCATTAAGCTTTCTGTCAAAGGGCTATCATGCAGGTGTTTTACATTATCATGTAGGAGAACATCGTCATTTTCAAAAAGCATTGTCTGATGGACAAAAAGCAATGGAATTACTTCAAGAATGTGCGGAAGAATGGCAGATTGATCGTCATAAGATTGCGGTCATTGGCTTTTCGGCAGGTGGGCATTTAGCAGCAGCCATGTCGACAATGTTAGCGACTAAACCCGCTCTATGTTTATTAGGTTATCCAGCTATCCTCGCTTCTTTTTCAGAGGTCATGGGTATTTCGGCTCCTTCTTTTGAAGAATGCGTGACGAGTGATACGCCGCCGACGTTTTTATTCTCCACATTTGAAGATTCGATCGTTCCTATCGAAAATTCCTTACTATATTTACGTGCGTTAGAAGAAAATGATGTTCCTTTTGAATCACATATTTTTCAAAAAGGACCTCATGGACTTTCTTTGGCAACTAAGTGGTACCGCACATCTGATGAAGTGACAGACGAACGTTTTGCTCGCTGGTTTCCATTTGCGATGGAATGGATGGAATCACAGTGGGAAGAACAAGAAAAAGGCAACGAATTATCGACCAGAGAGATCATCGACATACCGATTTTTCAACTCGTAAAAGAGTCAGAAAATCAGCAAGTTCTCCAACGATTTTTCCCTGGCTGGCAAGATCCTAGTCGTTTCAAATTAGTAAAAAGACTTAATTTAAAGCAATTGCGGCGAATGATTCCAGATCAAATGACGAATGAACGATTTGAACAATTGATCGATGGATTGAATCGACCAAAGGAGGAGCATTGAATGCAAGCTTACCTTGTCCATGAAAGTTATAAAGCGACCAATCGTCTGACGGCTGAACAGCCTCAGGAACTTACGGAGTTAACTTTTTATAAGAACAGTAAAAATGCTTGTCAGTTACTACTTCATGACGGGCGAAAAAACCATTTCGTACTATCGAATGAATTTTCGATACCAGATGCTATTGAGATACCGATTTATCGTATCGCTATCGAATCCTCGTTACCAGTAAAAGCTCAATTTATTGACTATTATTTAGGCAACGAAGATATATTGTATGCTGATAAGTTGTTAGAACAAACAGTGAAAACTTATTCAGGCGATCGTTATGCGCCAATTTATCTGGAATTTCCTTTGGATACTGAAATCAAGTCTGGCAGCTATTCACTAGAAATAACAGTTTACCGTTCATATTTGACAGCCGGTGACGAAGAAGTAGTGACGAAAAAATTAATGATTGACGTTTCAGATTATTGTTTTCCAGATAACGTGACTCAGAAATTTAATTTGGACATCTGGCAACAACCGTCTAATTTAGCGAGAAGTTTTCAAGTCCCACTTTGGAGTGAGACTCATTTCCGATTGATTCGCGAAATGGCTGCCAGTTTAGCAGCTATTGGGCAAAAATCGGTAACGGTTATCGCAGGCGAGATCCCTTGGAAAGGTTGGTTCAATTATATCGTCAAAGACTATCCAGCGAATCTCTATGAGTATTCAATGATCAAAGTCAAGAAGGATCTCAAAGGAGAATTGACGTGTGATTTCACCATTTTAGATCGCTATCTTCAAACGATGGCAGAAGCAGGTATCGATCAAGAAATCAACGTCTTTGGTTTGTTAGGTGTGTGGCAAGTACCATTCTTCCCATTGATCCAACAGTTAGATTACCCTGAAAAAATTGTGGTTCGCTATTTTGATGAAGTCTTGCAAAAGATCGGATTCATCGAAAACAAAAATGAATTGAAGTCCTATTTCAACCAATTATTTGAGCATTTCAAAGAGATTGGGGTATGGGACAAAGTCAGGATTATCTCTGATGAGCCGAAGATTCACGAAATAGACACCTTTAAAGCTTCATTAGCAGAATTAAAGTCAGTGGATACTAGTGTTCAGATAAAAGTCGCTTTTGATAAAGAAAACGTCTTGGAACAATTGCTGCCAGATGTCGATTTTCCGGTCACTTCTTTTTATTGTACGTGCAACCATTATCAGCAGTTAACACAAAGCCATCCAGGAAAGACACAATATTATATTTGTAATTATCCTGATCGTCCGAATACCTTTTTACACAGCTCATTACTAGAGACTCGTATCCAAGGAATTTTAGCGCATTGCTTCAAAACAGATGGTATGCTGCGTTGGGCATATAATTGCTGGCCAGAAAATGTGCGAGAAGATATCCGCTATAATACTAGTTCGTTACCGATCGGTGATACTTGTCTCATTTATCCTAGCTATTCTGGACAGTTATTGTTGTCTTTACGTTACAAACAATTGCAAAGAGGAATTGAAGATTTTTACCTGGTCAAAGAAGCAGTGAAAAAGAATCCGATTGTCACACAACAATTGTTAGATGCATTTCTAGGCAGCAGCGAACCAAAAGAATGGATGAAAGATAGCCACACAAGCAACCAATGTTTGTTTAATCAACAGGCAGACGAATACGAAGCATTTCGAAAACAATTGATTGCTTCCTTGTCTTAGAGCTGAGTACTTGTTTTGTGGTTATTTCCCACAGGTGAAACAAGAAGAGACTCTTAGTTCCAGACGCTTTTTGATCACCTTGCTAAACAACATGCCTTTCTTTTAAAATCAAGCCCCAAAATTTGAAAAGTTCGTTCTGATTTTTCATTCTTGATTTGAGACATTGTTGCTTATAACATAAAGAGAAGCCAAAGGAGCCGAAACCAAGTTTGATTTTCGCTCAATTTGGCTTCTTTTTACGGTAATGTCATATTTGAGTATTTTTTTATTGAAAAAAATAACAGCGTTTACCTGTTCTGCTCGTAACTTGTGAAGGAATCAGGTAAAATAGAGTAAAGGAGGAGGATATATGCTAAAAAATTTAAAAGAAGTTGTTATCGCCATTTTACCAATGACGCTTTTAATTGTTATTTTAACTTTTATTTTCGCACCGCTTGACTCAGATGAAATGATTTCTTTTTTGTTTGGGGCAGGGATTATGATGATTGGCATGACACTATTTTTATTTGGCGCCGATTATTCGATGATGGAAGTCGGGCGATTAGTGGGAAAATATATGATCAAAAAGAAAAGTCTCACAATCCTCATTGCTTTAGGATTTATGATTGGAATTGTAATCACGATCGCAGAACCTTCCGTTCAAGTGTTGGGACAACAAGTCAATCAGATTTCTGAAGGAAAGATTGGCCGAGTTTTGTTAATTGGAATTGTAAGCGTTGGCACAGGTGTCTTTTTAGCGTTTGCTCTGTTACGGGTTGTCTTCAAATTATCTTATTATCAATTGATGGCGATTGGTTATGTTGGTGTATTAGTCGCTTCATTTTTTACAAGTAATGAATTTATGCCGATTGCTTTTGATTCTGGAGGCGTTACGACTGGACCGATTACTGTTCCTTTTATTCTAGCATTAGCTGGCGGACTGACTAGTATGATTCGTCAAGAAACGAGTGCCAATGATAGCTTTGGGATGGTTGGGATTGCATCTTTAGGTCCAATTCTGGCAGTAATGATTTTAGGGGTGATTTTTCAATGAAGATAGTCCAAGAATTATTCTCGGGGATAGAAATCATTTCCTATGAGGTGTTAATCGCCATATCGCCGATCATACTATTATTCTTAGTCATGAACTTCCTGAGCTTTCAGATGAGTAAAGAACGTTTCTGGGCTATTATCAAGGGCTTTTTGATCACTACTGTCGGATTGATCTTATTCCTGCATGGTGTCGATCTGGCTTACGTTCCTGTTGGACAACATCTAGGTAGTGTACTTGCTAGTTTAGAACATAATCAGCTTTTGATACCTTTAGGGTTCTTGATGGGGTTTTTAGTTGGTTTCGCAGAACCAGCGATCCATGTCATGGTTAAACAAGTGGAAGAATTGAGTGAGGGAAGAATCAAAGCAAAAATCATGTTAGCAGTCATCTTTATTGGGATTGGCTTAGCAGTTGGGTTATCTATGTGGCGTTTATTAGTTGGTTTTTCTCTCTACTATTTTTTGATTCCAGGATATGGCTTAGCTTTCATTTTAGGACGCAAGGTTGATAAAATTTTTCTTGCTATGGCATTTGATAACGGAGGGGTAGCGACTGGTCCCATGTGTTCCACGTTCATTTTATCGATGTGTGTGGCAATCGCCACGCAAATTGAAGGAAGAGATCCGATTATTGATGGATTTGGAGTAGTGGCTATGATTGCATTGACGCCCATATTATCGACATTGGTTCTAGGCTATATCTACAAAAGGAAAGATGAAAAAGATAAACAAGCCAAACACAAATTACAACAGTTGGAGGGAAAAAAATGAAAGATCCTGTAGCGTTGAATCTGAATATGATCGTCACGATTGTTGATGGGGGAATGGGGTACGAAGTGATTAAGTTTTCAAAAACCGCCGGAGCAGTTGGAGGTACGATACTCCATGGGCGTGGATCAGGGATTCATGATTCTAGTAATTTTTTAGGTCTGGAAATCTCCCCTGAAAAAGATATTGTGTTAACCCTCGTACCCGATAGTTTAACCAATCAAGTCATGGAGACGATTGGTTAGGGAATCAACATTGATGTGCCAGGAAATGGTATCTGTTTTAGTATTGATGTCGATAAAGTCATTGGGATCACTAAAATCCACCAATATCGGGAAGTGATCGAGATGAAAGAATTGATGGAAAAAGAGGAGTGAATCTGCAATCGCTCAGGTGGTTTCATTGTTTTAAGGAGAATTTGATGAATTACTAAATTTTTATGAAACCCTCCTCTTTTACCAGACAACTTTTTAAAAATATGCTATGTTAAAAATGATAAAGGGGGAGAAAAATGAATTTTTTAGTGGTGCTAAAGGATCAAGTCATCAACCGTTCGACCTTTCTTTATGTTCAGTTAAACAAGGGGAAAACTTTGTTGCATTTTTCGCCAGAGTTTCATTTAGAAGGTCAAACACTAGGAGAAATCTATCAATCAGAAGGGTTAACTGCACTTTTGCTCTTTTTTAATAGAGAACTTGATTTACCTGTGAAAGATTATCTTGAGCTTTCATTGACAAGTTGGGATCAGGCAGTAACAGAGCTATTTCCAAATGGCTTGATAATCAAGGAGAACGGCCAGTTGATACAGTTAACGGTCAGTGAACTTCAAAGACAAATGCGTTATAAAATTGATGAGAAAGATTCGTTTTCAATTTTTCAACGGCAACAAAAAATCTTAAAAAGTTTTTTAAGTGAAATTGGTAAAAAACGCCATTTATTAAAGACAACTCAATTATTAAAAAAATATCCTGATTTAGTTCATTCATCGATTCAATTAACACAATTCTTAACGCTGATTCGCCGATTTGTTCGCTTGAAGGAAGTGCCTTCTAGAAAGCTCACGTTACCGTTAGCGGATACATTTCGTGTCGTCCAAAGAGCGCAGGAAAAGAAAGTCATCGTGATTGACTTTATGAAGAATCGGAATGCACTTCATCAATTAACAATGGAAAAAGCGAATTAAAGCTTTTTCTTTTTGCTTTTTTTTGCCATAATAAGAGCAACAGGAGGAGTTACGATGGCACAAATTTGGTTAAGACGCTTGATTGAATACAAAAGAAAATACAACCAAGTGATGCAAGGACGTTATGCAACATTTGATTCGTTGAACCAAGTATTGTTGATTCTGGCACTATTCTTTCGTCTGTTTCAATTTTTACTTCCTTTTTCAATCGGTTATTTCTTATTTTGGGGATTACTCGGTCTAATCGTATTTCGATTGTTATCGAAGAAAATCTATGTAAGAATAAATGAAAATCGGAAATTCATCGAAAAATCGAATCAAATAAAATTATGGTTTTCTCAGTTGAGAAAGCCAAAAAATTCAAAGAAAGTGATGGAGTACACGTTTTTTTCTTGTCCTACTTGTCACCAAAAGCAAAGAGCGCCACGAGGTAAAGGACGAATTCGAGTGACTTGTCAAAAATGCGGTACCCAATTTGAAACGAAAGTCTAGGTGAAGAGGATGAAGTTAGTCTTATTACGACATGGTGAAAGTGAAGCCAATTTTCAAAATTATTGGACTGGCTGGTTAGATGTTGCGCTAACTGAAAAGGGGATGCAACAAGCAACGGAAGCTGGACGAAAAATGAATGAGCAAGGATTGGTTTTTGATATCGTTTATACATCTGTACTAAAAAGAGCAATCAAAACGTCACAGTTAGCTTTAGAAGAAATGAATCAATTGTATCTTCCCGTCCAAAAAACTTGGCGGTTAAATGAACGACATTATGGGGCATTAGTTGGTAAAAATAAAACGGAGATGAAAAAAGAATATGGCGAAGAACAAGTCAAAAAATGGCGTCGTGGCTATCGAGAAGTTCCGCCACTCGTATCAGAAAACCATTTTGATCGACGCTATGATTCTTTAGATCCACGTTTGCTCTCCCATGGTGAAAGCTTAGAGATGACAGTTGAGCGCGTGGTTCCTTTATGGCAAGATGAACTTGCACCACACTTATTAGGTGGTAAAAATGTCTTAGTGGTTGGACATGGGAATAGCTTACGTGCGTTAACGAAATACTTAGAAGATGTACCAGAAAATCAGTTGGATACGATTGATATCCCGAATGCGCAACCGATTCAATACACTTTAAATAAAGAGTTAGAAATCCTCGGAAAAGAATTGTTATAAGAGGGACATGTTTTGTGGGAATATGAATAGATTTAAAGGAAAGAAGTTACGATGATAAAAAATTATGTTTGGGATTTTGATGGAACATTATTTGATACTTATCCAGCCATGGTCGATGGAGCGCTTCAAGCAATGGCTGCGTTAGGTATCTTAGCGGATCAAGAAACGATTTATCCGATTATGAAGAAATTTTCCACCCGTCAACTAATCAAAGAATACCAATTACCAGAAGAACAATTTACACCTTTGTTTCATCGTTATGAAGCAGCGAGTCAGAAAATTTCCAAGCCTTTTGCAGGTACCCAAGAAGTGTTACGATTATTGAAAAGCCAAGGTGCAAAGCATTTTATTTTGACCCATCGACTCTCAACCTCAACATGGGGATTACTTGAGCAGTTTGATCTAGCTGATTTGATTGAAGAAGTCATCGGGATTGATCGGAATTTTCCTCGTAAGCCAGCGCCCGACTCATTAAATGATTTGATCCAAAGACATCAATTGAAAAAGTCGGAAACGATCATGATTGGTGATCGTCGTTTAGATATAGAAGCTGGTAAGAACGCAGGAGTCTTGACTTGTTTGTATGATATTGATCATTTTTTACAAGATATTCCTGCCGATTATGTTGTAGATGATCTCTTAAAAATCCTTGATATCAAGGAGAAAGCAATAAAATAGTATCCTCTTTCAAAGTGAGGTATGTTATAATTTGAATAAGGAGTGATCAAATGGAAATCAAAAGACAAAAAGAAGTAGTAGAGGCATTTCACTATGATTTTAAAAGGCCTGATCAAGAAGTTGAAACAGATTTAAAAGTAGGATTTTCTCCTCTGAAAGAGACGATTGAGAACTATCCGAAAGAACACAGTATCGTAGGGGCACGTTTAGAATTTCGCTTAGTCTTTGATACATATGTTTTATCAGGAAGCGTGAGTCAAATTAACCATATCCTTAATCGAAAGATTGAAGGACAAAATGATGTCACACAAGAAGAAGTGGATGAGTTAGTTGCGCCATTATTTGACATCGTCAAACGAATGGCCTATGAAATAACTGAGATTGCATTGGATCAACCAGGCGTGAAACTAAATTTTCAATCTGAAAAAGAAGAAAACGAAGCATAAAACGTGCTTAAAACCAGTAGTGATAGTCAAAGGCTATCACTACTGGTTTTTTTCTATTACTAATTGTAAGCAAAACGAATGTATTTTTTACATAAATAGTCTAGAATGAACGAGTCGCTGAAAAAAATATTTTCAGGAAAATGATTGAAGAATCATTTTCGGGAACCTTTACTTCCTTAGATGGACTTGTCATTAAAAATTAGAGGAGGAGTAAAATGACAACACTCATCACAGTTTTAGTGGTTCTAGTTTTTGCGGTATTATTATATGTTTTTTATCGCATGCAAAAGCGCCATGCAAAATTTTCAACAAGGGTTTATACAGCTCTAGCTATCGGAATCGTATTTGGTGGCTTATTACAATTGATTTTTGGAGTAGATAACCAAGTCATCAGTCAATCAATGGAATGGATCAATATCGTAGGTGAAGGCTATGTCGGCTTCTTACAAATGCTGATTATGCCATTAGTATTCGTCTCGATCGTTGGCGCATTTACAAAAATGAAAGTTTCTGAAAAATTAGGTAAAATCAGTGCAACAGTATTAACCTCACTGCTTGCAACAACAGCAATTGCTGCATTGATTGGAATCGGTACAACCATATTATTTGGTCTTCAAGGAGCGAAGTTTACCGAGGGCGCAGCAGAAACAGCTCGAATCTCGGAATTAGCCACTCGCCAAGAGAGTATCCAAGGATTAACGATTCCGCAACAAATATTATCATTCATCCCTAAAAATGTCTTTGCTGATCTAGCTGGTACACGTGCAACAAGTACGATCGGTGTTGTGATTTTTGCTGCATTTGTCGGGATTGCTTATCTAGGAGTCAAAAGAAAAGCACCGAAAGAAGCAGAATTTTTTGCCAATTTGATTGATAGTTTATATAAAATCGTTATGCGTATCGTTACCTTAGTTTTACGTTTGACTCCATATGGCGTCTTTGCGTTGATGACGAATGTGATGGCTACTAGTGATTTTGTTGCCATTATCAATTTAGGAAAATTCGTACTTGCTTCATATGTTGCTTTACTAGCAGTCTTGATTGTTCATTCATTGATCTTGCTTTCAGTGAAAGTCAATCCGTTTGACTACTTTAAAAAAGCTTTTCCAGTATTGAGCTTTGCTTTTACTTCACGTTCAAGTGCAGGGGCATTGCCATTGAATATCGAAACACAGACCAAAGCGTTAGGTGTGGATGAAGCAACAGCGAATTTTTCAGCCAGTTTTGGTTTATCAATTGGGCAAAACGGCTGTGCAGGTGTGTATCCAGCGATGCTAGCCACGATCGTTGCTCCAGCTGCTGGAATTGATGTTTTTAGTATTGGCTTTATCTTGATGTTAGTTGCAATCGTCACGATCAGCTCATTTGGTGTAGCCGGTGTTGGTGGTGGCGCAACGTTTGCTTCATTGATCGTCTTAGGGGCGATGAATTTGCCAGTTGCCATCGTTGGCTTAGTTATCTCAGTAGAACCATTGATTGATATGGCTCGAACAGCAACGAACGTCAGTGGCAGTATGGTTGCCGGGATTGTCACAAGTGCTAGAATTAAGGACTTGGATCGTGAAGCAATCAAAGATGATTCAAAAGTCATTGATGTCAATGCTTAGTTATAAGCCAAAAACAGATTTCGTCTTTGAGACGGGATCTGTTTTTTTTATAAGCGATTGATACAGAGAATCTATTTTATTCCGAAAAGTGAAAACGAGATTCCATCCACTCCAAAAACTATGACAATAAGGGCAAGTATAAGAGTATAAAGATGGAGTGAAGATAGCTTTTCCGATCTCCGTATGCTAAAATAGTTAAGCTTATGACTTCTAAAAAGAAGAAATGTAGGAGGATTTACATGTTTACCAATGAAATGAAAATCATGTTATATGTTGATGATGTGAAAAAAAACGTTGATTTTTGGACTGCCGTTGGATTCAAAGAATTAGATCGTCAAGAAATGGATGGCACACTGGTTGTAGAAATCGCCCAATCAGAGAAGGCGACTACTTCACTTGTCTTATACGATCGGGAATTCATTGAACAACATTCCCCAGAAGTTGCTGGAAGTTCCCCATCCTTGATGTTTTATAGCGATGATATTTTTGATTTATATAAGAAAATGCAAGCACAAGGTACGGTATTAGGCGAATTAGTCCAGTTAGGTGAAGAATACGTATTTAATTTTGCCGATCCTGATGGTAATTATTTTGCAGTAACAGGGAAATAAAGAAATGATTTGAAGGTAGTCTTCAGACACTCATTCTACTAGTAGTTAAACAGGTCATGTTTAGCGACTAGTAGAGTGGGTGTTTTTCACTTGGTAGAACCTAGTTTATGTAAATGGTCATTCCATCGTTGAGGTCATCTTATTCCATCTTTTATATAGTAAAGTTTGCCTAAATTAAAAAACGATAATTATATTATGTTAACTGAAGAGTTTGAACATAAATACACAAGCATAAATATCGTCAAACGAACCTTACTTTTTTTATACTATTCTGGAGAGAAGAGAAGGAAGGAAAGAAAACATGGATTACCAAGTATTACTTTATTACAACTACACAACCATTGAAGACCCAGAGCAATTTGCGAAGGAACATTTAGCCTTTTGTAAATCGTTGAATTTAAAAGGAAGAATCTTAGTTGCCAAAGAGGGTATCAACGGCACATTGTCTGGAACGATCGAAGAAACTGAAAAATATATGGCGATGATGCATCAAGACGAGCGTTTTGCTGATACATTTTTTAAAATTGATCCAAGTGAAGGCCACGCATTTAAGAAAATGTTTGTTCGTGCACGACCAGAACTTGTTTCTTTGAAATTAGAAGACGATATCGATCCTCACGAATTGACAGGAGATTATCTCTCACCAAAAGAATTCAAAGAGGCAATTTTAGATGAAGATACTGTTGTCATTGATGCCAGAAATGATTACGAGTATGATCTAGGACATTTTCGTGGGGCTGTTCGTCCTGATATTAGAAGCTTTAGGGAACTCCCTAAATGGATCCGTGATCATAAAGAAGAATTTATGGAAAAACGAGTGGTTACTTATTGTACTGGTGGGATTCGTTGCGAAAAATTTTCTGGTTGGTTAGTCCGTGAAGGCTTCAAAGATGTTGGTCAACTACACGGCGGGATCGCAACTTATGGAAAAGACCCTGAAGTTCAAGGAGAATTGTGGGATGGTAAGATGTATGTGTTTGATGAACGTATTGCAGTTGATATCAATCAAGTGGATAAACGAATCGTAGGCAAAGATTGGTTCGACGGTACGCCTTGCGAACGCTACATCAATTGTGGCAATCCTGAATGCAATCGTCAGATGTTGACTTCTGTTGAAAATGAAGAAAAACATTTAGGTTCTTGTTCGATCGAATGCGCAAAACATCCACAAAACCGCTACATCAAAGAGCATCAACTGTCTGAAAAAGAAGTAGAAGAAAAATTAGCTGCTTTTTTTAACTAGCATTTAGTGACAAGCTGAAAAATAAACATACCAGGAGAAGCTGTTCTCCAATCACCTAGCTCTAGTTGAGCGCTGATTGAATAAGGGAATTCCTTTGCTATCTTTATTTTTGGCTTGTCTTTTTTTCTTTTTATTGAGAAAATCAGTATAGGAAAGGGAAAAACCTTTTCGATAAGTGTTAATCTATGCGAAAGATACGTTATACTACAATGGAAAGGGAGAGTTTCATCATGAAAAAGTGGGTGTATGCGATTGGCGATGTTCATGGAAAATACGATCTCTTTAAAAAATTGGTCAACGAATTTGATCCATTAAATCATCAATTAGTATTGATGGGGGATTTGAATGATAGAGGCCCTAATACGAAAGAGTGTTTTTTACTAGGTATGCAGCTAGCCAAAGAAAATAACGCGATTTATCTTCGAGGAAACCACGAAGAGTACTTTTTGCAGTTCCTCCAAAGTCCTGAAGACTGGTATGAGCCCTATTTACGGAATGGTGGCAAAGAAACATTTGACAGTCTTTTACACCCTGGGTCAACTGAAGAGTATTCGCCCACAGAGATTGCGTTGATGATTCGCTCACGATATGGCGAACTGATTGATTTTTTATGTGAGCGGCCGCTTTATTATGAATGGCATAATTATCTCTTTGTCCATGCAGGGGTTGACTTAACTAAAAAAGATTGGCATGATACAAACCCTCATGATTTCATCTGGATTCGCGAACCTTTCCATGAAGGTAAAAATAATACAGGAAAAACAATCGTTTTTGGTCATACCATTACCCCTATGCTACACGGAGATATGGAAACGACAGATTTATGGATTCACGATAAGAAAATCGGAATTGACGGTGGAGCAGTCTTTGGTGGATCGATGCATGGTGTGGTTTTTGATGAAACTGGTATCGTTCAAGACATTGAGTATCAAAACACTGAAGGACCGTGGCAAGGAAATTAATGGATCAGGATAACAGTACATGATTCCTTATAAAAGTATTGAGGAAACTCAAATTCCTCAACTATTATAGGGAATTTTTAGTGTGATTGATTTGTTTTGCTAAGAGCTGCTATAAGTACTGTTATCAAATATGATAAAATAAATAAGTATGTGAGAAAATCCACCATTTTTATTTAGAAACAGGGAATAATGAAAATGGCTTTAACTTAAAAAGGGAGTATATTGATGGCAGAGAATTTAAATCAAACAATTGTCCAGTTAGTTCAAAAAGAACTAACGATGTATCATTCAAAACAACTTACCACCGTATTGAATTTATTGAACGAAGGAAATACTGTCCCATTTATTGCACGTTACCGAAAAGAAATGACCGGTAGCTTAGATGAGGTACAAATTCGAGAAATTGAAGAGCGCTATGCTTATTTAGAAAACTTAGAGAAACGAAAACAAGAAGTGATTCGTTTAATCGATGAACAAGGTAAGCTAACGCCAGAATTGAAAAAAGACATTACTTTAGCAGTTAAAATGCAACAAGTAGAAGACTTGTATCGTCCTTATAAACAAAAACGCAGAACGAAAGCGACGATCGCAAAAGAAAAAGGATTAGAGCCTTTTGCCCAGTGGCTTCGTCAATTGCCCAATGAAGATGTCTATGCAGAAGCAAAAAAATACCTCAATGATGAAAAAGAAGTTCATACGGTCGAGGAAGTATTGCAAGGCGTTCACGAAATCATTGCTGAAGAAGTCAGTGATAATGCAACTTACAGAACGTGGGTACGCTCCTATACCTACAATAAAGGTTCTTATGTCAGTGTCGTTAAAAAGAAGGAGTTAGATGAAAAAGCGGTATATGAAATGTATTATGATTATGCCGAACCCATTCATAAAATCGTCTCTCATCGCATTTTAGCGACGAATCGTGGTGAAAAAGAAGGTATTTTGAAAGTCGGACTCCAAGTGGAAGAGGAACCTATTTTGTCTTATTTGGAGCGGCAATTGATCAATAACCCAGCTTCTCCCGCAACTATGTTTGTTAGGAATGCTTATCAAGATAGTTACAAACGGTTTATTCAACCTGCGATTGAGCGGGAAGTGCGCAATGAATTAACTGAAAAAGCTGATGAGCAAGCAATTGCGATCTTTGGAGAAAACCTCCGTAATCTCTTGTTACAACCTCCTTTAAAAGGAAAAGTCGTTTTAGGATTCGATCCAGCCTATCGTACAGGATGTAAGTTAGCTGTAGTAGATGCGACAGGTAAAGTTTTGGCAATTGAAGTCATCTATCCGCATAAACCTGCTTCTCAAGCGAAACGTGAAGCTGCAGGACCTGCTTTTGTTCAATTGATCAACCAATACCAAGTAGATATGGTCGCAATAGGGAATGGTACTGCTAGCCGTGAATCAGAACAATTTGTTGCTGAACAATTAAAATCAGCTGATCATAAAGCGTACTATGCGATCGTGAATGAGGCGGGAGCTTCTGTTTATTCTGCAAGTGATATTGCCCGCAAAGAATTTCCTGACCTCCAAGTGGAAGAGCGAAGTGCAGTGTCGATCGCTCGACGTTTGCAAGATCCATTAGCTGAATTAGTGAAGATTGACCCTAAAGCTGTAGGAGTTGGACAATACCAACATGATGTTTCTCAAAAACGTTTAGCGGAACAATTAGATTTTGTAGTAGAAACTGTGGTCAATCAAGTGGGTGTGGATGTTAATACTGCAAGCCCTCAATTATTGCAACACATCTCTGGTTTGAATAAAACAACTGCTCAAAATATTGTGACTTATCGAGAAGAAAATGGTGCGTTTGAGACGCGAGCGCAATTGAAAAAAGTTCCTCGCTTAGGACCAAAGGCTTATGAGCAAGCGATCGGGTTTATCCGTGTACCAGGTGGGAAAAACATTCTTGATAATACAGGCATTCACCCAGAAAGCTATCCAATAGCAAAAGAAATTCTAAAAAGCAACGGGTTATCAGAGAAAGCATTAGGTAAAAAAGAAGCAATCGAAACCCTATCTCAACTTTCTTCCACTCATTTATCCAAAACATTATCTGTAGGAGAAGAAACGTTAGCTGATATTCTTGAAGGGTTAACCCGACCTGGTAGAGATATGCGGGATGAAATGCCAGCCCCACTCTTGCGTTCAGATGTTTTAAGTATGGAAGATTTGAAACCAGGGATGGAGTTGAAAGGGACTGTACGGAATGTAATCGACTTTGGTGCGTTTGTTGATATCGGTGTAAAGCAAGACGGATTAGTTCATCTTTCTAAATTAAGTAAAAAATTTGTTAAACATCCTACTGATGTCGTTTCTGTAGGCGATGTTGTAACAGTTTGGATTGAAGCTGTTGATGTCAATAAAGGAAGAATCAGTTTAACGATGCTTTCCCCTTATGAGGCGAAATAAAGTGACAGAAATCGAATTGCAGCAACTCGTTGAAAAAATCTCGCTAGATAGTTTTTCATTGCCCTTTAAGCATCAAGCAAAATTCAATTCTCGTTTGCGATCTACAGGGGGACGTTATCACTTAAACGACCATCATTTAGATTTTAATTGGAAGATGTTTCAAGAAGTGGATGAAGCGACAAAAGTTGCAATCATTAAACATGAATTATGTCATTATCATTTGCATTTAGCTAATAAAGGTTATCGTCATCGAGATGCTGATTTTAAGGTTTTACTAAAAAAAACGGGTGGTTTAAGATACGCTCCTGCTCTTTCTGCTAAGAAAACGACTAAAATTGAATGGTATCAGTGTGCTAGTTGTACAACCGATATTTACCGCAAACGAAAAATCGATACCAAACGCTATGTTTGCGGGAAATGTCGAGGGCATTTGATTTGGAAGGAAACACTGGATAAAGTGCCAAATGAACAGCTTTCCAGTAAGTAAAAAATCTTAAAAAGGAGAAAAAAGCTCATGACGAATCAAGGGGAACAATTGAAAGATTGGAATTGTTTGCTATCCTTTTTGGCTGATGCAAGTGATCAAAGAACAAATGATTCGGCACCAATAGTGATTCTAGCAGGTAATGGCTTACCGATTCTTGCTGATAAGGCAGCTGAACTGTATTTGCAAGGACAAGTGCAGCAAATTTTTCTAGTCGGAGGAATCGGACATGCTACTAAGGTGCTTCGCCAAAATTTTGCAAAGCAAGGGGTTTTATTTGAGGATGGACTCAGTGAAAGTGAGATGTGTTTTCGTTACTTAACAGAAAAATACCACATTCCAACTGAAAGATTCATTTTAGAAACAACCTCGACGAACTCTGGGGAAAATGCACAACATGCCTTGACGATCCTTCAAAAAAAGGGCGCTTTACCTGAACGGATTTTTCTTATGAATGATCCAACATTACAGCGACGTACCAGAGCAACTTTTGAGAAGGTCTGGAAAGGCACAGGAGTAGAATGGTGTAACTATGTCCCATTTGTTCCCCAATTAATTGAACTAGCGGAAGAGTTACATTTTTCTCAGCCAGAGTTGAACGATCAATGGTCGAAAGATTATTTCTATGCGTTAGTTTTAGGAGAAATGGTTCGTTTGAAGGATGATGAACAGGGCTATGGACCAAATGGGAAAAATTATATGAATCATGTGGACATCCCACAAAAAGTTTGGTCAGCCTATCAACGGATCCGTTCTTCTGTTTCAGGAACTTTCTTGCGTTCATGAGAAAATCATCCCTAGTAGACCAAACGAGAGCGTTAGCCAGTTTTTAAATTTGAACGATTTTTCAAGTAAGTAACCTCTTCAAATATATTTGGTTGAAATTTTTTTAGGTTTATATGATAATGAGGAACGTGTTGTAATAGAAAACAAAATAATGGATGATATTTAAGAGAAGAGGATTCAAATGGAAAATCAAAATAAATTATACCATTTTGTTGGTATTAAAGGATCAGGAATGAGCTCATTGGCACTTGTCTTACACGAGCAAGGGTTACCAGTACAAGGATCAGATATCGAAAAATATTTCTTTACACAAAGGGATTTAGAAAAAGCAAATATCAAAATTTTGCCTTTTGATGCAGAGAATGTTCAACCTGGAATGACGATCATTGCTGGTAATGCTTTCCCAGATACGCATGAGGAGATTCAAAGAGCGAAAGAGTTGGGATTAGAAGTTGTTCGTTATCATGACTTTATCGGCGACTTTATCCAAAACTACACGAGTATTGCAGTGACTGGTTCACATGGTAAAACGAGTACGACAGGATTACTTTCACATATGTTGACTGGCATTCGTCCAACAAGTTATTTAATTGGTGATGGCACAGGACATGGCGATCCTCAAGCAGAATTTTTTGCATTTGAAGCTTGTGAATATCGTCGCCATTTCTTAGCATATTCGCCTGATTATGTTATCATGACAAATATTGATTTTGATCATCCAGATTATTATACAAGTATTGATGATGTGTTTACCGCATTTCAATCAATGGCAAATCAAGTGAAAAAAGCGATCTTTGCCTATGGAGACGATGCTTACTTAAGAAAATTAGAAGCAGATGTTCCGATCTATTATTATGGTGTTTCTGAAGATGATGATATCCAAGCTCGGAATATCGAACGCACAACGACGGGGTCAGCTTTCGATGTGTACCACAAAGATGAATTTGTGGGACATTTCACTGTTCCTGCTTTTGGCAAACATAATATATTAAATGCATTAGGAGTGATCGCAGTTGCTTATTTTGAAAAACTAGACCAAGAAGAAGTAGCGAAAGAATTGTTAACATTCCCAGGTGTAAAACGTCGCTTTAGCGAAAAAATCGTAGCTGATATGACAGTTGTAGATGATTATGCTCATCATCCAGCTGAAATCAAAGCAACAATCGATGGGGCTCGACAAAAGTACCCTGATAAAGAAATCATTGCAGTTTTCCAACCTCATACATTTACCCGCACAATTGCTTTGATGGATGAGTTTGCAGAAGCACTAGATCTTGCAGATAAAGTTTACCTATGTGATATATTTGGCTCTGCTCGTGAAGAACAGGGCGATGTCAAAATTGAAGATCTTGGCAATAAAATCAAAAAAGGTGGTCAAGTGATCAAAGAAGACAATGTTTCTCCTTTACTTGATTTCCACGATGCTGTCATTATCTTTATGGGTGCAGGGGACGTTCAAAAATTTGAACAAGCGTATGAAAAATTATTAAGTAGTACGACAAAGAATGTATTGTAATCTATTTTTTAAGTAGTCGATTGTAAAGCAGTCTCTATCTGTTAAAGAATGAAACTTAACAGGTAGAGATTTTTTGATTTTTCTGGTTTTCAAAAGAGGAATCAACATCGCTGTCTTCTTTCAGTTTCGTTAATATTTTCTTGTTTTAATCAGTGTAACTTGCCTTTTTGGACTGTTTTGATACAATAAGAAGTGATCAATATATAAACTGGAGGGTTACTAACTTGAACATAAGTAAACCACGTAAATTAGGAAAAACCATCAATGAACTGGAGGAAGGGGACTCGTTGTCTTTAACTGAATCGATTGAAGACAATCAGCTGTTATTGTATTTAGGACTAACAAATGATGCGAATCCACTATACATCCAACATGATTTTGCGAAACAAACGGAGTACCAACAACCGATTGTGCCTTCTGTCATGTTGATGGGCATCATCACCAGTGCAATTTCAAAACATTTGCCAGGTCCTGGGTCTCATGTAGTCAATTTTTCTGTCAATTTTATTGAGCCAGTTTTCCATTATCAAACATTGACTTTTCAGTTTGATATTATCAAAGTAGACAAAATGAAAAATGTCGTGACAATCTCTGTCGAAGCAAACAATAGCGAAGAAAATCGGGTATTGGATGCAGTAGTGATGGTTCAGCCACCGGTCGAACCAGAATTAGAGATTACTCTTGAAAGTGAAGGTGAAACATATGAATAATCAAGGTACTATTTCAACAGGACTGAATCGCTTCTATGCTAAGGTCTATGGTTATCTAGGAGGAGGTCTAGCATTAAGTGCGATTATCTCTTATCTCGCATTACAAGTATATCCTCAACAAGTTTTCTCGTTCATCAATAATTTCCCATTAGGCTTTATGGGTCTCTGGATCGTAGAGTTGATTTTAGTAGTTGTATTGGGCGTTAAAGCAGCTAAAAACCCAAGTTTAGCTATTGGTGGTTTTATTGCGTATTCGCTCTTGAATGGACTGACGTTAGCTGTCACATTAGCGATGTATGATATCGGTAGCATTACCAGAGCGTTTATTACAGCAACTGGAATGTTTTTAGGGATGTCCGTTGTAGGCTTGGTTACTAAAAAAGATTTGACAGGTGTCAGCCGTGCCGGAATGGCCGCATTGATCGGTGTCATTATTGCCATGGTCTTAAATGTCTTTATTTTACGAAGCAGCGCAGTAGAGTTGTTTATTTCTCTTCTTTTAGTCGTGATCTTCGCAGGAATTACCGCATATGACAACCAAAAGATCCGGTCAATCTATATAGAATCAAATGGGACAGCACACAGTGGAATTGCCGTTTTCTTGGCATTGCAACTATACCTTGATTTTATCAACTTGTTCTTAGCATTCTTAAGAATTTTCGGACGTAACAATTAAGCGATTGAATGGATCGTTCAGTTGAACAATAATTATAAGAGTGAAAAGCATTGAGTCTTTTCACTCTTTTTTGTTCAGTAAAGTGGTTAATTTGCGTTTTTCTTTTCGCTTTCCTCAGTATTCTTTGTTAGAATAAATAAGAACTTTACAGTAAGGAGTTAGGCAGATGACAAAAAATAAATTATTACTTGTAGATGGAAATAGTGTTGCTTTTCGCGCATTTTTTGCTTTACACAATTCATTAGAACGGTTTAAAAATAGAAATGGGTTGCATACAAATGCGATCTATGCTTTTAACACGATGTTTGAAAATGTGATGCAAAAAGAGCAACCTACTCATGTATTAGTTGCATTCGATGCAGGAAAGACGACGTTTAGAACCGAGATGTATGCAGAATACAAAGGTGGCCGTTCAAAAACTCCTGGAGAATTTAAAGAACAGATGCCTTACATTCGTGAATTACTCACAGGACTAGGTGTCCAATACTATGAATTACCTAATTATGAAGCGGATGACATCATTGGGACATTAGCCGAAAAAGTCAATAAAGAAGAATTTGATGTCGTTGTTTTATCTGGTGATCGAGATCTGACTCAATTAGCTAGTAATGAAATCAAAGTAGACATTACGGTGAAAGGTGTGAGTGATATCGAAAGTTACACACCTGAACATGTTGCTGAAAAATATGATGGGTTGACGCCAAATCAAATCATTGATATGAAAGGTTTGGCAGGAGACGCTTCAGACAATATTCCTGGTGTGACGAAAATCGGCGAAAAAACAGCAATCAAATTGTTAAAACAATATGGATCCGTTGAAGGGATCTATGAGCATATTGATGAAATGAAACAAAGCAAAATGAAAGAAAATTTGATCAATGATAAAGAACAAGCTTTCTTATCCAAACAATTAGCGACGATCAATACAGATGCGCCAGTTGAAGTCTCGATTGATTCATTGAAATATGAAGGGAAAAACTTAGAGAAATTGGTGCCATTTTATAAAGAAATGGAATTTAAACAATTCCTGGCAAAGCTGGACCTTGTTGAGGAAGAAGTAGAACTTGAAGATATCCTATTTGAAGTAGTCCATGAATACCATGAGGACATGTTCACGACTGACATGGCTTTATATGTGGAGATGATGGGAGACAATTACCATACAGAAGATATCGTGGGTGTAGCTTGGGGGACGAAACAAAAAATTTATGTTACGAATGATCTAGCGTTATTTGAGAACGAAGCTTTTTGTGCTTGGCTAGCTGATCCAACACGGTTGAAAAAAGTCTATGATGCTAAACGGACTTATGTGGCTTTAAATCGTTATGCTACGAAAACAAAAGGGATCGATTTTGATGTCTTGCTTGGTGCCTACTTGCTTGATACAAATGAGAAAAGTACGGATATTGAAGGAATCGCTGCCCATTATGGCTATCATGAAGTGCAGTCAGATGAAGCAATTTATGGAAAAGGGGCAAAAAAAGGATTACCGGAAGAGGAAGAAGTATTTTTTGCCCACCTTGCCAGAAAAGTATCTGCCATTAATGTTTTAACACCTAAGTTAAGTCAAGAATTAACAGAAAAAAACCAAATGGCCTTGTTCCGTGAGATGGAACTACCCCTTTCAATCATCTTAGCTGAAATGGAAATCACTGGTATCAAAGTTGATGCTTCTCGTTTACAAGAAATGAAAATCGAATTCTCCGATCGATTGAAAGAGATCGAGGAAACAATCTATCAAGAGGCTGGTGAATCCTTCAATTTAAACTCACCAAAACAATTAGGGGTCATTTTATTTGAAAAAATGGGGTTACCGGTGATCAAGAAAACGAAGACGGGCTATTCCACTGCGGTCGATGTTTTAGAACAATTAAGAGAACAAGCACCAATCGTGGATGACATCTTGACGTATCGCCAAATCGCCAAGATCCAGTCAACTTATGTAGAAGGTTTGTTAAAAGTCATTCAATCCGATGGGAAAGTCCATACCAGATATGTTCAAACATTGACTCAAACAGGGCGTTTAAGTTCAGTAGATCCTAATTTACAGAATATTCCTATTCGCTTAGATGAAGGGCGAAAGATTCGCCAAGCGTTTGTGCCTAGAGAAAAAGACTGGTTGATCTATTCATCTGACTATTCACAAATCGAATTGCGAGTCTTGGCTCATATCTCGAATGATGAACATTTAAAAGCAGCCTTTCTTGAAGGACAAGACATCCATGCAAGTACTGCTATGCGTGTTTTTGGGATTGAAAAAGCAGAAGATGTCACACCAAATATGCGTCGTCAAGCAAAAGCAGTCAATTTTGGGATCGTTTATGGCATTTCTGACTATGGTTTATCACAAAATCTTGGGATTACAAGAAAAGCAGCGCAACAGTACATTGATACGTATTTTGAGAAATATCCTGGAGTCAAAGAATATATGGAACGTATCGTTCGTGAAGCAAAGGAACAAGGATTTGTCGAAACCCTTTACCATCGCAGACGTTATTTACCAGATATCAATTCACGAAATTATAATATACGTTCTTTTGCTGAAAGAACAGCAATCAATACCCCAATCCAAGGAAGTGCCGCTGATATTCTTAAAATCGCGATGATCGAGTTGGATAAACGCTTAAAAGAAGAAAAACTATCAGCAACCATGTTGTTACAAGTACACGATGAATTGGTTTTTGAAGTGCCAGAAACAGAATTAGAACGATTAGACAAATTAGTAAGTGAAGTCATGGAACATGCCGTGTCCTTACACGTACCATTGATTACAGATAGTAGTTGGGGGAAAACGTGGTATGAAGCGAAATAGCTGATTGCCACTATTGAACCGATCTGCTCAATAAATAGATAAAAAAGCAAATAAGTCGAAGGTGAAAACATGCCAGAATTACCAGAAGTAGAAACTGTACGAAAAGGCTTGTCTCGTTTAGTCGTTGGAAAGAAAATCCAAAAAATCCAAGTCTTATGGCCAAGAATAATTGAACAACCAGAAACAGCAATCTTTGAAGCTTCGTTAGTTGGCGAAGAGATTCTGTCTATTGATCGAAGAGGCAAGTTTTTAATTTTTCGTTTGAGTCATTATGAATTGATCTCGCATTTACGTATGGAAGGAAAATACCAATTTGTTGAAAAAAATGAACCGATCGATAAACACACGCATGTCATTTTTTTCTTTGAAGATGGTAGCCAACTCCGATACCATGATGTACGTAAATTTGGACGAATGACATTAGTTGAAAAAGGAACGAGTGATGCCTACAAAGGCATCATGAAATTAGGTCCAGAACCGTTGCCAGATACATTTTTATTAGACGGCTTTCGTTTAGGCTTACAAAAATCTCATAAAGCGATTAAACCATTATTATTAGATCAAAAGTTAGTAACAGGTTTAGGGAATATCTATGTGGATGAAGCGCTTTGGGAAGCAAAGATCCATCCAGAACAGCCAGCGGATACATTGAAGCCCAAAGAAGCAGAGTTGTTACGAAAAGCAATTATTGACGTGTTGTCTCGGGCAATTGAGGCTGGCGGAACGACGATCAGGAGTTATCTCAATGCGTTAGGCGAGTCAGGTAACTTTCAAGTAGCTTTACATGTCTATGGTCAGACTGGTCAACCATGTGTTCGTTGTCATACACCGATCGTCAAAACAAAAGTAGCGCAAAGGGGGACTCACTATTGTCCAAATTGCCAAAGACTAAAAATCAGCAAGTAGGCTATGTCTTAGGCTTAACTGGTGGGATTGCTACTGGGAAAAGCACTGCAGCAGCTGTTTTTAGCCGTCACCAAATCCCGATGATCGATGGAGATATCATCGCCCGTGAAGTCGTCCAACCTCAGACTCCTGGATTGGCGGCAATCGTTCAAGAATTTGGGGAAGAAATCCTTCAAGAAGATGGCTCGCTTGATCGAGTAGCTTTAGCTAAGATTATTTTCGATTCAACAGAACAAAGACAAAAACTTGATCGCTTATTAGACCCCTTTATCCGTCAAGCGATTACGGAACAGATTAAGCAACAAAAAGCAAATTATCCTTTAGTTGTCGTTGATATCCCTTTATTATTTGAAGGTCATTATGAACAGGAAATGGATGCTGTAGCAGTCGTTTACCTTCCAGAAGAAATTCAATTGCAACGTTTGATGAAAAGAAATCAATTGACACTAGACGAAGCAAAGAAAAGAATACAAAGCCAGATGCCGATTGAAGAAAAGAAAAAATTAGCAGATATCGTTTTTGACAATTCCGGTAGTAAGGATGAACTGACTTGTCAAATCGAACGTTGGCTCTCGGACTTCAACAATCGATTTCTTTGAGTATATTTAGATAGTTTGCTATGCTGAATATAAAGAAAAGAGGGGAATTGGTATGGGGACTTTTAAAAATCAAAAAGATAAAGTAGTCGGTTCTGCAAAAGAAAAACTAGGAGAGATCTTGAATAAAGATGAACTGGTAGATGAAGGACGGGCACAATCAGAAGCTGCAAAAGAAAATGATGAACGCTACAAAGCCAGAGTCGATGAATTAGAAGACCAACAAGCAGAAAAAGAAGCCAATGAGCAAGATCTGACACAAGAACGAAAAAAAGATGATCCAACACACAAAAAAACACCTTTACCAGAATCCGATCATATTCCTGAACAACAAAAAATCGATGAACAACGAATGAAACATTATACAGGGATTGAAGAAAAACTTTAATGGGTATAACTTAGACTGTTGAAACAGAGAGTGAGACAAGTTTTGTCTCACTCTCTGTTTTTTTTGAAGTATGCACCTGAAAGAAGTTTTTAAGAAGCACTGTTTTACATGCAGTTTTCTCGAAAGTCAAGCCTAATTGTTTTGCTTTGGAACAATTTCGATCAATCGATTGAAAAAAAGGTTCTTCTAACGAGGTTTTTTATACAGGAGAGTCGCCTGTAAGAATTGTTTCATGTTATAATACAACTAGTTACATGTGTGAAACTTTTTTTATGAAAAGCAGGAGTGAATCATAAAAATATTGTTTCATACGTAATTATTTACGTAACTATTATCGAGTGAAAATTTATCCTTTGAATGTTCGTTGAATCAATACTATATAAATTGATTCAATATATTAAATGAATGTATATCAGAAAAATTTCATATTAAGAGGTGAAAATAATGAGATGTCCTAGATGTCAACATAACAATTCCCGAGTGATTGATAGTCGACAAGCGGATGATGGTCGAGCAATTCGTCGAAGACGAGAGTGCGAAAACTGTTCTTTTCGTTTTACAACATTTGAAAGAATTGAAGCAGCACCTTTATTAGTGATCAAAAAAAATGGGGAACGGGAAGAATTTAATCGTGACAAGATTTTAAGAGGATTAATCCGTTCAGCAGAAAAAAGACCAGTTGCGATGGAACAAATGGAACAAATCGTAACCCATGTTGAAAATCGGGTGCGAAGTCTTGGTGAAAATGAAGTATCGACGACGTTGATCGGAGAATACGTGATGGAAGATCTGGTCAATTTAGATGAGATTGCTTATATCCGTTTTGCCAGTGTTTATCGTCAATTTAAAGATATGTCGGTGTTTTTAAAAGAATTACAAGACATCGTTGATAAAGCAAAAGAAAATAATAAAGAGAATCACAAAGAAAACAACGAATAAATCAGAAATAAAATCAAGTCATAAAAGGAGGCCAAATTCCTTGGATAACGCATGGAAAGAGCTTCAACCTAAAAATATCTACCAAGGAAGAAAAAGCTATCCGCTAAGAGAAGAAGGGAAATCCTCATTACTTTATCTCTACCAGCCATTAATCGGCAGTGAAGCTTTGAGTTTGTATTTTACCTTACTATCAGAAATTCCTTTACAAAAAGGCGTTGGACCGGAAGGATTACATGCTGATCTGTTAAGTAGCTTGAATTGTGGTATTCCTCAGCTTTATGAAGCACGAAAAAAACTAGAAGGGA
Organism: Enterococcus sp. C53; assembly: GCF_040887425.1. NCBI lineage: Bacteria > Bacillati > Bacillota > Bacilli > Lactobacillales > Enterococcaceae > Enterococcus > Enterococcus sp. C53. Next base: position 319,982 of record NZ_JBFOFT010000002.1, read on the forward strand.
TCGGACTTTTAGAAGTTTTTTTCAAAGAAGACCCTAGCTTAGGGGGATGTTTTATTTATGAGTTACTTGAGCCAATTGAACCGTTAGCATTTTTTAAAGATACATTATTGTCTTTTCTGCTATTAGAAAAAGTCGGTCAACGGCGTTTCGATCAGTTGATCCAACTATTTCAGCCGGAACATTTTTCGACGAATGATTATCAAAAGATCACGAAGAAATTTTTAGAAGTATATCGCTTTAATGAAAAAACATATGCTGCAGATCAAGAGAAACTCGAGGGAAACCAACAGTCATTTACAACCAAATCAACTGATCTGGGGAAGTCCATGGAACAATCCACTCTTGATTGGCGCTTTTTGACAGATTGGTTGGCAAAAAAACATATCATGAATCTAGATGAATCATTGAAGGAACAGTTAACAATGTATCATTTACTTTATGGCGTGGATGAGTTGACATTAGGTGAATGGGTCGTACAAGCGTATGATTTTTCTGAGCAGACAGTATCTGTCAAAGAGCTTCAACGCATCGTATTGGTGAACCAACAGACGAAGCGAACAAATACATTGGCTAATCAAAATGAAGAAGCAACCTCTGCCAATCAGAATGAGACACCTAAGGAAGCAACTGCTCTGACAAATGCGACACTACAGTTAGTGAACGAAGCCAAAAGCATTCCGCCAATGAAATATTTAGAGGCACTGAAACAAGCAAAAGGCGGCTATGTGTCAAAACAAGAAACTTGGCTTTTACAGGATTTAGTTTCACAATCGGGATTGTCGAATAGTTTGATCAATATCCTGATCAATTATGTCTTAGTAATCAAAGATCGTCCTAGCTTAACCGCAAGCTTTGTCAACACGATCGCTAACGAATGGGCACAAAAAAAGATCATGACCCCAGAAGAAGCCATTGAACATATTCGGAAAACCAATAGCAAAGTCAAACAAAATACTAAAAATACGAACCAGAATTATTCAACTAATCGTCGAAACGTTCGTCGTGAGAAATTACCGGATTGGGTCAACCAGCCTAAAGAAGAGAAAAAAATCAGTAGTGAGAAAAAAGCGGAGATCGAACGACGATTCAAAGAATATTTTGCCAAGAAGGAGGGAGATAGCTAATGGAAGATGTAGGAAAAGAATTAAAGCGGATCATCAGCCAGCGAAATTATCAACAAAAATTTGCTGAAATGATCGAAGAAGTCCTCAACGATCCAGATGTGCAAGCCTTTTTGGCGGATCACAAAGATGAATTAACACAAGCAGATATCGAAAAAAGTTATGCAAAACTATATGAATTTGTCCAAGAAAAACGAAAATACCAAAAAAATGACCCTACGATGATCGCTCCTGGCTATGAGCCCAAGCTAACCTTGAATTTTCATTATGTCGATGTGACTTATGTTCCAACAGAAGCCTTATTGGCGAAGAAAAGACAAGAAGAAATCAGGAACCGGATCAAAGCTGTCGATATGCCAAAAGATATCCAAGATGCTTCTTTCAATAATTTTGAGCGTACCGATGGACGGAGCTATGCGAGCTTTGAAGCATTAGACTTTGTGGAAAATTATAGTGCAAGTCCCAAAGACTATCACAAAGGACTCTATTTAGTTGGCAGCTTTGGAATAGGAAAGACCTATCTTTTAGGAGCGACTGCCAGAGAACTAGCCATTAAAGGCTTTACAACTACACTTGTCCATTTTCCAACTTTTGCTGTTGAAATAAAACAAGCGATTGGAAAAGATCAAGTCGCAGAAAAACTAGATGCAGTCAAACGTTCACCGATCTTAATGATGGATGACATTGGCGCTGATGCCATGAGTAGTTGGATCAGAGATGAAGTCTTTGGTGTGATTTTGCAATATCGAATGCAAGAGCAACTGCCAACCTTTTTCTCTTCCAATTTTACAATGAATGAATTGGAGCAACATCTTGCTGTGACACAGCGTGGAGATGAAGAACCATTGAAAGCCAAACGAATCATGGAACGGATTCGTTATTTGACAAAAGAAATTGAAATGACTGGACGCAATCGGAGAAATGGCTAGCGAAAAGAGAAAGCATAGAAGTCATAATTGTAGCCTTAGTAGGCTTAGAAGATGTGATCGAGAAAGCTTTTTGCTGAATTAGTTATTGCCATATTTCCTGCCTATTGCTTTGATGGGTAGGAAAATAAGCAATGCAAACAATTAATTGAGAGAAGTCTGCAAATAATTCTCTTTTCAATGACTCTCGATGTTCACTTAGTTATTCAAGAAACTCATAATTTGAGATGAAAGTGTATCTGAATTCATACTTAACGCCACTTTTATTGATCGTAACAAGCTACAAAAGTGGTGTCATACTGGATAGAGTGATGATTACAGAAGCTTACGCCTGATCAATAGTCATCATGGTAACGAAAAAAGACAACCATAAATTTCTGATGAACAAGTATCAAAAACAAAATTGAACGACTAAAAACAGAATGTATTGATTATCGTCAACTAAATAAAAAGTCAAAGAACGATCATCAATTGAAGTAATGTAAATAATTAGCCGGAGGATAAAGATATGAAAGTGATTTTTTCTTGTTTGTTGGCGACAGGGTTACTTTTTTCGCTAACAGGTTGTGGTAATGGAGATAAAAATGAGGCATCGATCGATTCGATTAGTGCGGAAACAACGACTAAAGCGAAGGATTCTTCTAACGAAGGACAAAGTATTTTTAAGGGTGAAATTGAAAGTATTGATGATTCAGTCGATGATACCATTCAAATCAAAGTGGTCAATGTAGATGAAATCGAAGACCCCGAGAATATTGGAACCTCTTTTGATAATGATGGTGTAACACTAAATGTTTCGAATGATCAATTAGTCGGAGGTAAGGAATCTTTTCAAAAAGGTGACGAGATCAAGTTTACTTTAAAAGAAAAACCAATTATGACAATGTCAATCCCTCCGCAAATTCCTGGTAATTCGATCGTTGAGGTAAGAGTTATTGAATAGTCAGTGTTAAACGTTTCGTAAAAGCAAATAGCTCATCAGGAGATTTGAAATTTTTCTTTTTCAAATCTCCTTCATTTATAGGGAAAATGTTATAATGAGGGGGAAGGAGTGAAGGTATGAACCACTTAGATTTATCGAAACGCTTAGCATTAGTGGGAGAACATGTCCCAACAGGAGCGTTTTTAGCAGATATTGGCTCTGACCACGCTTACTTGCCAGTTGCATTAATGTTAAAGGATAAAATTGAATTTGCTGTAGCTGGCGAAGTGGTGAAAGGCCCTTATGAGTCAGCAAAAAAGCAAGTACAGAAAAATGGTTTAGAAAAGCGGATCGTTGTTCGTTTAGCTAACGGATTAGATGCGATTGAGCCAACAGATCAGATCAATGCGATCACGATTGCTGGTATGGGTGGGGCTTTGATTCGAGATATTTTAGAAGCAGGCGCCAAACAGCATCGTTTAACAGGGAAGGAGCGTTTGATTCTCCAACCAAATATTGGCGAGCAAGCAGTGAGAAAATGGTTGCAAGATAATCACTATCAAATCATTGCAGAAGAGATTTTAGAGGAAAACAAAAAAATCTATGAAATCATTGTAGCTGAAAAAACACCGACGAAACATATCTATAATGAGGAAGAGATTCTGTTTGGTCCATTTTTATTGCAAGGAAAAACAGTGGTCTTCCAAAAGAAATGGCAAAGAGAATTAAAACAAAGACAAGCGATTTTAAAACAATTGGCACAAGCACAGAACCAAGAAGAACGTGTTGAAGCGATAAAAAAAGAAATCCAGATGATCGAGGAGGTTTTAGCTTAATGGCGATCAACGGTAATGAATTTATTCGCAAATTTGAAGAATATTGTCCTCAATGGTTGGCTGAAGAAGGAGATCCTGTGGGGCTACACCTCGGAACATTAAATAAACCGATTCAACGCATAATGATGACGTTAGATGTTCGTCCAGAAGTTGTGCAAGAAGCCATCGAAAAAAAGATTGATTTGTTAATTGCTAAACATCCTCCCATATTTCGACCAATTAAACGATTAACAACGGATCATCCACAAGAAAAAATGTATGCTGATTTATTAAAACATGATATTTCTGTCTATGCAGCACATACCAATATGGATATTATCGAGGATGGATTGAATGATTGGTTTTGTGAAGCATTAGGAATCAATGTCGAAAATTATTTGTTAAAGACACATACAAGGCATTACAAAAAACTAGCTGTTTATGTACCGATCGAAGACGCTGACAAATTACGTAAGGCTTTAGCTGAGGCTGGTGCGGGTGAACAAGGTCATTACGATCATACAAGTTTTACCAGTATTGGCGAAGGTCGTTTTCGACCGAATGAACAGGCACATCCCGCAATTGGTAAAAACGGTCAACTAGAAAAGGTAGAAGAAGCTAAAGTGGAAGTGATTTTTCCTGAAGACCGTGAGGAAAAAGTGTTATCAGCTATGTATCGTGTCCATCCTTATGAAGAAGTAGCATTTGATTTGTTTTCAATTGACGAACCGACTCAAACCTGGGGGATCGGTCGAATCGGAGAATTACCAGAAGCGCTTGATTTAGATACCTTTGTATCTAAAGTAAAAGAAGTCTTCCAATTAGAAGGGCTACGAGTTGTTCGTCCAACTCATACAAATAGCACTGTTAAAAGAATCGCCATTTGTGGTGGTAGCGGCGAAAAGTTCTATCCTTACGCATTAGCTCAAAAAGCGGATGTTTATATTACTGGAGATATCTATTACCACACAGCTCAAGATATGCAAAGTGCAGGCTTGATTGCGATTGATCCAGGTCATTATATTGAATCTTTATGTAAAGAAAAGTTTGTCGAAAAATTTGAGAAATGGAAACAAGAAGAAAATTGGACCGTTGATTTCTTTGTTTCAGAAACGGATACGAACCCATTTCAATTTAACTAAAGGAGAGCTGTTGTATGTACGAAAATCTTTTACCACGTTTTTTACGCTATGTTAAGACTGAAACCAGATCTGATGAAAGTAGTCAAACGACTCCTTCGACACAAACACAAGTCGCTTTTGCGCAAGTCTTAAAAAAGGAATTAGAAGATTTAGGACTAACCAATGTATTTTACAATGAAGAAAATGGATTTGTTATAGGAACATTGCCAAGTAACATTGAAAAGAAAGTTCGCTCGATCGGTTTCATTGCCCACATGGATACCGCAGATTTCAATGCAGTAAATGTTAATCCACAAATCATTGAGAACTACGATGGGGAATCAACGATTGTTCTAGATAGTGAAGAACATTATACATTAAATACCAAAGACTTCCCTAATTTGAAAAACTACGAAGGACACACATTGATCACAACTGATGGCAGTACGTTGTTAGGTGCGGACGATAAAGCTGGGATCGCTGAAATTATGACCGCAATGGAAATTCTGCTGAAAAACCCAACTATCCCTCATGGTGAGATCAAAGTAGCTTTTGGACCAGATGAAGAGATTGGGGTAGGAGCAGATAAATTTGATGTCCAGCAGTTTGATGTTGATTTTGCCTATACCGTTGATGGTGGACCTTTAGGCGAATTACAATATGAAACATTCAGCGCAGCTCAGGCTAATATTTCAATTCAAGGAAAAAATGTCCATCCTGGTACAGCCAAAGATACGATGATCAATGCATTACAATTAGCCATAGACTTCCATAATCAACTACCAGCAGATGAAGTCCCAGAAAAAACGACAGGTTATGAAGGGTTCTTCCATTTGATGGGATTAAATGGAAATGTCGAAGAAGCAACTATGAGTTATATTATCCGTGACCACGATCGAGAAAAATTTGAAGCACGGAAAGCGAAAATTAGTGAAATCCAAGAAAAACTAAATAGTCGCTTCGATCAGACACGTGTGAAAGTTGATATGTATGATCAGTACTATAATATGCGAGAAATTATTGAAAAAGATATGAGCATTGTTGAATTAGCAAAACAAGCGATGATCGATTTAGAAATCGAGCCTGTGATTGAACCAGTACGAGGTGGAACAGATGGATCGAAAATTTCTTATCTAGGCATTCCAACGCCTAATTTGTTCGCAGGTGGCGAAAATATGCACGGCCGATTTGAGTTTGTTTCTCTTCAAGTGATGGAAAAAGCAACAGATGTGATTGTAAAAATTGCAGAATTGAATACAAACGTATAAAATCAAATAGGAACGTGGATGGATCAAGTAAGTGAACGAAGTGGATCTATCCTTTTAGCTGGGGGTGGGCGTATTCCAACAATGGAACGTCTGACCCCTTGGTTTTTGTGTAAAAATGGGAGGAAGAAAGAAATGGAAAAATTGCTAGTTTTTTATAATCAAAGCTCAGGACAAGATGAAGGTGAAAAATTAGCAAGCTGGTTTAAAGAATATGCCTTAAAGAAACGACCAGAACTAATCATCAATCTAACGGAAACAGGTCCTTCGATCAAGCATGAGACATTAGTCAAAAAAGCTGAAGAAACGCACGCAGATACCTTAATCGTAATCGGAGGCGATGGTACGATCCATCATATTGTACAGGCTTTTCAAGATAAACTTGAGCATTATCAAGTAGGACTACTACCAGGAGGAACAGTCAATAATTTAGCCCGTGTTCTCGGTATTCCATTAGAAAAGGAAAAAGCTGCAGACATTATCTTAGAGGGACAAATCCGTCAAATCGATTATGGAAAAGTCAATGATGAAGTCATTATCTCAACTTTAACGATCGGTATATTGGCAGATACAGCTGTTTGGATCAGTCAAAAAGAAAAGCAAAAATATGGTTCTTGGATTTTTATCAAACGGTTCATCAAGTTATTATTAAAAAAGAGAAAGTATCATTTAGATATCAAAACAGAAAAAGAACATTGGCGAGGAAAAACACAATTATTGACAGTCACAATGTCTAACTCAGTAGGTGGTTATACGAATTTTGATGATTCAGCTTCAGCCGATGATGGTATGTTTCATGTCACAATCATCCCATCTTTAGATATTTTTCGATTTGTTTTTTATTTGCCTCGTTTAATCAAAGGAAAAATTTACTCTGTCCCAGGTATCAATTATTTGACTGCTAGTCAAATCAATATCCAAGCACGGGAGAAATCAGTTGGTACTCGTACAGATGGTGATACGACAGATAATCTGCCTATCGAATTAGTCGTAGTCAAAAAAGGGTTGTCGGTCTTTGCTCCCAAAGAAGAGCAAAAATGATGTGCTAGAGGTGGAGGGAAACACGTATGGAAGCTTTACTACACAATCCTTTGTGGTTTTATTTAGTGATTGTCAATTTATATTTATTTTGTTTGATGGGTTACGATAAGTATCAAGCAAAAAAAGGCGGTTGGCGCGTTCCAGAAAATAATTTGATTTTTGTTAGTTTATTAGGCGGTGGAATTGGGGGATTAATTTCTCGTAAAGTATTCCATCATAAAACGAGAAAAAAGAAATTTACAGTAGGATTTGTACTGGGTGTATTGGTGGATTTACTGTTGATTTATTTTTTTCATTAAGGAGTAATTGATGGCGACAAAAGGTGCAAAAACGAAAATAGCGTTAAATCTATTCTTATTGATTGGAATTTTTGCCATTATTTATTATTTGATCAACCAATCTTTTGCAGATATTTTCGCTGAATTGCTGTCTACAAGCTTTATCGTTCTGGTAGCGGCATTCTTGTTAGGAACGATCTATCAGGTGGCAGAAGGGCGTTCAATCAAAGAGATTGCCCAGCCTTTCGAACCAACATTTTCCACTTGTGATGGTTTTTGGACATCTTGCTATATTGCATTTTATCGAATCGTTTCATTTGGAACAGGCACTTTGATTTCAGAAATTTATTTTTATAATAAAAAAGGAATGAAATACTCACAAGGTGCAGGTGTCACTGCGTTGCATATGATTATGTATAAATTAGCCGTGATTACCTATGCGATCATTGGTTTGATCATCCAGTTCTCTCTATTTTATTCCAAAGGACCAAACATGATCTGGTTCATTATTGCTGGCATTATTTTAACTGGGGTGATCATTGCCTTTTTATTGATGGTCTCAATGAGTCTGAATCTACAAATTTTCTTTATGAGTATCTCAAACAAACTGTTTCGAAGTGAACGCATCAGAGGTTGGGTAGATACATGTAATACACAAATCTATTCGTTGAGAGAAACTGTCCAGACAATTGTCAAAGATCGAACAGCTCTATTACGCATCTATTTTTGGAATATGGTCAAACTTATTTTTTGGTATATCATGCCCTATCTCTTTTTGGTTGAAAACCATCCCACGATCGACTTTCTCTTGACCTTTTCATTTATCAGTTTTGCGGTAGTTTTATCTGGTGTCATCCCTACCCCAGCTGGAATCGGTTCATTTGAATTTGTCTATCTGTTGTTATTCAGACCACTTGTGGGAACCGTAGATGCTTTTTCTTCTTTATTACTGTATCGGTTTAGCTCATTTATCTTACCTTTTATTTATGGGTTATTCTACGTGATTGCTGATCGTCGAAAGGTAATCAAACAAGAGATCCAAGATGTTAAAAACAATAAAAAATAATCAAATTGACCATTACAGCAATTGTATTGAGTCATATTATTAGATCCAAAACACAACAGTAAGTCCATCCAAGAGGCCTCTGTTGTGTTTTTTTTGATCACTTATTTTCGATAAAATAAGCGAGGTTATCTTTTGACCAAGACTGACCAAAGAGGTATAATGTTTATTGGAACGAGATGTATCATATTGAATATTGAAATTTTATATTCAGGAGGTAAGTAAAATGAACATTGAAAAAATGACAACCACGCTTCAAGAAGCGATTGCTGAAGCGCAACAAATCGCTGTCACAAGAAAACATCAAGAAATTGATATTGCGCATTTGTGGAAGATTTTTTTACAACCAAACCATTTTGGGCGCAATCTATACACTGATGCGGGAATGGATGTTGATACGTTTGAAAAGGAAGTAGATCGTGTATTAGATGAATATCCCACAGTTTCAGGGGGAAACGTCCAATATGGTCAGAATCTAAGCCAAAATCTATTCCGTTTATTAAATGAAGCAGAGCAGTTAAGAGAAAGTTTTGGCGATGAATTTCTTTCAACAGAGATTGTAATTTTAGCCTTGATGAAATTGAAAAATTATCCATTGACAGTTTATTTGACCAAAAATGGTTTATCAGAAAAAGAGTTACGTAAAAATATCGAAGACATGAGAGGAGGAGAAAAGGTGACATCTAAAAATCAAGAAGAACAATACAAAGCATTAGAAAAATACGGCGTTGATCTTGTTCAACAAGTCAGAAGCGGGAAAATGGATCCAATCATTGGACGTGATGAAGAAATTCGGGATGTTATCCGTATCTTATCTCGTAAAACCAAGAATAATCCAGTATTGATTGGTGAACCTGGTGTCGGTAAAACAGCAATTGTAGAAGGGTTAGCACAACGTATCGTACGAAAAGACGTGCCAGAAAACTTGAAAGATAAAACGATCTTTTCATTAGACATGGGGGCATTGATTGCTGGTGCTAAATTCCGTGGTGAATTTGAGGAACGATTAAAAGCTGTGCTGAAAGAAGTCAAGAAAAGTGATGGACGAATCATCTTATTTATTGATGAAATCCATAATATCGTTGGTGCAGGGAAAACTGAAGGCAGCATGGATGCTGGAAATTTATTGAAACCAATGCTTGCTCGAGGTGAATTGCATTTAATCGGTGCTACTACATTAGATGAATATCGTCAATATATGGAAAAAGATAAAGCATTAGAACGACGTTTCCAAAAAGTCTTAGTCAAAGAACCGACAGTAGAAGATACAATCAGTATCTTACGAGGATTGAAAGAACGTTTTGAGATTCATCATGGAGTCAACATTCATGATAATGCATTAGTCGCTGCTGCAACTTTATCTGACCGTTATATCACAGACCGCTTTTTACCAGATAAAGCAATTGATTTGATCGATGAAGCAAGTGCAACGATCCGAGTAGAAATGAACTCTATGCCGACTGAGCTAGACCAAGTGACTCGTCGCTTGATGCAATTAGAGATCGAAGAAGCAGCATTGAAAAAAGAATCAGACGATGCAAGTAAAAAACGTTTGAAAAATCTACAAGAAGAGTTAGCTGATCTTCGTGAAGAAGCAAACTCGATGAAAATGCAATGGGAAACAGAAAAACAAGAAGTCAATAGTGTTTCTTCTAAACGTGCGGAAATCGATAAAGCCAAACATGAATTAGAAGACGCAGAAAACAACTATGATTTAGAACGGGCAGCTGTCCTACGTCATGGAACGATTCCTCAATTAGAAAAAGAATTAAAGGAATTGGAAGCAAAAGCTAAAGACAGTGAAATCAAAATGGTTCAAGAATCAGTCACTGAAAACGAAATTGCGCAAGTGGTTGGACGTTTAACTGGTATCCCAGTCACAAAATTAGTGGAAGGGGAACGAGAAAAACTAATCAAGCTCAACGAAACATTGCATAAACGTGTGATTGGACAAGATGAAGCAGTAGATGCAGTCAGTGATGCGGTCATTCGCTCTCGAGCAGGATTGCAAGATCCAAACCGCCCACTAGGTTCTTTCTTATTCTTAGGACCAACCGGAGTTGGGAAAACAGAATTAGCGAAAGCTTTAGCAGAAAACTTATTTGATTCTGAAGAACACATGGTGCGGATCGATATGAGTGAGTATATGGAGAAACATGCCGTATCTCGTTTGGTTGGGGCTCCTCCAGGCTATGTTGGCTATGAAGAAGGCGGACAATTGACGGAAGCCGTTCGCAGAAATCCTTATACGATCGTTTTACTCGATGAAATCGAAAAAGCCCATCCAGATGTCTTCAATATCTTGTTACAAGTATTAGATGATGGACGTTTAACTGATTCTAAAGGACGTGTGGTTGACTTCAAAAATACCGTTCTTATCATGACCAGCAACATTGGTTCTCAACTGTTATTAGAAGGAGTGTCAGCAGATGGCACTATCCCTGAAGAAGTGGAAGAACAAGTAAGAACGATCCTTCGAGGTCATTTCAAACCAGAATTCTTAAATCGAATCGATGATACGATTTTATTCACACCATTAAGTCTTGAAAATGTGAAAGGAATCGTTGATAAAATGGTGGCACAATTGGCAAAACGATTGGATTATCAAGAAATTCATCTAACAATCAGCGACGAAGCCAAAACATGGATCGCTGAAAATGCCTACGAACCAGCATACGGGGCTCGACCATTGAAACGCTTTATTACGAAAGAAGTAGAAACACCATTAGCCAAAGAAATCGTAGCAGGACACATCTTACCAAAATCTAAAGTAACGATTACCTTGCTAGCAGAGAAACTTCATTTCCAAACGGAAGAACTTGAAGACACGGAAGAGTAAAGAAACGGTAAGCTTTCGCAAGAAAACGGGTGTTGGCAAACAGTAGAATCGATCAAATGTTTAGTTGAGCCACACACCATCTAAGCTCAAAAAAAACAATAAAGTTAGGTCAACCACCTAGCTTTATTGTTTTTTTGTAATTTAGTCATAAGTCTGAAAAAATCATTCATAAAATAAGTTGATCTCAATCGTTATTTCCAAGTTCATCTACTCATAAGGTAATGTTTTTATTCCCTATATAAATAGGAGTGGGCAGGTAAATATCTTCTTTGTTCCCATCATTTTAACCCTTATCAATAAGTACAATTTTCATTGGGAATGGTAACAAAATAACCGTAAGGGTTGATGATAAGAAATAAGTGGGTGAGACAAAATGAGATGCCACCTAACCATTGACGTTTTCACGCACAATTTTTAGGAAGCATCTCATTTTTGTCACAATTCTTTAATGTGATATTTTTTTTGCTCTATTTCAAAATTTTCAACCGATAATTTTCAAAATAATCACGATTGTTTCTTCCTTGGGTCCAAGCAAAGATTCCCATGACTAATGCACCAATCGTATTTGTGAATAAATCACCCATCGTGTCCATCAAAGCAGCTCGTCCGACAAATAAGGTGCCATCTGAAGCGGCAAACCGTTGGAGATTCATTCCTAAGAATTGATCATAGAGAAATTCCCAAAATTCCCAAAACACGCCGCAGAGGCCAGCAAAGGCAAAACCAAACAGTAAAAACAACCATGGACTAGTCTTCGCAATTGGTGCATCTTTCAATAATAAGCCGATCAATCCGTAACCTAGGGCAGTCAACACCATAGGACTAACGGCGTGTAAAATTTTATCCCAGAATGAAATGATACTGATCAAATGCATACCGGTACCTAAGAACACGGAAATAAACAAGAAAAACCAATAAAATAAAACAATGGCATCTGGAACGTATAATTTTGCGATCTTTCTAACGATCTGAGGGAGAAAAATCAATAGAATCCCAGCTAAAGATTCGATGATGAAAGTAACTCCCTGAGTAGTTGAATATTTTTTAGTGATAAATTCATAAAGGTTATAACAAACCACAAACACACCAAAAGCAACAAGTGCAAGTTGGATTTTTTTCATTGTCTTATTCATGGCTCAAACCTCCATCTAAGTAAGTCTTTACTTGACTGAGTAACGCTTCTTCACTAGTTACGAGAGCGCCATTTAGCTTGATTAACCCAATTGTATAAAGATTTAAATAATGGAATTGGTTTTCAGCTACTTCTTGTAAAGCAGCAATTTTTTGCGGGTGGGTACCGCCTTGTTGCCGACTATCTGTATACAATCCAATGACAGGAATCCCTTTAGCATAGGCAACACCAATTTCGGATGCAACACCAGGATCAATGGTCAAACCATCTAATAGTGCAATCATCAAATCACTTTCCAACACCTTTTCTGTATCGGCTAAAGCAATCATCTGACTATCAGCATAGGCTGTTTTATCATTGATCGCTTCGTTTTCTTGCGGAAGATAAATGGTTAATTCATTGGAAAGACTCCTGATTTCTTCTACAAGTTTCGCATTATATAATAAGTCACTTTTTGCAAAAAGTGGTGCAGCAAAATAAATATTCATTTTCATCGTCCTTTTCTTAGAAATAGTCACTGAAATAAGCTTCCATATTTGGAAGAATCAATTCAAGTGTTTTAAGTGTTTCATCATCCGTTTTGATTCGTTCGATCCTTGCAAGATAAGAAGGGCGACGATAATTCATCATCAAACAACTTAATGTTTGAATGGACAACTGGACCGATTGTCCGACAGGTTCGTCCACGACATCCAATTGTCCGTCTTCGTTCCAGACCAACCCAAAAACACCATTGTTCCATGAGGCGATAGGGTCCTCGACAATAAAGTGAAAAGGTTTCGCAGTAGAAACGAAGGGGAATTGCTTCAGAAACTCTTTGACATCTACGATTCTCGCCATGTAATAAGGCTCGATCTGTTCTTTTATTTGACTATCTTCGATCAAGAAAGCCAGTGGTTCATTTTTGTAGATATCACCGTGAACCCAGTAAACCATTGAAAAGTGTGCTGAAATAAAATTCCATAAACCATTCCGAGCTTCTTGATTCAAGTAAAACATCTCTTTAACATGGAAAATTTCTTCAGCGACCCAATAAAATAAAACACCAATTGGTTCATGCTCTTTCCTATAGTAGATCGCAGCTGTCCGTTCCTCTTTATTTTCAAATCGCCAATATTCTTCCCAATGAAATTGGCTACGAAACAAAGCACCGTGATTTTGAGCCGCAAACTTCTGATACACTCGGTAAACATCTGGATGATCTACTGGTAATCGTTCAACCATTCCATCCACAGGAACATTCTTCGGTAATTGGGTATCACGAATTTTAAATGTCAACTTATCAGACATGATTTCCCAACCCTTGCGTCGATAATAAGGCACGCTATAGGGATAAAGATAAGAGATCCATTGTTTGTTTTTGCGCATATTATCTAACGCAACCAAGATCAAATCTTGCATCAATCCATGATTTGCATATTCAGGATACGTTCCGACACCGGTAACGCCACCCATTTTGTATGGTTTACCGTGGATGTTGACTTCACATGGATAGATCGCAATTTGAGAAATCAATTTGTTATGGTGGAACCAGCCAAATACTTCCGATAGTTCCAAAATTGGGCGCTTGGAGCGAATAAATGCCCCTTTGCTTTCAAAACCACTTTCTTCGATGTCTGCTTCTGTTACTTGAAAGACATAAGACAATAACTCATTGAATTGATCAACATCTTTTTCAGTAACAGGTTTTAATTCAAGATTTTCTCTGAAATCTTTTTCATCCATTCTTTCATCTCCAATTATTTACTTGTTATTAGTATAGCAAATTTTCATAAAAAAAACTTCTAAAGCTGACTAGGTAAAAAGTCTTTAAATTCATGCTTTTCATTGATATAATGAGAGGTGCTGATTAAACGAAAAGAGGAGACGCTATGGATATAAAAAAAATGAAACAACGACAAGAGCAAATTCGAAATTTTTCGATCATTGCTCATATCGACCATGGAAAATCAACGCTGGCCGATCGTATTCTGGAAAAGACGAACACTGTGACGTCTCGTGAAATGCAGGATCAGCTATTAGACTCAATGGATCTAGAGCGTGAACGTGGAATCACGATTAAATTAAATGCTGTCGAATTGAATTATACAGCCAAAAATGGCGAAACCTATATTTTCCATCTAATCGACACCCCTGGGCACGTCGATTTCACTTATGAAGTATCAAGGAGTTTAGCAGCCTGTGAAGGTGCGGTATTAGTAGTTGATGCGGCACAGGGAATCGAGGCTCAAACATTAGCAAATGTTTACTTAGCTTTGGATAATGATCTGGAAATTTTGCCAGTCATCAATAAAATCGATCTTCCAGCTGCTGATCCAGAACGTGTACGTCAAGAAATCGAAGATGTTATCGGAATCGATGCCAGTGAGGCAGTTCTGGCTAGTGCTAAAGCAGGAATTGGGATTGAAGAAATACTTGAACAAATCGTTGAATATGTACCAGCCCCATCTGGCGAGCTGGATGCCCCTTTGAAAGCATTGATCTTTGATTCCGTGTACGATAGTTATCGAGGAGTCGTTCTGAATGTTCGAATCACAGACGGCATGGTCAAACCAGGCGATAAAATCAAATTGATGAGTAACGGCAAAACATTTGATGTGACAGAAGTGGGAGTCTTTTCACCAAAAGCTGTTGCTAGAGATTTCTTGATGGTCGGTGATGTAGGGTATATCACGGCAAGCATCAAAACGGTCCAAGACACACGAGTAGGGGACACAGTTACGTTGGCAGATAATCCAGCAGAAGAAGCGCTACCTGGATACCGTAAAATGAATCCAATGGTTTACTGTGGATTATATCCAATTGATACTTCCCGCTACAATGATTTGCGTGAAGCACTTGAAAAATTACAACTAAACGACGCAGCACTACAGTTTGAACCTGAAACCTCGCAAGCCCTTGGCTTTGGCTTCCGTTGTGGATTCTTAGGTTTATTACACATGGATGTAGTCCAAGAACGTTTGGAACGTGAGTTCAACTTAGAGTTGATCACAACGGCACCTTCTGTAATTTATCATGTGAATAAAACAGATGGTTCTATGACAGTCGTCGATAACCCGGCAGATTTTCCAGAACCAGTAACGATTCAAGATGTTGAAGAACCTTTTGTGAAGGCACAAATCATGGTTCCAAATGATTTCGTCGGTGCAGTGATGGAATTATCCCAAAGAAAACGTGGAGAATTCATCACAATGGATTATTTAGATGATTATCGAGTGAATGTCGTTTATAATATTCCGCTTTCTGAAATCGTTTTTGACTTTTTCGATAAACTAAAATCCAGTACGAAAGGCTATGCTTCCTTGGATTATGAAATGTCCGGTTATCAAAAGAGCAAGTTAGTAAAAATGGATATTTTATTAAATGGAGAAAAAGTCGATGCGTTAAGTTTCATCGTTCACCGAGATTTTGCTTATGAACGAGGAAAAGCAATCGTTGAAAAACTGAAAAAACTAATTCCACGTCAACAATTTGAAGTGCCGATCCAAGCAGCTATCGGACAAAAAATCGTTGCTCGTTCAGATATCAAAGCATTACGTAAAAACGTCTTAGCAAAATGTTATGGTGGAGATGTCTCACGGAAACGCAAACTTCTTGAAAAACAAAAAGAAGGAAAGAAACGAATGAAACAAATCGGTAGCGTCGAAGTCCCACAAGAAGCCTTCATGGCTGTTCTGAAAATGGATGACCAAGATAACGTGAAATAGCTTTTTATCAACTGAAAACCCTATTAAATCAATCTTTTTGAGTGGAGTGAAATTCGTGATTTACCCGTTTAAAAAAGTTTAAACTGTCATACGGTTGTCACGGCAGTTTTAAAATTAACAAAAATGGAATATTTTCCTTGAAGGTTTTTAACCGTCAGCGTATGATGAAAGCATCTCATAGGAGGTGCTTTTTTCATGTCTGAAAATATAAGTGGAGAATTTCTTAAATCTTTAAGGAAAGTGAAAAAAATGTCTCAAACGAAGCTAGCCGACTTAGCGGGGATTTCGCAAAGTGCTTTAGTCAAGTATGAAAAAGGAACAAGGAAAATTCCCAAAGATGTAGATGATACACTAAGTAAAATTCTGAATGTAGAAACTCTATTAAAAGATGAGAAGGATAGAGTTGGGCTTCTTATTGATCAACTAATTGCATACAGAGACATGAACAAGTTACTCAATAAAGAGTTGGCTACTAAAGTAGGGACTAGTGAAGTATCACTTAGTTATGTTTTAAACGGAAAGAGAAAACCATCGAAGGAAATGCAACAAAAAATTGCTGTGTTCCTCTCTAACGATGGTAAAGAGATTTTGATGGATATAAATCAAGATAATGGTACGTTTAAATTACCCTTTGTCGATAAAATAGCGATGGGAAAAAGAATCCAAGAGATTCGTAAAAACCGAGGTGAGACACTGGAAAAATTTGGTAAGAACTTTACTCGACCAGCAGGTAAGAATGTTGTGAATAGATGGGAAAAGGGTACGAATATTCCTGATATCGAAAGATTAATGAATGTTGCCTATCTTGGGAAAGTGACTGTTCCTTATATCTTATATGGAGAGACTTTTAGAAAAATGTTGAAAAGGGGAAATACGATTAACCAATTTGAAAAGTTGGATTCTTTCCGGATGGGACTAAGATTCAGAAAAATTCGAAGGGATTATCGTTTAGAAAGAGAAGACTTTGGAAAGTTTTTTTCACCGCCTATTACAAAATGGTCAATGGACAAATACGAGAACGGAAAAGATATCCCAAATACGGATCGCATTATTCAGTATGCCTATATAGGAAAACTCTCCTTGGAGTTTTTGATATATGGTGCAAATTAGTTTTTAAAAAGAATAGATTACTTGAGTTTGAGATGTTAAAAAAATATCTTAATACAATTTTGAGGAGAATCATCGTTTGTTATGAATTGGTGGTAAAATAATAGTGAATTCCAATTTTGGAGGGAACTATTATGACAATTTCAAAAGTAAAAGCTCTTAGATCTGTTCTTTCAGAGAAAAGAACGACATTCTTATTTGGAGCAGGAGCTTCGGTACCATTTTTTTCTAACTTAGGAAAAATTGAGGAATACATGACTAGCAGCGATTTAACTGAGAAAGGTAAAAGACTAGTCATGTTTATCTTTTATTATATAGCCATTAAAGATAATTCTAAATTAGTTAAGTATATAAAAAAAGATGGATTAGAAAACCACTTGGGTCCTGGATCTTCTGTAATGAATCAATATTCAAGATTTGTTTTTAATTGCGTGGAGTTTCTAAAATTAAGAAATAGTCGTGTTTCACCAAGACGAACTAATGTCTTTACTACGAACTATGATTTGTTTCTTGAAATAGCTGTCGAAAAAAATATAGAATCGAATCCCAAAATTTTCTTTAATGACGGGACCAACGGTTATATGAAAAGATATCTTAGTACCGAAAATTTTAATAAGACAATGTTGTATGCTGGGGCCTTTGATAATTATTCAAACGAATTGCCAACTATTAATTTGGTGAAATGTCATGGATCTGTAAATTGGTTGAATGAGCAAAACTTTCTCGGGAGAGATAGGGTGCTTGTTGACAATAGTCTTTTAGGTACTATTGAAACTGCTAAAGAATCAGAAAAAATTTGGTCTGAACTTCAAGAGGATATAATTCAAGATACAACTTACTCCTTACTTTTTAGTGTTGAAATGTTAAAGGATGTCGTATTAGGTAGACCTACTGATGAATTTCTTGGTACATCTACGGATGAATCTATTGATTTAATTAATTATTTTGGTAATAAGTATTATGATAAATTACAAAGTATAAGTGAAAAAATTAATGAAATACAGATTGTTTTGCCTACAAAAAGAAAATTTCAGTCTACTCTAATGGAAGAACAATATTTCAATATGCTGAGATTCCTATCTTATGAGCTTGAGAAGGAGCAATCTGTTTTAATAGCATTTGGTTTTTCATTTTTAGATGAGCATATAACAGATATTGTCCAAAGATCTTTAAATAATCCAAATTTATTGGTATTCATTTTCTGTTATAAAGATGGTACTAAAGGTGAAATAATAAATCAATTTAGCTTTGGAACCAATGCAATCCCATCCAATATTGTGTTTATAACACCTTCAGATTTCATTATGGAACAAACTGAAATCGAAGAAGAGAATCCCTTACCGTTAGAAAAAAATCAGATTAGATCTAATGATGGTACTATTGTTACTTATTCTGAAGAAGTATCAGTTTACGATAATAAATATGCTGTTATAGATTTTGAATCTTTTAACAGGATTATCGAAGGAAATCTTTCTGAAAAGTATATTGATAGTCAATATACGGAGGTAGAAGATGATGACGAATAATTCTAATATAGAGGTTGCTCTAGTTGTTGAGGTGAACGGAATCAGGTGTAAAGCAGTTACTTTCGATGATATGAACCAAGCGACATATATTAATAATGGTGAAGTGATAAAAAACTTAAGTGTAAATAGTTTTGTAGTTATTCGTCAAAACTTTATTAAAATAATAGGCCGAGTTAATTCTGAATCAATTTGGGATATTCAAAATAATAAGCAAAATTATCAGTTGGATAACAGATTCAGTAAGAATACCATCAAAAGAATTCTTGATATCCAAATTATTGGATATATTTTAGAAGACTGTTTCACTACTGGTACAACATATATTCCAATGATTGGAAATATTTGTTCAATTCCGACATCTGAAGAGACACAAATTATCTATGTAAATAGCTTCGATCATTTTAATGGAGATCAAACAATTCAAATTGGGAAAAGTTTAAATGAGCAAATTGAGGTTAATTTACCAATAAGTTCCTTTTTTGCGTCACATATTGGTATTTTTGGAAATACTGGTAGTGGCAAGTCAAATACGCTTCACAAATTGTACTTCGAGCTATTTAAACAACCGTTCCCAATGCTAAGAGAGAAAAGTAGATTTGTTGTCATAGACTTTAACGGTGAGTATGTGCATGATAACTCATTTGGTGTACCTAGGAGCGAAAAAAATATATATGAATTGACTACTAGAACGATTTCAGATAAAAGGTTGCAGATTAAAAGGGATGTCTTCTTTAGTTCGGAAATCTTGTCTATTCTTTTTTCAGCGACTCAACAAACTCAAAAACCTTTTTTGGAACGTGTTCTTAAAGGGATAAATAAGTTTGGTTTTGGTGAAGGGACCCTTCAAAGGTGGATAAGTTCTTTACTTCGAGAAATATTTACGACTTTTCCCAATAAGGATTTAAAAAATAGACTTGTTAATATTTTGGATGAATTTTATGATTTTGATGGAATTTTAGATCCAATAAAACAAGCGTGGGTGTATACTGGCAAGGATTCTGCAAAATTCGTTGTAAGTAATATTTATTTTGATGGAAATTGGGAGTCCAGACACATTCAAGTGGTTAATCTTGTTCAAATTGAAACTATGATTTTGGGGAGTAAATTGGATATATTCAAAGAATTTGAACTTAGATGTAAATTACAATTAGTCAAGGATTTACTATATCGAAACGTTATATCTGATCATATTGATCCGCTTCTAAAGCGAATTGATAGCCGCATTGATGATTTCCAAAAGTATATTGATATAGTGGAACAGATTGACAACGTCAAATTTCTTGAGATAATTTCTTTGCGTGATTTAAATCAAGAAGCTAAACAAATTGTAGCGATGTTAACTTCAAAGATGTTTTTTGATGAACAGAAGACGAGTAAAGATAAGGTTAGTTTCCATCTTGTTATTGATGAAGCACATAACATTTTGTCTGATCAATCAAGAAATGACAATACGTCATGGAAGGATTATAGACTTTCTACTTTTGAGGAAATTATTAAAGAAGGCCGAAAATTTGGTTTTTTCCTTACTTTATCAAGTCAAAGACCGGCGGATATTTCACCCACACTTCTCTCACAAGTTCATAATTTTTTTCTACACAAGCTAGTGAATGAGCGAGATCTTCAAATAATTGATAATTCCTTATCGACTCTAGATAGAGTTTCTCAATCAATGCTTCCAGGTTTATCACAAGGTATCTGTATTATCACTGGGACAGCTTTGTCCTTACCAATGATTGTGAACGTTGATTTTATAAATGATAAAACTTTACGTCCACAAAGTGATACTGTGGATTTATTGGAAGCTTGGGTGAATGAATAGCGTAAATTTTTACGATGAGACTTTCAAAAATTGAGGGTCTTTTTTTATGTTCAAAAAGAAAGGAAGGCTTTATGAATAAATGTAAGATGGATAAATACGAGGACGGAAAAGATATCCCGAATACGGATCGCATCATTCAGTATGCCTATATTGGAAAAGTCTCTTTGGAGTTTTTGATATACGGTATCTGATAATTTTTGAAAAGAATAGTTTTAAACATTTGAGGCATTCAGAAATGGATGTCTCTTTTTTATTATCCAATTTTGAAAGGAGATTTTATTTTATGAAAAAGCCGAGATTTAAAAATTGGCGATTATTTGCAACGTTAGCTTTATTTGGTCAAACAATTGGCGGAGTGATTGGTCCTACGATTGCCTTCGCCGATAAAATTACTCATCCACAAACGGTAACCGTGGAATTAGATTTAGCGCATCAATATGCTGTTGAAGGAACATTTAATGATGGCCGCCCTATGTCAGAAGTCACCGTTCCACATTATGCTGTGTACAATGGTTTGAAACAAGATATTTTCTGTATTGAACCGGGCGTACCGATTGATAATCAGTTCACTCCTGGATATGAGAAAAACCCATTACCAGATATGTCGGAGAAAGCGAAACTGGTTTCCGTTTTATGGAAGAAAGCTGGTACAGACATTGATACACAAATGGTTGCTCAAAAGATGATCTGGCAGGAGGTCAATGGGTATACGCTTCACTCTATGAAGCATCCAGATGGCAGTGCCGTAAATATCGCAACCATTGAGTCAAAAATTAATCAAGCCATTGCTGATTATCAGAAGAAACCAAGCTTCCATAATTCCACAGTCAAAACAGTTTTAGGACAATCGACAACCATAACGGATACGAATAATTTGAATTTGTCAGAGTTCGATGAAGTTGTGGAAAATACTGCAAACATTGATTATCGCGTCAATGGTAATCAATTGATGATTACACCTAATGCCAATTCTAAAGAAAATGGTGTGTTAACGCTTAAGAAATCTGCTGGAACTGGAACACCAGTCGCTTATAAAATGGTTGGACAACAAACCTTGATGGCCGGGGCGATTGATAAGCCGAATATCTACACAATTAAAATTGATGTGGCAACAGAGGGTTCTTTGAAGATTAAAAAAGTCGATAAAGAATCTGGTGATGTTGTATCAGGAACGGTTTTCCATTTAGATTTTGGGAAAAACTTACCCGCAAAGGAGGTAACCACCGATAAAGAAGGAATTGCTACCTTAGATGGGATTCCTCACGGCACAAAAGTAACCATTACTGAAAAATCAGTGCCGACGCCTTATACGATTGATACTACCCCCATGACTGCCACGATTAAAGCAGGTGAAACCATTTCTGTGACTTCAAAAAATACGCGAGAAAAAGGTCAAATCATTCTGGATAAAACCGGGATTGAAACAGGGAGTGATCTTTGGAATGACAATTACGCTTTAGCTGGCAATACGTTTGCCATTCGCAAGGATAGCCCAACTGGTGAAATCGTCCAAGAAATGACCACAGATGAAAAAGGCCATGCGGAAACACCAAAAGAGATTGCTAACGCGTTGGAATTAGGAACTTACTACGTGACAGAAACCAAAGCATCTAATGGTTTCGTGAATACTTTCAAACCCGTAAAAGTTGAATTGAAGTATGCCAATCAAACGGTGGCCCTCGTTACCAGTAACGTAAAAGGGCAAAACCAAGAAATTACTGGCGAAACCACTTTGACGAAAGAAGACAAAGATACTGGAGATAAAACACAGGGTAAGGCAGTCTTTGAGGGTGCTGAATACACCTTGTTTACTGCTAAGGATGGAAAAGCTATTAAATGGAGTGAGGCTTTTAAACCAGAATTAGTGAAAGGAACGAAAGCTTCTGATGAAACCGTAACTTTGGTTTTAGATGAAAAGAACCTAGTTGCGGTTAAACATTTAGCCATCAATGAGTATTACTGGCAAGAAACCAAAGCACCTGAAGGATATACCTTGGATGAAACGAGGTATCCTGTATCCATCAAAAAGGTGGATGATAGCGAAAAAAATGCTGTGATTACCCGAGATGTTATGGCAAAAGAACAAGTCATTCGCTTTGGGTTTGATTTCTTCAAATTCGCCGGATCAGCTGCTGGCACTGCTGAAACTGGGTTTAATGACTTAACCTTTAAAGTGTCGCCCTTAGAAGGAACCAATGAGATCACAGGTGCCGAAGATGAAGCGACCACAGCTTATAACGAACAATTAGGTTTTGATGGTTATGGCAAGTTCGAAAATCTTCCTTATGGGGATTATTTATTTGAAGAAGTAGAGGCGCCAGAAGGGTTTCAAAAGATTGTACCATTGGAAATTCGTTCTACTTTTAAGGAAGATAAAGAGGATTACACTAAGGGTGAGTATGTATTTATCATTACCGAAAAAGGCCAAAAACAACCAATTAAGACGGTGACTGTTCCTTACGAGAAGCTGACTAGCAAAGCATTTTCGGTAAGTTTAAACCGTTTGATGCTCTATGATTTATCTGAGGAAGAAGATAGCTTGACTTCCCTTGCGACTTGGAGAGACGGCAACAAGGAATTAACCACGCTTGATTCTACCGAGCTAGTTGATAAATTGAGTTACAATCTTCATGAAATCAAAAAAGACTGGTATGTGGTAGCGCAAGCCATTGATGTGGAAGCCACAAAAGCCGCTCAAGAAAAAGATGAAAAAGCCAAACCAGTGGTAATTGCCGAAACAACGGCTACCTTGGCGAATAAAGAGAAAACAGGAACTTGGGAAATTCTGCATAAATTAACCGCAGAACAAGTTTTAGACAAAACCATCGTCTTGTTCAACTATGTGTATGAAAACAAGGAAGCCTTTGAAGAAGGCGATGATCCAGTAGCGAAGGATGCTAGTTTGAATAACCAAGCCCAAACTGTCAATTGTACGGTGGAACGCCATGTTTCCATCCAAACCAAAGCCCACTTAGAAGACGGTTCTCAGACCTTTACTCATGGTGATGTGCTGGATATGTTTGATGATGTGTCCATTACTCATGATGTACTGGACGGCTCAAAAGAAACCTTTGAAACAATTTTGTATGCCTTACTTCCAGATGGTACGAACAAAGAAATTTGGAAATCTGGTAAGATTGATTACGAAGTGAATGATAAAGAATTTACCAAAACCGTACTTGCGGAAAAAGTGGATACCGGAAAGTATCCAGAAGGTACAAGTTTTACCTTCAAAGAAATTAACTATGACAAAGATGGAAATATCAATGGGAAACACAATGAAGATTTAAAAGAAAAATCTCAAACCTTAACTCCCAAAAAAGTGTCAACCACACCAAGTACGCCGGAACAACCGGAAACACCAAGTGACTCTCAAGAATCTAGTCCTACAGTGAAAACATTCCCTCAAACCGGTGAGAAAAATTCCAATGTATTACTGTTCATTGGCTTTACCTTGATCTTTGCAACAGCAGGTTATTATTTCTGGAATCGCCGGAACTAAGGTGATGCGATGAAACAACTAAATAGGAAGAACCAATGTGCGCGACCGCCTCCTAAAAAGTGGTTGCGCTATTTTTGTATCCAAAACTAACAATGAAAAGAGGAAAAGAAGATGGAATTGAAATTTGTTGTGCCAGATATGACCGAAACCTTTGGAAAGATAAGCTATGCCGGCGAAGGCGAAGTTTTAACAGAAGGATATGGACGGAATACTACAGTAATTGGTCGTAGTTACCATTTGTATTCCAGTAAACAGCGAGCCGATGATATTGAGGTGGTGGTAGCTGCGGAAGCCGGTGAAAAGGATTTTGATCAAGACCAACCACTAAAA
This sequence comes from Enterococcus sp. C53, assembly GCF_040887425.1. Lineage (NCBI taxonomy): Bacteria > Bacillati > Bacillota > Bacilli > Lactobacillales > Enterococcaceae > Enterococcus > Enterococcus sp. C53. The sequence continues at coordinate 344,496 of NZ_JBFOFT010000002.1, forward strand.
GCCGTGAATCCCCATTTGGTTGCCAAAGGCTATGAGATTGAGAATCGTGGGTTTACCGACTACGTGTTGTATGTTGATGATTTAGTGAAAGCATAGGAGGAAAAGAAGATGAGATTAACAGAAGGTATTGTCGTAGATTCAGGACTAACGTTTGGTAAATTACGTTTTTCCGCATTACGTCGGGAAGTACGCAAGCAAAATGAGGACGGAACGGTTAGTAATGAGGTAAAAGAACGGACCTATAATTTGAAATCCTCTGCACAAGGTCGAATGATCCAAGTTAGTATTCCAGCAAATGTACCCTTACGCGAGTTTGCTTATGATGCAGAGGTAGAGCTAGTCAATCCAATCGTGGATACCGTTGCCAATTATGTTTTTCGGGAAGGAACTACCGTCAATTGGTTCATTAAGGCGGATGATTTAGTCTTAAAACGACAACCGAATCAAGGAAATCCTACGAACCAAAATGAAGGAAAGAAATAGGTGAAGAATATGGAAATTAATGTGGAACATATTTTAGATTGTCTCGATCAATATGGCAAAGGCGAGCTGACCGAGGAACAACTCACTAAAGCATTAACCTATGATGAAAAAATGTTTCTGATTAAGCATCAAGGATTACTGGAAGTAGGTAATGATGCCGAAGAAGACTTTGATGTACTGAATTGGTTAGGGGAGGAAGAGTCCTTCTTTATGGTTGTGGAAGCAAAAGAAAACTTATGTCGAGAAGCAGAATCTGTCTTAGAAGAAATCGGTGTGGAGATGCTTGATGCCATTGAAAGCTTTTTAAAACAATTAGTTGAAACAAAGCAACTTCCTATAGCATTAAATGACTAGTATAACGGTTTGAAATTGCCCAATGAAATCCTATTGGGCTTTTTTGATTGGAGGTGGAAACCATCAAAATGTATAAAGGGCATCGCATACGTGCAGGAGATCAGCACTTGGTTTATCACTTTGTTCTTGGGTGGCTAATCACTTTATTCATCGGTTGGATGGGCGTCTTTTATTTTCAAGAGCTTAGACAACTTGAGACTTCTAAGCTATCACTTTCCACTATTGAAATCGTTTGGTCCATGAAAGATTTAGTATGTCTGCTTGGAAGTCTCGTTTTGTCAGGAAGTATGCTGTTGCTTTATATGTATTTTTTTCAGAACCATTGGCGAAGTTTGTGGCATCGACAAAAGCTAGCCCGGATGATTCTAGAAAACCATTGGTATGAAGTGAAACAAACTCAAAGTGAAGGTTTTTTCAAAGATTTGAGTAGTAGTCGGACCAAAGAGAATATCAGTTACTTCCCCAAAATTTATTATCGAATGAAGGATGGCTTACTGTCTATTCGCGTTCAAATTTCACTGGGAAAATATCAAGATCAACTCTTGAAATTGGAAAAGAAGTTAGAAAGTGGGGTGTATTGTGAGTTAGTAGAAAAAGAACTCAAAGACTCTTATGTGGAATACACCTTGTTATACGATATGATTGTCAATCGAATTGGAATTGAAGAAGTAGTGGCAGAAAATGGGGCGTTGCGATTGATGAAAAATCAAGTATGGGCGTATGATTCCTTACCTCATATGTTAATTGCTGGCGGAACCGGAGGAGGGAAGACCTATTTTTTACTCACTATTATTCAAGCGCTATTGAAGTCAGATGCCGAATTGTTTATCCTCGATCCCAAAAATGCAGATCTGGCCGATTTAGGTACGGTAATGCCCCATGTTTATTCTCAAAAGGAAGAAATTTCTGTTTGTGTGGAAGATTTTTATGAGCGCATGATGGCTCGTAGCAAGGCAATGAAAGAAATGACTAACTACAAAACAGGAGAGAATTATGCGTATCTCGGACTTCCGCCAAACTTTTTAATCTTTGATGAATACGTGGCTTATATGGAAATGTTAACGACTAAGGAGAGTGCGGTAATTTTGAATAAGCTCAAACAAATCGTGATGTTAGGCCGTCAATCTGGCTTCTTTCTGATTCTGGCTTGTCAAAGACCAGATGCGAAATATTTAGGAGACGGAATTCGCGATCAATTCAACTTTCGCGTGGCTTTGGGTCGCATGAGTGAGCTCGGATATTCCATGATGTTTGGGGAGGTTGATAAAAATTTTTTCATGAAACGAATTAAAGGTCGAGGTTATGTAGATACAGGGGGCAGTGTGATTAGTGAGTTTTATACGCCACTTGTACCAAAAGGGTATGATTTCTTGGAATCCATCAAACAAGTAGCGCAATCAAAAGAAAAATGACAGCTACAGAGAGATTTAGTCTTCTAGGGTATCGGACTAAAAGTATGATAAACTAATGATGAAAGCGTCAGGAGGTGCAATAAAAATGACAGAGGATTATTCTTTACAGTATGCTAAAGAGAACAAAAAAGTATTAATTTCTTCTATTACTGATGGGAAAGAAAAAGAGGAAGAAAAGACTGCCATTTTTATGGCTGGAAGTCCTGGGGCTGGAAAGACTGAGGCTGCACAAACTTTGACGGCATTGAATAGTAATCTTTGTGTAATCGATGCTGATAAATTTCGTGAATTATTCCCAGGCTATGTTGGGAATAATTCAGATGAATTTCAACGAGGATCAGCAATTTTGGTAGATGCTGCTCTCGATTTAGTTCTTAAAAAGGGTTATAGTTTTATTCTTGATGGCACGTTTGCGACTTCTAATGTAAATCAAAATATTGAACGGGCACTCAAAAAGAATTATAATGTGCTTGTTTATTATGTATATCAAGATCCATTTATTGCTTGGGACTTTACTAAAAAACGAGAAGAAGTTTAAGGCCGTTTTGTTCCTAAAGAACGTTTTATCAATGCTTTTTTTCAATCGAGAAAAAATTTGATGCAGGTGAAAAAGCAATTTCAAGAGAAAGTAACCATCAATATCTTAGTGAAGGACTTTCAAAATACGATTTCTGATTTTCTAATGGACATTGATAATGTTGGACTAGCATTACCAATCAGTTATACGAAAGAAAGATTGGAGGAAGAACTACATGACTGAGAAAGAAAAAGTTGAAGAAATTATGGAGAAGTATAACCGTAACTTTTCTACACTACAAAAGAATGCCTCTGCGAAAGAGCTGAAGACAGTCTTTAAATTTGTAGCAGATGAATCCAATCGAAAACAACGAGAATTGATTGGTTTGGATAAAGAATAATAAATTTGAATTTGAAATATTTTTAAGAGCCAAGAGCAAAAATGTTCTTGGCTTTTTTCTTTGCGATGAATGAGGTGATTTATGACATTTTTAGATTTATTCGCTGGGATTGGTGGCTTTCGCTTAGGCATGGAACAAGCGGGTCACCAGTGTATCGGTTTTTGTGAAATTGATGAATTTGCTCGGCGGAGTTATAAAGCAATCCATGATACAAGGAAGGAGGTGGAAATGCATGACATCACAAGTGTATCAGACGAGTTTGTTCAATCCCTCGGACCAGTGGACATCCTTTGCGGCGGATTTCCGTGCCAAGCTTTTTCAATTGCGGGAAAGCGGCAAGGATTTTCCGATACTCGAGGTACTTTATTCTTTGAAATCGCTCGGTTCGCCACTCTTCTCCAACCTAAGTTTCTATTCCTTGAGAACGTCCGGGGATTGCTCAATCACGAAGGAGGGGCTACGTTCGAGACGATCCTCCGAACGCTGGATGGATTGGGGTATGATGTGGAATGGCAGGTGCTTAACTCAAAGGCCTACGTTCCCCAAAGCCGCGAGCGGGTCTTCCTTATCGGACATTCTCGAGACGCACGTACCAAACAAGTATTTCCTATCATTGGATCGTCTCCAACATCTGATCAAAACATCCGAAACTTGTTAAATATCAATCCTTCCAATCGAGGAATGGGTGGCCAAGTCTATGGTTCAGATGGGGTTGCCCCAACCTTAACCGGTGATGAAGGAATCAAAATCGCATTGCCGGTAAAGGATGGAATTTCTGTAGCCGGTATGTTATCAGGAAATTTTGAACAAGGCAATCGTGTTTATGAGGTAACTGGAACTGCCCCCACCTTGTCAACGAAACAAGGTGGAACAAAAATCATGATTCGCAAAAATGAAACAGAATATCAAGAGGTGAAGCCAGGGGACAGTGTGAACTTGGCTTTTCCTAATTCCATAAGTCGTCGAGGTCGTCTGGGAAAACAAAGTGTGCATACCTTACTAACAGGAGACCAACAAGCGGTCGTCACAGATCAGTATCAGATTCGGAAGCTAACGCCCAGGGAGTGTTGGCGACTTCAAGGCTTTCCCGACTGGGCTTTTGACCGAGCTTCTCAAGTCAATTCAGATAGTCAGTTATATAAGCAGGCCGGAAACTCAGTAACAGTTCCGGTCATTTTTGATATTGCCAGAAGATTAAAGGAGGTAAAACTAGATGATTTATGATGAGTTGATCGGAGAAATCTACTGGGTGATTGGCAAGATTCAGTCAGATCCGGAACTGGAAGAAGAACTGTACCGGCTCAATTTTGATATTCGAAAAAATGGGGTGAAGGTCCCTGGTGATTCATATGTAATGGATGAGGAAACCGATGCTCGAATTGAGTTGAATCAGGTTATCAGTGAATTCGAACGGATTGCGGACCTTGCCAAAGAACCTGATATCCGCCAATACTTGTTTGAGATAAAAGCAGAACTAGAAATTGAGGGTATTACTGCGGAGTAACAACCAAATAAACCACTGATAGGCGCTGACCGCGGGGGATTTGCGAAGCAGAAATCCTCCGTGGTGCTGTGCCTGTTCATGGACGGCGTTAGCCGGCCATGATGTCTCACCCCCCGTATCTAACAGGGGGGTACAAAAACACAAAAAATAAGCAAGTAACCATTAAGAATTACTGGTGTAGCAAGAATAGTAAGTAATTTGTATAGGTGTTAACTCATTTGAAAAAGTTAACACCTTGAATTTGGAGGTGAGAACTTGGCACAACGGAATTTAGATTACCGGTTATTAAAAGACCGACGCAACGAATATGGTGTTTCGCAAAATAAATTGGCTACGGCTTGCGGGCTTAGTCGTCCCTATTTAAATCAGATAGAAAACGGTGGCGTAACACCATCTGCAAAGACCATGAAGAAAATTTTTGACCAACTGGAAAGTTTCAATCCCGATTTGCCTTTGACGTTACTGTTTGACTATGTAAGGATTCGTTTCCCCACAACGGATGTACGGAAAATTATTCAAGAAATTCTCCATTTGAAATTTGAGTATATGCTTCATGAAGATTACGCCTTTTACTCCTATCAAGAACAATACGTCATGGGCGATATTGTGGTGATGTTGTCTCATGAAGAAGATAAAGGTGTGCTTTTGGAATTAAAAGGGCGAGGTTGTCGGCAGTTTGAAACTTTTTTACTCGCACAAAAGCGTAGCTGGTACGACTTTTTCGAAGATTGTCTAAAAGCTGGTGGCGTGTTGAAACGCTTGGATTTAGCAATCAATGATCGAGTGGGCTTGTTAGATATTCCTGAATTAACGAAAAAATGTCAGAAGGAAGAATGTATCTCCTTGTTTCGTACCTTTAAAAGTTACCGTTCCGGGGAACTGTTGAAAGCCGACGAAAAGGATGGCATGGGCAATACTTTATATATCGGTAGCCTCAAGAGTGAGGTTTATTTCTGTTTGTACGAAAAAGATTATGAACAATATATCAAGTTAGGGATTCCATTAGACAAGACCGAAACGAAAAATCGCTTTGAGATTCGACTGAAAAATGACCGAGCCTATCATGCGATTCAAGATTTGTTAAAAGGTCGTAGTATTGAAAGTACCACATTTTCCATTATCAATCGGTATTTGCGATTTGCGGATAAAGTAGATGGAAAACGGAGAACCAATTGGCCCTTAAATGAACAATGGGGTCGTTTTATTGGACGGAATCGGAAAGAGATTCAATTAACTTCTGAACCGAAACCGTATACCATTGAACGAACCTTGAATTGGCTAGGTAGACAAGTTGCCCCTACGTGGAAAATGGCTAAGGAGTTGGATCGTTTGAATCAGACAACCTATATACAGGATATGGTACAGAATGCCCGCTTATCAGACCGGCACAAAAAGATTTTGGAGCAACAAAGTATGGCAATTGAAAATTTGATTATATGAAAAGAGGAATTTTGATTGGAATTGTAAAAGATATTTTATTGGTATTTGGTGGCAGTATGCTAGGTGTTACTGTGATGTGCTTGATGAACGCAAGTGCAGCGGCAGACCGAGCAATGGAAAAGAAAGGAAAGTGACGAGATGAATTTCGGACAAAATTTATATCAATGGTTTTTAACTAACGCGCAATCGTTAGTCTTACTGGCAATTGTGGTCATTGGTTTATTTTTAGGATTTAAGCGTGAGTTTTCCAAATTGATTGGCTTTTTGGTGATTGCCTTGATTGCGGTCGGTCTAGTCTTTAATGCTTCTGGTGTGAAAGATGTCTTACTCAATTTGTTTAACCGAATTGTCGGAGCTTAGGGGGAATCACTATGGAACAGATGCGAGTATATATTGCGAACCTTGGAAAATACAATGAAGGGGAGTTGGTGGGGGCGTGGTTTACCCCACCTGTCGATTTTGATGAAGTAAAAGAACGGATTGGATTAAATGACGAATATGAAGAATATGCGATTCATGATTATGAACTGCCTTTTGAGATTGATGAGTATACACCAATTGAGGAAATTAATCGGTTGTGTGGTTTAGCAGAGGAATTAGAAGGAACGCCGATTGGTGAGGTTGCTTTAGAGATTCAACACGCTTTTTTCAATTCTTTTGAGGAGATGGTGGAGCATGTGGATGATATTATTTGTTATCCCGATTGTAATGATATGAGTGATGTAACGTATTACTTGATTGTGGAAGCTGGTGATTTTGGAGAAGTACCGGAACATTTGAAGACGTATATTGATTTTGATGCGTGTGGTAGAGACTTGGAGATTGGAGGCAACTATTTGGTTACGAGTCGTGGAGTTTTTGAGTATGCAATATAAAGATATACGCCATTCAATTTGAATGGCGTATATCTCAATTTATTAATGGGAGTTTATCAGTGTTAGAAAGTGCCCAAACAATTGCGTTACCAGCTAAAGTAACAACTTTTGGATGTTTTTCGAGAAACTCAGAAAATCGTTCTAAAACGTTAGGCTTAAAATCTTTTGTTTCAACAATTTCGATAAGTTCTTTTCCTACTCGTTGGTCTTCAGGCGGTAAAGCATCAATATATTCTTTTAATTCCTCAAGAGAAGTATTCCAGCTGTTTGTGACAGTATTGTTGTTTCCAAACGCTGCTCCTCTATAGTCACCGGAAGAGTTAAAGTTAAAGGTATTTGTTGTCTGAATCGACTGATTATTTTTTTCTGAAGGATGAATTTTCTCAGCTCCAGCTTCTGTTAGTTCGACGTTGTCAGTCCAAATTATGGGTGTCATTTTGGTTTTTGTTATAGACGCACCTCGGATATAGCCAGAATTTGTTGCACTTTCTAATAATGATGCGAATTCTTGTTGGGACAGCTCCAATAAGTTTGATGTAACAGTAGTTCCGTCATAAACGAATTTTAAAAGTTGATTTAACTTCTTTTCTTTGGTTAGATAGTCCATACTAAACTCCTCTTGTTAAGTATTATTAGTTGTGTTATTACTACCGAAACTTGCACCCTTTTGATCACCGCCATAGATATTGTAGATGTTACTAATGCTTGTATCGGATGCGTCTTTTTTTGGATAGGGGGTATCTAATACGTCGTATCCTTCTGTAGTAACCCTTGCAAATTGTGATAAAAAGAGATGAGGTTTGTTACTAGCATATTTAATAGCAATTCCTTTAACTAAATTTGAATCAATAGCATATTTAATTAAGTCGTAGTAGTCAATTTCTCGAACACGTTTGTTTGGAGTTCTTAAATCATCGTCTTGATCATCTAATCGTTTGAGAAATATCTGGAGTTGCTTATATCGATTCTCACGATTCATTTTAATAGGTTTATTCGATTCACTAATTTGCTCAATAAAGGCATATCCTTTATCTGTGATTATTGCCTGACTAGCATCTATATTTGGACCGCTGTAATAATGTTCGATTTTTAAATTATGAACTAATCCTTTAGAAATAATATACTTATAAAGCTCTGCGTCTGATTCTGAGATATCAGCATTTGTGAGTATATCTGCTTCATTTTGGATTTTCAATAATAGCTCATACAATTTAAGATTAAGTTCTTCTTGTTTCAAACCGATCTACCTCCTAACTGCCTTTAATTATAACAGAATTTTCAACATGGATAATAATATATTTGGAGATGAGTCAATGAAAAAAATAAAAAGCTACACCAGTATTTGGGCAGTTGAAAAAGTCATTTACGCAATCAATGACTTTCAGTTGCCTTTTCCTGTGACCTTTAACCAGATGGCTTGGTTTGTTTTGTCCTTGCTGTTTGTCATCGTATTTGCCCATGTGCCTCCGCTATCTATGATAGAGGGGGCATTTTTAAAATACTTAGGCATTCCGGTTGCGGTTACTTGGTTTATGTCCCAAAAGACTTTTGATGGCAAGAAACCATTGGGATTTTTACGGTCTTTTATCAGTTATCACTTGCGGTTTAAGGTTACGTTTGCAGGAAAGAAAGTCAAAGAACAGAAGAAACGATGGGTCGAGCCTGTCACTTTAGTGAGGAGTGTGAACTATGTACCCAATTAAGTATATCGAAAACAATCTTGTGTTTAACCAAGAAGGTGAGTGTTTTGCTTACTATGAGTTAGTGCCTTATAACTACTCCTTTTTGTCACCGGAACAAAAATATCAAGTACATGATAACTTTCGCCAATTGATTGCGCAAAATCGTGAAGGCAAGATCCATGCCTTACAAATTGCTACAGAAAGTAGTATTCGTGCCACACAAGAGCGATCGAAGAAGGAAATTACCGGTAGACTCAAAGAAGTCGCGAAACAACGGATTGACCTACAGACAGATGCATTGGTATCTATGATTGGCGATAGTCAGATTGATTATCGCTTTTTTATTGGCTTTAAACTAATTGCGACAGATGAAGAAGTCAATCTAAAAAGTCTCAAGAAATCTTTCTTTTCTGGGTTTCAAGAATTTATCTATGGGGTGAATCATCATTTGATGGGCGATTTTGTTTCCTTATCCAATGAAGAAATTCGTCGGTATACTAAGCTTGAAAAACTAATGGAAAGTAAATTAGCTCGGAGATTTAAAGTCAGACGGGTGACACCGAGTGATCTGACGTATTTGATTGAACATATTTATGGTGAAAAAGGTACACCATTTGAAGAATATGAATTTCAGTTACCAAAGAAAAAGCTGAAATTAGAAACCCTAGTGAAACGTTATGACCTATTACGTCCAAGTCGTTGTTTGATTGAAGAAAAACCAAGGTACTTACGCATGGAACATGAGAATCATGAGTCGTATGTAGCGTACCTGACAATCAACACGATTGTGGGAGAGATGGATTTTCCTTCTTCGGAACTTTTTTATTACCAGCAACAACAATTCACATTTCCCATTGATACGAGTATGAATATAGAAATTGTCACTAACAAAAAGGCACTCGCTACTGTTCGTAATAAGAAAAAGGAATTAAAAGATTTAGACAACCATGCTTATCAATCCGACAATGAGACGAATTCCAATGTCTTAGATGCTTTAGATTCAGTGGATGAATTGGAAACCACTTTGGATCAGTCCAAGGAATCCATGTACAAATTAAGCTATGTGGTTCGGGTGAGTGCGGAATCAGTAGATGAACTAAAACGCCGTTGTGATGAAGTATTAGATTTTTATGATGACACCAATGTGAAACTAGTTCGGCCCTTTGGCGATATGACGGGCTTACATGAAGAGTTTTTGCCTTCTAGTAAACGATACATGAATGACTATATTCAGTATGTTACCTCTGATTTTCTCGCCGGTCTTGGTTTTGGCGCTACCCAAATGTTAGGAGAATTAGAAGGCATTTACTTTGGCTACAATGTGGATACAGGTCGTAATGTTTACCTGAAACCGGCATTGGCTTCACAAGGAGTCAAGGGTTCAGTAACCAATGCTTTGGCTGCTGCTTTCCTCGGTTCTCTTGGCGGTGGAAAGTCCTTTAGTAACAATCTCTTAGTTTATTATGCCGTCCTTTTCGGTGGGCAAGCTGTAATTGTCGATCCAAAAGGAGAACGAGGTGGCTGGAAAGAAACGTTGCCAGAAATTGCGGATGAAATCAATATCCTCAACTTAACTAGTAAACCAGAAAATCAAGGCTTACTTGATCCTTATGTGATTATGAAGAAAAAGAAGGACTCGGAAAGTCTAGCGATTGATATCCTAACCTTTTTAACAGGGATTTCTAGCCGTGATGGGGAGAAGTTTCCCGTTTTACGCAAGGCCATTCGAACCGTTACACAGAGTAATCAACGAGGACTATTACAAGTCATTAACGAACTTCGAAACGATGGCTCACCAGTCGCGGAAAATATCGCCGATCATATCGAGTCTTTTACCGATTATGATTTTGCTCACTTGCTTTTCTCAGATGGTTCGATTACGCAATCGATTAGTTTGGATAAACAGTTGAATATCATTCAAGTGGCGGATTTAGTTTTACCAGATGCAGAGTCCACTTTTGAAGAATACACCACCATGGAATTACTCAGTGTTTCGATGCTGATTATTATTTCAACTTTTGCCTTGGATTTTATCCATAGCAACCGAGAAATCTTCAAAATTGTAGATTTAGATGAGGCGTGAAGTTTTCTTCAGGTAGCGCAAGGAAAGACGTTATCGAATAAACTCGTGCGTGCTGGTCGGGCCATGAATGCCGGTGTTTATTTTGTCACGCAAAATAGTGACGATTTATTGGATGAACGTTTAAAAAATAATATCGGGTTGAAGTTTGCTTTTCGCAGCACCGATATTCATGAAATCAAGAAAACCTTGGAATTTTTTGGATTGGATCAGGAAGATGAAAGCAATCAAAAACGCCTGCGAGATTTGGAAAACGGTCAATGCTTGATGCAAGACTTGTATGGGCGAGTAGGTGTGGTTCAAGTCCATCCTGTCTTTGAAGAACTCTTCCATGCCTTTGATACCCGTCCGCCGGTTCAAGAGAGAATGGAGTGAGGGGATGAAAAAGAAACTTTTTCGGAGTGTGGGAATTGTTTTGGTTAGTCTAATTTCTCTTATCATTCTTTTGAGCTTAGTTGGGACGGTGGCGGAGGCAACGGGACTTGTTGATGATACAGTGAAAGCCGGAAATCTTTATTCCCAATATTCTCTAAACAACTACCAATTAGATTTCTTTGTTGATAGTTCTTGGGATTGGCTGCCTTGGAATTGGGGGGATGGCTTAGGCAAGAGCGTGATGTATGTCCTTTATGCCATTACCAATTTTATTTGGACGGTTAGTTTGTATCTGTCGAATGCCACGGGTTATGTGGTTCAAGAAGCCTATAAGTTAGATTTCATTTCAGATACGGCGGAAAGTATTGGGAAGAATATTCAAACACTCGCTGACATAAACGAAAATGGGCTCCAGACCTCGGGATTTTACTTTGGGTTTCTATTATTGATGATTTTGGTTCTAGGAGCTTATGTGACGTATACCGGATTATTAAAACGAGAAACTACGAAAGCAGTCCGGGCTGTGATTAATTTTGTGATAATCTTTCTACTCTCAGGATCGTTTATTGCTTATGCGCCTACCTATATTACGAAAATCAATGACTTTAGCTCGGATGTTAGTGAAGCTGCTCTTAGCCTTGGAACCGAGATTGTGGTCCCCAATTCGGAAAGCCAAGGAAAAGATAGTGTGGATTTGATCCGGGATAGCTTGTTTTCCATTCAAGTACAACAACCATGGCTACTGTTGCAATTTGGTGATTCCAATATTGAAGAAATTGGGGAGGAGCGAGTCAACAAGATTTTATCTGTCAGTCCAGATGAAAAGAAAGGTAAGGATCGAGAAGAGGCAGTCAAAGCGGAAATTGAAGAAAACGACAATGCGAATCTAAGTATCACCAAGACCATGAACCGATTAGGGACCGTGGTCTTTTTGGTGTTGTTCAACATTGGTATCTCCTTCTTTGTTTTTCTACTGACAGGGATTATGTTATTCTCGCAAATTCTCTTCATTATCTTTACGATGTTTCTGCCCATTAGTTTCTTACTGTCCATGTTGCCGACTTATGAAAGTTTGGGGAAGAAAGCAATCATTCGTTTGTTCAATACGATTATGATGCGAGCTGGAGTTACGTTGGTGATTACGACTGCATTTAGTGTTTCCACCATGTTTTTCAATATTTCGGCAACCTATCCTTTCTTTATGGTGGCCTTTCTGCAAATTGTGACTTTTGCTGGAATCTATTTCAAATTAGGGGACATTATGAGCATGTTCAACCTTCAAAGCAATGATAGCCAGTCAATGGGAAGGCGCGTCATGCGAAAACCTCAAATGTTAATGAATCGAAAGTTACGGCAACTTAATCGAAATGTAGGACGAACATTGGCTTTTGGTGGTGGTGCAGCAGTTGGCGGAAAACTAGCAAAAGATCAATCAATATCCAGATTGAAGTCTCCTGGTTTTTCTCCACGAAAGAATCCATCATTATCTAACAATAAAGAGGTAATATCTGACCCGAATAAGGAAAATCCAATTTCAATAAATAAGAAACAATCTCGAATGAATTTGACCGGAAGAAAAATCGGCAAGGTACTAGATACCCAATCAATGGTAAAAGACAAAGCACAACGAGCAAAGGATCAAGTGCGGAATACGCCAACTAATTTGAAATACAATCTGCATAAAGAAATCGAAAAGACGAAAAAAGCACCAGAAGAATTCAAGCGTGGACTTGTCCAAGAAAAAGCGAATCGAGCGGAGTTGCGAGAAAAACAACGACAACGTAGAGATGAAAAAATGGCTGAAAAGCGGAAAGTATTGGGAGATCTAGCAAATCGTCATAGAAAAGGTAGGACCAATGTTCCGATAAAAGAGGAATCCAAATCTCAGAAAAGTAAGATACCAAAGAATGCACCGGCTAATCGAATTGTAAAAGTAAATTCGAATCCTGAAATCAAACGAAGACTCTCAAATCAAAAATTGAGTACGAAAGAAAACAATCAACCAGTAAGAAAAGTGACTCCTATCCAACAGGCGAAGAAGCGATCCATTCTTGCAAAAGCAGGCAATCGAAAAGTACAAAGAAGAATAAAAACTCGTCCAAAACCAAGGTCGGGTGAGTCTAAATGACCATAAGAAAATTGAGTACAATCTCGTTATCAATTTTGACGATTTCTTTTATGGGCATCTTGTTGTGTGTCGGCTTATTATTTGGTGAGGATAGTGAAGGAAGCAACAGTTCTGGTACCTCTCCCGGTGGCAGTAGTGTCTCTGAGGAAGTTTTAAAGCATCGGTCACTGGTAGAAAAGTATGCCAAGGAATCGGACATTTCAGATTATGTACCGATTCTTTTGGCAATTATTCAAGTGGAGTCGGGTGGTACAGCAAAAGATGTGATGCAAAGCTCTGAATCAGCTGGCTTACCACCTAATTCATTAAGTACTGAGGCATCCATTAAACAGGGGTGTCTCTATTTTGCTTCCTTGGTTAAACGAGCCAAAGAGTTAGGTTGTGATCAAGATAGTATTATCCAAGCCTATAATTATGGTGGCGGCTATATAGATCACGTCGCAAAAAATGGAAAGAAGCATAGTTTTGCTTTGGCGGAATTCTTTTCAAAAGAAAAATCAGGTGGTCAAAAAGTTGATTACCCCAATCCAATCGCGATTAAGGAAAATGGTGGGTGGCGTTATAACTATGGGAATATGTTTTATTGTTTGTTGGTAAAACAATATCTCACCACTAGTAAATTTGATGACGAAACCGTACAAAAGATCTTTGATGAAGCTTTTAAATATGAAGGAACCGCTTATGTATTTGGCGGTTCGAGTCCGGAAACTGGTTTTGATTGTAGTGGCTTGACTCAATGGTGTTACGCCAAAGTTGGCCTGAAACTTCCACGAGTGGCACAGGATCAGTATGATGCCATGACTCATATTGACCTAAAAGATGCCAAACCAGGTGATTTGGTTTTCTTTCACTCAACTTATGATGCAGGTACTTACGTGACTCATGTCGGAATTTATGCAGGAGAGAATCGGATGTTTCATGCGGGAGATCCAGTGGGCTGGATGAATCTTACAGAACCCTATTGGCAGCAGCATCTTATTGGAGCAGGGCGATATAAATAAGAGAAAAGAGGAATGAACATGAAGATAAAAATTGAACGAAGCCAGAAGGAGAAGATTCCAAAAAAGAAGAAAGAACGAGTAATTACAGTGGGCAAGCATCGAAAAATGGTGCTTGCCCTTTGGTTTTTATTGTTTTGCAGTCTCACTTTTGGAATATACAAAAATTTCACGGCGATTGATCAGCACACGGCTCATGAGAAAGTGGTTGTGAAAGAAAAAATAGTGAATACTTCTGGAGTTGAAAATTTCACGATGGATTTTGCGAAAGAGTATTTTTCATGGAAGAATGATAAAGAAGTCATTGAAAAGAGAATGGATAATCTTGAACAATATCTGACTGAGGAAGGGGTGACTTTAAGTCAAGATATGGTTCGAGCGGATATTCCCACTAGTTCTGAGGTACAGTCAGTCAAAATTATTAATGTGGAAAAACACTTGGAAGAATTTGTTGTTTCATTTTTAGTAGATCAAAAGATTACAGAAGGGAAAAAAGTACAGCAAGTTTCATCTGCATATCGAGTGACAATATATGAAGATAAGAAAGGCAACCATATTGTGTCCAGCTTGCCCACAATGATTGGAAAACCAGAGAAAGCGAAATATGAAATAAAACAAGTAGAAAATGATTCAGAAATTGATGCTAAAACGACTGAAGAAATCACCGAGTTTTTAGAGACATTTTTCAAGATTTATCCAACAGCGTCAGCAAAAGAACTTGAGTATTATGTAGAGAATGATGTAATGCAACCAATCAATAGTAACTTAAATTTTGTAGAATTAGTTAGTCCTATCTATCAACGAAAAGGAGATGTAATTCAGACAATAGTTGTAGTGAAATATCTCAATAATACATCTAAAATAATGCATAATTTTGAATACAATATCATTTTACAAGAAGTAGAGAATTGGAAAATAATTGGTATTGCTTATTAGATAGATTCAATAAATTCTTGATAAGATTCCTATAAACTAGTTGCTCATCAAAAGAAAATGAGTTGTCCAATTGTTTTAATTTAGTAATTAGAAATGAAGAAGGTATTTTCAAAGACTAAAAAAGATTTCTTGACGAATTCTTATCTGAAAGGATCATTATTTTATTTTAATCATCATGCTAGTCTAAAGTGTTTGGTAATGAGGATTGATTTTTTTAGAACGGGCTTCATTTTAATAAACTTATTGATTGTAAAAGAGTAGAATAAAGCTCATTTAGTTAGTTTTATTCTACTCCATTGTAAGGGGTTACTGTAAACTATTCCTATTGTTACAACGATCCGAATAGTTATTGGAATTGAGTTGTGACATCATATTACCGTTTCGAACTGTTCGGTTCTCATATTTAGAACTGGATAAATTTGCTAGTGCTGAATATCCAAGATTAAATAGGCTAAATAATCCAATTAATGATAGAATGCTCATACTAATAAACAATATTTTCGCTTTTTTTGTCATTTTTTATTCTCCTTTCTCATTAATTTTCATTTCATCTTCAGTTACCCACATGTGATTTTTTACCATCTCATCACCATTGGTTGGTGTGTAGTCAACTACGTATACTGTAGCGTTAATAGCATCATCAACAGTCGCAGTTGCACCCATCATTCCGTCCATATGTTCAGCGTTCAATATGACTGTATCACCCTTTGCTGCAATATTGCTTGGGTCTTTGAGTTCTTCTTGTACAACCCATTTATGATTACTTACTTTTTCTCCACCATTTGTAGGATCATAACTCACTTCATAGATTGTAGTTTTGTAAGCTCCTACAACATATCCCTCAGCACCATTCATTCCATCCATATGATCGTCCAATAATATAATAGAACTTCCTATTGGAAACTTTGGGTTAGAGTCGTCTTTCATACCATCAGGAACAACACCATCATGATTCATTCCAGCCATACTGTCCATAGTACTACTAATTGTCGTTTCATTTTTTTCAGAAGAAGTTGTAGATGATTTCGTTGTATTAGGAGTGGAGCAAGCTGCCAGGGTTAAAATTGTACCTAGGCTAAGGAATATAATACTAATATTTCGTTTCATGAAATACCTCCATAATAATTAATTTTTGTTAATCACTGACTATTTCAAAATCAAAAAAATGTTTTGTTTGAAGGGCCTCCTCAAAAGATTCAATCGATAAACGTGTTTTTGAGAATACGATTACAGAGCGTGTTTGTATGTCCAAAAGTATTTTATCAACTTGTTCAAGAAAAATTAATTGATAAAATATCTTTTTAGCCCAGCATTCGCAAATCAAATTGTAAATTTTTAGATGTTGTTGAAACAATAAATTCACCACCTTTCCATCTGGTTTATTACAAAGGAATGCTAATAGTAAAGATTGTTCCTAATCCTAAATTACTTTTTGCTTCAATAGTACCATTATGTGCTTCTACAACACTTTTTACAATTGCAAGCCCAATACCTTGTCCACCCAAATTTCTGCTCCTAGAAGGATCGGCCATATAAAATCGATCAAATATATGAGTCAATTGATCAATTTCAATGCCAATGCCATTATCTTCAATAATCAAAAGAGCATTTTTGTTTTCTTTCTTCACTGTGAATGTTATTTTCCCTTCTTTTTGAGTGAATTTGATGGCATTACTTAACAGGTTTGTTAGTACTTGATTTATTTTATCTTTATCTGCAAAAAGATTAACTTTTTCGCCATGTACATTCACAGTTAGAGCTTTTTCTTCAATTTTACTTGCAAAATTATCTATAACAGATTCACAAAGTTGATATAAATCAAAATTAGTTTTTTCCAAATTATCATAATTTGTCTCGATTTTGTTGACTAGTTCAATATTTTTTATTAGGCGAGTTAAGCGATCTACTTCATCATAACAAGACTGCAAACGATCAGGAGTTAGCTCCCAAACTCCATCAATCATAGCTTCAATATTTCCTTTTAAAGTAGCTAATGGAGTACGTAATTCATGAGAAATATCCGTAGTTAATCTTTTGCGGAGACCCGCTTGTTTTTCAAGTTGGCTACTCAAATCGTTTAATGAATCAATTAGCGAATTAATTTCAATGATTGAAGTCTCTTGTGGGATTTTTAATGAATATTCTCCTCGTGTTAGTTGATGTGTCAAATCACTTACATGTTTTAGAGGCAGGCCCAATCTTTTTGATATCCATGATGCAAAGATAAATGAAACAAGAAAGGCAGTAAAAGCTACATACATTAGACTTTGCTTCATACTTGAAATGAACATTGCATCATGTTCAGTATATGCAAATGGCCCCAAATAATAAAATGTTATTACACCAAATACTTTATCATTACTAATCAAATCTTTTGTTACTGTAATGGTCTTATCTAGTTCTACACTTTTTGTTTCAGATACTCTTAACGCGTTCTCTTTTAACTTTATTTGAGCTGCTTCCAATTTTTTTCCTTGAAGTTCCCAAATGGTATTTTGTTGTTTATCTTCTATAGAAAAATAGAAATTACTTTCAATTGCTTTATCAGAGAGAGTAGAGAGTTCATCAAGATTCCAAGTATCATTGTTATTTATCCAAAGCAAATCAATTGTGTTTACATATTGATTTAGCAAGTCCTCTTGTCGCTCGTTTACATATTTACTGAAATGATTATTAGTTAGGCCAAGTGTAATCAAGCTTAAGGAACCTATAATTAGAGTAGCTATTACTAAAAAGGAAACAGTTAGTTGCGTTCTGATCGTTCGTTTTTTCATTTTTAATAACCAAATCTATAACCAGTTCCATGCACTGTTAATATATAGTTAGGCGTTTTAGGATCAGCCTCAATTTTGTGTCTTAGATTTTTTATATGAGAGTCAATGCTCCGATCTAATCCATCAAATTCTGTTCCTTTAATTTTCTCTATCAAATCACCTCTAGAAAAAACTTTATTGGGAGTAGAAGCTAAAGTATATAGAATATCAAATTCCGTTGTTGTAAGATTAAGTTCAATTTGATGAAGATATACTTGACGACTCTCTGGGTAAATCAGTAACTCCCCCTTATTGATGGAGAGTTTATTGGGATTCGTTAATGTCTCAGATCTGCGTAAAACTGTTTGAATTCTTGCAACTAATTCTTTAGGGCTAAAAGGTTTTACCATGTAATCATCTGCGCCCAATTGAAGTCCTGTAAGTATATCCTCTTCATCAGATTTGGCAGTTAGCATAATGATCGGGATGTTTGAACTTTCTCTGATTTTTCTACAAACAGTTAATCCATCCGTATCGGGTAACATTAAATCTAATACAACCAAATCGGGATTAATAGATTCAAACTTACTTAATGCCATAGATCCATTTGTTGCTTTATAAACTGAGAATTTGTTAGCGACTAGATATGCGTCAATGATTTCCAATATTTTAGCTTCATCATCCACAATTAAAATTTTCATATAAAATCTTTCCTTTACCACATTTATTTTATCTCCATTTGTCCCATCATTCCATATTCCTCATGTTCTAATATATGACAATGATACATGAAAACACCTTCATGGTCGAATTCTACGAGTAGTTCAACTGTTTCCTCTGGATTTACTAAAACAGTATCTTTCCATCCACGTTCATTAGCTTGTGGGAGCTGCCCGTTTCATGAGATAATTTGAAACTGAACACCGTGAATATGAAAGGGATGGATCATGCCACCCATCATGCCCGAAATGTTGTTTACTTCCCAGACTTCTTGAGTGTTCACTCTTTTGTAGAGATCAATTCTATCTGCATCAAACTGTTTATTATTAATACTTACCATATGCGACATACCTTTTAGATCTATTTTTTGTCTATCTAGTTTATCCAAATTTTCTGTATCTATGTCTTTTATAGAATTAAGCTTCTTTGAAGGCTCAAAGGTGGTATTCGATTTATTTTTATTTATTTTCATCGTCAGTGCAACTGTGTTGTTTGCCAATAATTTTAGAGTATCACCATTTTTGTAATCATTAGTATCTACTAAAATTTCAGCACGTTCTCCGGGTGATAGCGTTAATGAAGTCAATTTAGTAGAAGAATTTAGTAGACCTCCATCTGATGCTATCTGGTAAAATGGTTGATTATCTTTTAAGGAAAAGATAAAATTTCTTGAGTTGGAACCACTGATTATTCGATATCTCATCCATCTACTATTTACTTCAATATAAGGATTGATAGTGCCGTTTACAAGCAAAGTATCTCCTTGGGTTCCATCCGAATAAAAATCGGTTTCATAATCAATTTGGTTATCGGAATCAAATGATTTATCTTGAACTATTAGCGGAATATCATCCTTTCCATAATTGTTCGGAAGATTTAAAGAATCCGAATTTTCATCATCTATATACATTAATCCTGCTAAACCTCTGTAAACTTGCGATGCAGTTTCTCCTTCCGGATGTGGGTGGAACCATAGTGTAGAGGCATCCTGGTCGACAGTGAAAGAGATCACTTTTTTCTCTCCGGGTTCTACGACTTGATGAGGTCCACCATCAACTTCTGAAGGGATTTTTAAGCCATGCCAATGAAATGAAGTTTTAGACTTCAATTGATTTGTAGTTGTTAATGTCACTTTTTGGCCTTGTTTCATTCTAATGACAGGGCCTAGAAAATCACCGTTATAGCCTAAAGTTTTTGTTTTTTTTCCTTCTTTGATTTGAAACTCGCCCTCTTTGGCAGTTATATTATAAGATATATTTTCATCGTCTTCTGAACCAGGTTCTAATAGTGGTGGTATAAGTAAGGGCTGCTCTGACTGACTAATATTTTTCAGTTCAATATTTTGCTCGTTTGTCATCATATTTCCCATCGTATTTCTATTAGGTCTTTCTTCTTGCATTGTTTCTTTTGATGGGGAATCTGAGAAGGAAGTACGAATATTTTTTTGCTGAACAATAAAAATTCCTAATCCCCCAAGTATTAATGCTATTGCAGCAATTAACAATATCCAATTTCTACTTAGTTTATTCATAAAAATCCTCCTATATTGATTTCACAAATAGAATAAATAAAAGATGTGGAGATTTTGTGTAATTATCTCCACATCTTTTATTTATTAATTGAATTCTTTAGTAGCTGTATATTTAGTATCTTTTAATAATTGATTGATTAAAGTAAGAGATAATCTAGAGTCCGTTTTAAAAGTAACAATTCCTTTTTTCAAATCAATTTTTTCTACAGACAGTGGCTTGTTAGTTTCTAATGTATTTCTAACAGTTGTTGCACAACCAGTGCATTTCATTCCATCTATAGATACAGTTTGCATATATGATGTCATAATGTTTCCTTCTTTCTTGTTCTTGGTTTAAATTTTTTTAGTCGAAGTGCATTTAAAAGTACTGAGACTGAACTGAAGCTCATTGCTGCGCCAGCTATGATCGGACTTAGAAGAGGGCCACCAAAAATGTATAAAACTCCCATTGCTACAGGTATTCCCAATATATTATATGCAAAAGCCCAGAAGAGGTTCTCCTTAATGTTTCGGATTGTTTTTTTGCTCAATTCAATTGCTGTAGGAACAGATTGAAGGTCATCTTTCATCAATATTATATCTGCTGATTCGATTGCGATATCTGTTCCAGAACCAATTGCTATACCTATGTCTGCTTGAGCAAGTGCTGGAGCATCGTTAATACCATCTCCAACCATAGCAACTTTTTGCCCTTCTGCCTGATAAGTCTTTACATGTTGAGCTTTATCCTGAGGTAATACTTCACTAATAACATAATCAATACCTACTTGTTTTGCAATTGCTTTTGCCGTGCGCTTATTGTCACCTGTTAACATAATTACTTTAATTCCTAGTTTTTTTAGTTGTTCAATTGCAAACATGCTAGTTGGTTTGACGGTGTCTGCAACGGCGATAATTCCAAGAAGTATTTGATTGTTTGAAATAAACATAGGGGTTTTTCCTTCAGAGGCTAGCCTGTTTGAATCTTCTTTCAATTTACTAATATCAATATTTTGGGTTTCAAAATATTTTTCATTTCCAAGACTAATGTCTAGCCCATCTAAGTTTGCTTTGATTCCCAAACCAGACAAAGCTTCGAATGAAGTCGGATCAACTAATTCAATGCTGTTTTTCTTTGCTTCTAATACAATTGCCTCACCTAAAGGATGTTCAGAACCTTTTTCAGCAGAAGCAGCTAAAAATAAAAGGAAATTTTTGTCAATATTTTCTGTTGTTACGATATCGGTCACAATTGGTTTCCCCTCAGTTATTGTTCCAGTTTTATCAAAAATTATTGTTTTTAACTGATGGGTAGTTTCTAATGCTTCTCCACTTTTAATTAAAATTCCATTTTCTGCTCCTTTACCAGTTCCTACCATAATTGCAGTTGGTGTTGCAAGACCTAAAGCACAAGGGCAGGCGATTACTAGCACTGAAATTAGAATAGTTAGAGAAAATAGAATACTCTGTCCTGATATAAACCAGAGTACGCTAGCTACTAATGAGACAAGAATTACAATTGGCACAAAATAACCTGAAATAATATCAGCTAATTTTGCAATAGGAGCTTTAGAAGTTTGTGCATCTTCCACCAATTTTATAATTTGTGATAATGTCGTATCTTCACCAACTCGAGTTGCTTCATACTTAATTAATCCATTTTTATTTATACTAGAACCAATAACTTTATCCCCAATTTTTTTCTCAACAGGTATGCTTTCACCAGTAAGCATGGATTCATCTATTGAAGTTCTCCCATCAATAACTATGCCATCAACTGGTAATTTTTCACCAGGTTTTGTGATAATCGTATCTCCCACTACAACTGCTTCAATTGGAAGCGATAATTCAATGCCATCTCTAATTATTGTTGCAGTTTTAGGTGCAAGTCCCATGAGTTTTTTTATAGCTTCAGAAGTTTTTCCTTTTGTTAAAGATTCAAGGTACTTTCCTAAAGTTATCAAAGACAAAATTACTGCTGCTGCTTCAAAGTACAATTCATTTGTATATGAATCGTTTCCTTGAATGATTTGCCAAGTTGCAAAAACGCCATATGAGAAAGCAGCACTTGTACCCAGAGCAATCAAAGAATCCATGTTTGGATGTCCTTTGATAAGCGAAGAAAATCCTATCGTGTAGTAAGAATGACTCACAAAGATAACAGGTATAGTGAGAAATAGCTGTATTAAAGCGAAAGTAATTGGATTTACCATAGGATCAATTATTTGAGGAAGAGGTAAATTGAGCATGTGCGCACCAGCAATATACAAAACGGGTATTGTGAAAATAGTGGATACAATGAATCGTCTCCAAATATTTTTTAGCTCATTTTTCTTTTTTTCTTCCTGATCGGTGTTTTCCTCAAGTGAATATAGAGTATAGCCAAGTTTTGAAACAACTTCATCAACTTTGCTAAGTACATTTGGATCTGAAGTAGTTAGTGAAAGTTTTTCTGTTGCTAAATTCACACTGGCATATGTTACATTTTCAATAGAAGACACTGCTTTTTCAATTTTACTTGCACAGGATGCACAAGTCATTCCACTAATTCCAAAATTAGTGGATTCAGTTTGACTCCGTAATTCGGCATCATATCCAATACTCTTCATTGTCTTGATAATAGTATGATTATTTATTTTGGTTTCATCGTACTCCAATTTCAATATTTCTGTAGCCAAATTGACATTGGCTGATTTTACCCCGTTCAATTCACCAATACTCTTCTCTATTGTTGCTGCGCAAGATGCGCAGGTCATTCCATAAATATTAAGTTTTGTTATCATGGATTACCTCCATTTTATTTGAGTTATCCAACTCAGCTAAATAGCTGCTTATTTCAGCAATACATTCACTATTCATTCCTGACATTATTCGTTGGATTTCAAATAATAAAAATTCCTGTTCAGAAATTATTGCTGAATAATAGCGCCGCCTGTTTACTGTACTGTAACAAATTGTTTGTTTGTCTAATAATCTTTTAATGAGCGTTTTTGAGGTAGATGGGTGCCAATTATTACATAACTTCATTTCATGTGTAATAGAACCAGATGGAACAGGTTCCGATTTCCAAATAAATTTTAGGACTTCTAATTCAGAATTAGTCACTTGAATTTGTCTACTTGACATTTTTATCCTCCTTTCGCTAGTGGGAACATCAAGTGTATTAAATTATTAAACCAAATCTTTCTTATTAAATAGCAAGTGGATTTTGGATAACGTAAAGAAATTTATCAAGAAAATTAATACAAAACATGCTAGAAAAAAGGATTCTGGTAAGAAAAGTATAATTGGATCTGTTTCATAGTTAAAGATCCAATCGTTGTTAGTGAAAAATAATTCATGAAAAACAACAAAAGATTTTTCAAAGAATAGTAATGCTATCAGACAAAATGATATCCAAAAAATCTTAAGATAGTGAGATACTATTTTTGCTTGTTCGCGTAGTAAGATTTTTTTGTAGAATAACCAAAATACTACTAATCCAGACAAGATAAGAATGGAATAATTTAGTTGGAAAAGCAATTTAACATCTTTAAAATGATTAATTCCTCTATTAGATAGAAATAAATAATCAAATTTTAGTGATTTTTGAAAAGGATTGTTTAAGTAGCTCATCAAATTCCTAAAATCAATATTCACCTGACTTCTATTCCAAATGTCAAAATTTGAAGCATCTTGAAATAGCAAATTTATTTTGAGCAAACCAGGAAAATTAATTGTAACTGAAATGGCATGCGATAAAGCAAAGACAAATATAGTAAGAAAACTAAATCCTATTTTCAATCGATTAATATGAATAGTACATCCCTCCTTGAGAGAATCATAATAGAGAATTATGTAGAAAATATGTATAGACGTAAAGATATAAAATAATTTGATTCTACATAAAATTTCCATAATCGGCTGATATAGTCATTGCAAGATCAAGAAGGAGGAATGACTTTGAGAGAACCATACAATAGAGTGTTCATATCTTTTGGACCGTTTACTGTATACTGGTATGCTGTTTTTATAGTTAGCGGAATTTTGTTAGGATACTTTATTGCTAGTAAAAGGGCAAAGAAAGAAGGGATATCAGAAGATGTAATCTCTGACTTATTGCTGTACGGATTGCCAGTCTCTATAATTTCAGCTAGATTGTACTATGTTTTTTTTGAATTAGATACTTATATAAGAAATCCAGTAGACATTCTGAAAGTATGGGAAGGTGGACTTGCTATTCATGGAGGCTTGATTGGTGCGGTTGCTACAGGAGTAATCTATTGTAGAAAAAAAAACCTTTCGTTTTGGAAAGTAGCTGACATTGTTGCTCCAAGCATTGTGATCGGTCAAATTATTGGTCGCTGGGGTAACTTTATGAATCAAGAAGCTTATGGTGGTGAAATAAGTAGAGAAGCTCTAAAAGGATTTTTGTTGCCAAATTTTATTGTAAACTAAATGTATATCGATGGAGCTTATAGACAGCCGACATTTCTTTATGAGTCTTTATGGAATATAGGAGTCCTCATCATATTGATATTACTAATTAAGAGAAAGGCATTTAATGGTCAACTCTTCTTGGTATATATTATCATGTACTCAATTGGAAGATTCTGGATAGAGGGCTTGAGAACGGATAGTTTGATGTTGACTCAAAACTTACGGATGGCACAGGTACTATCTATTTCTTTGATCTTTAGCGCTCTTTTAGTATATTTTTATTTAAAAAAAAATAAGGAGGAACACTATAATGGAAACTATACTTAATTATTTACCATTTTTATTGTTGTTAATCTGTCCCATTTCAATGATGTTCATGCATAAAGGGCATGGACATGGAGGGCATAATCATGATAAGGAAGAGGACCATACTAAGCATACAGAAGCCAATCATGAATTGATACTTTTGAGAAAACAAACAGAACAATTAAAAGAAGAAGTGTCAATTTTAAAAAATTTAGTTAAGGAGCGAATCTAATGCAGTGGCTATTACTTTTACTTTGTCCTATCATGATGATTTTTATGATGAAAGGAATGCACTCAGTTGCTAAAAGTGACAATGATGATCCAATGATGAAAAAGGAATTGGAAAATCTAAAAGCTCAAAATGAAATTTTAAGTAGCGAGTTAAGTGATTTAAAATCTAAATTGAAATAGGAAAACAGCCCAAAAAGTTTTTGGGCTGTATTTTCTCAAAATCCTTTCTGCAAGTATAATAGTTGACATTCTAAAATAATCAGTTATTATTAGTGTGAACATATCGTTTACAAATGTAGTCGTTTTTGAAGTTGAATTTAAGGAGGAACGTAACATGTCTAATAAAGAAACTCATTCTCAACATAATGGACATCATCATGCTACCATGAATCACGAAGATCATCACAATGGACATGATCATGAAAAAATGCATCATACAAATCATGAACATGGGGGAATGGACCATTCAATGCACATGGGTAATCTTAAAGTAAAATTCATTGTATCTCTTTTTCTTTCCATCCCAATTATTCTATTATCTCCAATGATGGGTGGAAAACTGCCATTCCAATTAACTTTTCAAGGATCTGAGTGGATAGTTCTAATCTTAGCTTCAATATTATTCTTTTACGGTGGCATGCCTTTTTTAAAAGGGGCTAAAATGGAATTAGAAATGAAGAATCCAGCAATGATGACATTAATTTCATTAGGTATATCTGTTGCTTACATATACAGTGTATATGCTTTTATTGCTAATAATATAACAAAGAGTAATACTCACGTAATGGATTTCTTCTGGGAGCTTGCTACATTGATATTAATTATGCTATTAGGACACTGGATAGAAATGAATGCTATTAGCAACGCTGGCAATGCGCTCCAAAAAATGGCAGAATTACTACCTAACTCGGCAATAATAGTAGATGAATCTGGCAATACTAAAGAAGTTGATCTGAAAGACGTTCAAGTGGGAGAAAGAGTACTTGTAAAAGCAGGTGAAAAGATTCCAACTGATGGAGTTATTGTAGCCGGAAATACCAATGTCAATGAATCTATGGTAACTGGTGAGTCAAAAGATGTACAAAAAGGATTGAATGATAAGGTTATTGGTGGATCGGTAAATGGTTCAGGTACAATAACCGTAGAAGTAACGGGAACAGGAGAATCTGGTTATCTTTCACAAGTTATGGAATTAGTAAGTAACGCTCAGAAAGAGAAATCTAGAGTGGAATCCTTATCAGATAAAGTTGCAAAACTTTTATTTTATGTTGCATTGATTGTCGGTATTGGCGCGTTCATAATTTGGATGGTCCTTACAGGTGATTTGAATATAGCTCTAGAAAGAATGGTTACTGTGTTAATAATCGCTTGTCCATACGCATTAGGACTTGCTATACCTTTAGTAACAGCTAGATCCACTTCACTGGGAGCGAAGAATGGTTTATTGATTAAGAACCGTCAAGCACTGGAAGTTGCCAAAAAAGTTGATGTTATTATGATGGATAAAACAGGAACTTTGACTGAGGGTAATTTTGCAGTTAATGAGTATCTTTCATTTAGCACTCAGTACACTGAAGAACAAGTACTTGAATTCATGGCAGCACTTGAGCAAAATTCCAGTCATCCACTTTCAGTTGGTGTATTGAAAAAGATAGATGAACTACAGTTGACTATTCCAAAAGCAGAAGATGTAACAAATTTACCTGGTATTGGTTTGGAAGGTAGAGTTAATGGAAAAGATATAAAAATTGTTAGTGTTTCTTATTTAAACAAGAAAAGTATTTCGTATGATAAACAGATGTTTAATGATCTATCTAATCAAGGAAATTCAATTAGCTTTCTACTTTTGGATGATCAGAGTATTGGCCTAGTAGCACAAGGAGATCAAATAAAACCGGAAGCAAAACTCATGGTTGAAAAAATGAAGGCCAGAGGGATTAAACCTGTAATGATAACAGGGGATAATAAGCAAGTTGCTTCAGTTGTTGCAAAACAATTAGGAATCGACGATGTTCACGCAGAACTTATGCCAGAGGATAAAGAAAAAATTGTAAAAGAATATAAAGATAAGAACTTAATAGTTATGATGGTTGGTGATGGAGTCAATGATGCCCCAAGTTTAGTAAGAGCGAGCATTGGAGTGGCTATTGGTGCCGGGACCGATGTTGCGATAGATTCAGCAGATGTTATTTTGGTGAAAAGTAACCCTTCTGATATATTACATTTTCTATCATTAGCAAAGAATACTCAAAGAAAGATGGTACAGAACTTATGGTGGGGAGCAGGCTATAATATTTTAGCAATACCATTGGCTGCTGGGATATTGGCAAGCTGGGGTATTATTCTTAGCCCGGCTATTGGAGCTATCTTCATGTCACTGAGTACGGTTATAGTTGCTATAAATGCTATGCTACTAAAGATTGATTAAAATATCATTTCAAATTAGTGCTCTGAGAATTGTATAAAATGCTTTAAATACTCTATTTCTATTGTAATTAATAACATAACTTTTTCGGAGTAGTATTTTTCTACTCCGTTTTTTTCAATGAAGTTTAAAGATAGGATCATTTTTTCTAGAAAACGCCATTGTAGTAAAACATAAGAGTGAACTAGTAATCTAAACAATTATTTTATAATATGGATTTCGTTTTTTATGGTCTTAAGGCTTTTCCAAAAGCCTTAAGATCATAAAAAAAACCCATAAGATCAGTTTGTTAAAACATTGACTTTAGGGAATTTATGTTTTGTTAATTTCGTGATATTAATATGAAAAGTTACTTTTGGGTCAGCCTCTTTTAAGTTGAATTAACCTTGATTTATTTTATGGATAACAGCAATAATTTCTGCAAGTGTGTTGATTTAAGTAAAAAAATGGTATTTCCACACTATTTAAAGTTTATAAAATAGATTTAGTGACTACTTAATAGAGAGTTGAAATCATGCGTTATAACAATTCTCCTAGTGATAATATAGTAAAATTTCTTTTTAAATATTCTTTCCCGGTAAAATTTTTTATAAAAAGAGAACTACTTTCATCTGCAAGAGCAAGGTTGACAAATACAATTTTTTCTTAAAACTTCTCTCATTAGCTCATCAATTAATTGAGAGATCTAGTCTTTGAAAGATTTGTTGTTGTAATTCTTCATATGGTTCCAACTATTAACGGTTTCTACTTTTATATTTTTTAAAGACTCGTTACTAAGTTGGTTATTAGCTGTTACAGCCAATCCTTTAAAAAAATCGTTATCAAAAGAGATAAAACTATGGTCCTAATTTTATCTCTTTTTTTGTTTGTAATTTGTCACTTGACTGTTTGTCAAAATCCTTGTTCATCTGTAGCAATCCTCCATAATTCAAGTTCTGTATTGATAAATTGATGTTGAGCAGTGTAGGCATGAAAAAATTTCAGTAAATTAATGGATTTTCATCAACACCTAATACTTCAATAATAAGTTTATGGGGAAGACAGATACTCGTATCACCTGGTCTACTAATCCAACTAGTACGAACTGCAACTTGGTCTGGGCTGTTATCTTCTTTAACTCGAATTTTTCCAGGAGCAACTTCAATAATGTTATATTTCTCTTTGGCCGGGTAATAAGTTTTCTCAAACGATTTTTTGGTAGTAGTTAAGTTAAACTCATCTACTATTTTCCCATCGATTTTAACTACTGCGATAACTTCTGTCATTTTATTTGAATCACTTTTGACAGACGCTTTCCAAGCAGCAATGCCTACGGGAGAAAATGAAGAGATTGATATCAGGATAATGAGGATAATATCCCAAGGTTTTAACATTTTTCTAAAACTATGCATATTTATTATCTCCTATATTAACTTTCTATATCATACATTACAATTATGTGATTTTTATGGAGCTTTCAAATTTTTACATAAAATCTCCATAACTATTAGTTACCTTAATTCTAACTTCAGAGTTTAATAGATATAGTTTTTCGTTTTAAAGGGTAATATTTCCCAAAAATATAAAGTTTGAAAGGAGGATTAATAAAATTAATGAACTCTGACAGTTTTAAGTAAAACAGGAAAGAAGTGAAAGATTAGTTTGAAGAAGTCGCTTATTTTAGTATCTTTAGTAGTCTTACTCTCAGTTTTTGGTAACAGTACTTTTGCTGCTGCACAAACAATTGATGAAAAAATACAAGAAAAAGATAGAGAAATCGAAACTATTGTTAAAGATCAGCAGTCAGCAGAAACTTATTTGGCAGAATTGAATAACCGAATTTCTACTCTACAAAATGAATACCAAAATGCGTTAAATGAGAAAAACTCTCTTGAAGAAGAGCTTAACAGTTTGAGAAATGAAATTACTGAGCTTGAACAAAAGATTGAACGTAGAGACGAAGTGATAGATAAACAAGCCAGAAATGCGCAAGTGAATCAATTAAACGGGTCCGTTCTTTCATTATTGATCAATTCAGAATCTTTAACTGATGTTGTTAATAAAACAATAGGCATGACAAAACTTGTAAATGCAAATAACGAGATAATGAGTGCCCAAAAAGATGACAAAGAAAAATTAGAAATATTAGAAAATGATATTGAAAATAAATTAATTGAGGCTGAAAAAAAGACGAATGAATTAGAAGAGAAAGAAATGGCCCTTGCAAATGACAAATTAGACCAAGATATTAAGATAAAAGGAATCTCTGCAACTTTGGCAACTGAAAAAGCTGAAAAAGAAAAGTTTGAAATTCAAAAAATTGAAGCTGAAAAAAAGAAGCAGGAAGAGCTAAGAGTTTTAGAGGAAGAGAAGAGAAAAGAAGCCGAAGCACAAGCGATATTAGAAGCCCAAGAAGCTGAATTAATAAAAAAAGAAACGTCTAATGTAAATTCAACTAATCAAGTTGTTGATTCTAAACCTTCAATAAGCAATCCTAATATAACTGATGTGAAACCAGCACCAACCCCAAGTACATCAGGGTGGGGAGCACCAGTATCTAACATTATTGTGACAAGTCCATTTGGTTCTAGACCAGACCCTACTGGTATCTCT
The DNA here is from genome assembly GCF_040887425.1 of Enterococcus sp. C53. Taxonomy (NCBI): domain Bacteria; kingdom Bacillati; phylum Bacillota; class Bacilli; order Lactobacillales; family Enterococcaceae; genus Enterococcus; species Enterococcus sp. C53. The sequence continues at coordinate 374,636 of NZ_JBFOFT010000002.1, forward strand.
GGAACTTTTCATAATGGGATCGACATGGGTGGTACATCAAATACTCCAATTCTAGCAACTAGGAGTGGAACTGTTTTGCAAGCAGCTTTTGAAGCAACTGCAGGAAATTACATTATTATCGATCATGGTGACGGCTACTATTCATACTATTTTCATATGAGTAGCCTTGTAGCATCTGCAGGACAAACAGTTAGTACTGGACAGACTATCGGTGTGATGGGAACAACAGGAAATTCTACAGGCGTTCATCTCCATTTTAGTGTAGCAACAAGTCAAAATTGGACTGGATTTGTTGATCCTGCACCTTTACTTGGAATATAGATGTATAAAAGAAGCAAACTAAAAAGAATTACTATTAATGTGTTAATGGTAGTAATGTTGGTTATTGGTTTTGGATTGATTTTCAATAATCAAATTCGATCGTACATGTTGAGTCAACGAACGAAACAATACAATCTTACAAATTTCACTCAGGAGAAACTCGAAAAAATTTTAAAGAAATCAGGAAACTTTGATTTTGACTCTGTAGAATCAATATCAAATGAGCTAGTATTAAAAACCCAATTTGATAATACAGAGCTTCCTGTAATTGGTGGAATTAACATACCATCAGTGAAAATATCGTTACCAGTACTTAAAGGATTGGATAACATCTCACTTCTCACGGGAGCAGGAACTATGAAATCAAGAAGACTTTGGAATTCTTTGGCTTAGATCAAGGAGATGAAAACAACCAAAAACGCTTGCGAGATTTGGAAAACGGTCAATGCTTGATGCAAGATTTGTATGGTCGAGTGGGTGTGGTCCAAGTTCATCCAGTCTTTGAAGAACTCTTCCATGCTTTTGATACCCGTCCACCGGTTCAAGAGAGAATGGAGTGAGGGGATGAAAAAGAAACTTTTTCGGATTGTGGCAATCGTTTTTATTAGCATCATCATCCTGACAATTCTATTGAGTTTAGTCGGTACGGTAGCAGAGGCGACAGGTCTGGTTGATGATACAGTTGAAGCAGGAAATTTATATTCTCAATATTCACTGAACAACTATCAACTAGATTTCTTTGTGGATAGTTCATGGGATTGGTTACCTTGGAATTGGGGTGATGGCTTAGGCAAGAGCGTAATGTATGGTCTTTATGCCATTACTAATTTTATTTGGACTGTGAGTCTGTATTTGTCGAATGCCACAGGTTATGTAGTTCAAGAAGCTTACAAGTTGGATTTCATTTCAGACACAGCTGAAAGTATTGGGAAAAACATTCAAACCTTAGCCGGCATTACCGAAAATGGACTTCAGACCTCGGGTTTTTACTTTGGGTTTCTATTATTAATGATTTTAGCTCTAGGAGTTTATGTGGCGTATACGAGTCTACTCAAACGAGAAACTACCAAAGCAGTTCGAGCCGTATTAAATTTTGTGATGATTTTTCTACTTTCAGGTTCGTTCATTGCGTATGCGCCCACCTATATCACAAAAATCAATGACTTTAGCTCAGATGTTAGTGAAGCGTCCCTTACCCTTGGGACCGAGATTGTTGTACCGAATTCGGAAAGCCAAGGAAAAGATAGTGTGGACTTGATTCGAGATAGCTTGTTTTCCATTCAAGTCCAACAACCCTGGTTACTATTACAATTTGATGATTCCAACATAGAAGAAATTGGCGAAGACCGGGTCAACAAGATTCTATCTGTAAGTCCAGATGAAAACAAAGGCAAAGATCGGGAAGAAGCGGTCAAAGCGGAGATTGAAGACAATGACAATGCGAATTTAAGTATTACCAAAACCATGAACCGCTTAGGGACCGTGGTCTTTTTGGTGTTGTTCAATATTGGCATATCCTTCTTTGTCTTTCTACTAACTGGGATGATGTTGTTCTCGCAAATTCTCTTCATTATCTTTGCGATGTTTCTTCCTATCAGTTTTTTATTGTCCATGTTGCCAACTTATGAAAGTTTGGGAAAGAAGGCGATTATTCGCTTGTTTAATACGATTATGATGCGAGCGGGAGTGACATTAGTCATCACGACTGCATTTAGTATTTCCACGATGTTTTTCAACATTTCCGCTACTTATCCCTTCTTTATGGTAGTTTTTCTACAAATTGTGACCTTTGCCGGTATCTATTTCAAATTGGGTGACATTATGAGTATGTTCAATCTCCAAAGTAATGATAGCCAATCAATGGGCAGACGGGTTATGCGAAAACCGCAAATGTTGATGAATCGTAAACTTCAGCAACTCAATCGAAATGTAGGGCGAACTTTAGCTTTTGGTGGAGGTGCAGTAGTTGGAAATAAGTTGTCAAAGGAACAATCGAAATCCAAATTTAAGCCATCCGGTTCTGCTCTACGAAAGAATTCACGATTAGCTAACGATCACGAGGTACCATCTGACTTGAATAAGGAAAATCCAATTTCAAATAATAAAAAACAATCTCGAATGGATTTGGCCGGGAGAAAAATAGGCAAAGTTCTGGATACCCAAGCTTTGGTGAAAGATAAGACCAAACAAGTAAAGGATCAGGTACGAAATACACCAACTAACTTGAAATACAACCTCTATAAAGGAATCGAAAAGACGAAAAAAGCACCAGAAGAGTTCAAGCGTGGACTGGTTCAAGAAAAAGCAGATCGAGGAGAGTTACGAGAAAAGCAACGACAACGTAGAGACGAGAAAATGGCTGAAAAGCGTAAAGTATTAAACGAAACAGGGAATCGCCATGGGAAAAGAAGGGAAAATGTTTCAATAGATAAAGCGGCTCAATCTCAAAAAAATAGGACGCTGAAAAAAGAAGCACCAAAGCGGACTAAGAGAGTAAACTCGAATTCCGAAATCAAACGAAAACTCGCTAGTCAAGAAATCATTTCAAAAGGGAAAAGCCAATCATCAAGTAAGAAAAATTATTTCCAACAAGTGAAACAGCGGTCTACTCTTTCAAAGCGAACCAATCAAAAAGTACAAAAAAGAATGAATCCCCATCCGAAATCAAGGTCGGGTGAGAAAAAATGAATGTAAAGAAAGTAAGTGCCATTTCGCTAGCTTTTCTGACCATCTCCTTTATGGGAATCTTGATGTGTGTGGGCTTGTTGTTTGGGGAAGACAGTGAAGGAAGTAGTAGTTCTGGGACATCTTCAGGAGGAAGCAGTGTCTCAGAAGAAGTTTTGAAACACCGTGCAATGGTGGAAAAGTATGCCAAAGAAACGGATATAACAGAGTATATTCCAATTCTTTTGGCGATTATTCAAGTGGAATCTGGTGGCACAATGGAAGACGTTATGCAAAGTTCTGAGTCGGCCGGCTTACCACCGAATTCATTAAGTACCGAGGCATCCATCAAACAAGGGTGTCTCTATTTTGCGTCTTTAGTTAAGCGTTCCAAAGAGTTAGGGTGTAATCAAGATAGTATCATTCAGGCTTATAACTATGGTGGTGGGTATTTGGATCATGTCGCGAAAAACGGGAAGAAGCATAGTTTTGCTTTAGCTGAATCTTTTTCAAAGGAAAAATCGGGTGGCCAAAAAGTAGACTACCCCAACCCAATAGCGATTAAGGAAAATGGTGGGTGGCGGTATAACTATGGCAATATGTTTTATTGCTTATTAGTGAAGCAATACCTAACTACGACACAGTTTGATGATAAAACCGTCCAAGGGATTTTTGACGAGGCGTTTAAGTATGAAGGAACGGCCTATGTATTTGGTGGATCAAGTCCCGAAACGGGTTTTGATTGTAGTGGATTAACCCAATGGTGTTATGCCAAAGTTGGTTTGAAACTTCCTCGGGTGGGTCAAGATCAGTATGATGCCATGACCCACATTGACCTAAAAGATGCCAAACCAGGCGATTTGGTTTTCTTTCATTCGACTTATGATGCCGGTACTTATGTGACCCATGTCGGTATTTATGCAGGAGAGAATCGCATGTATCACGCGGGAAATCCAGTGGGATGGACGAATCTAACGGAAAACTATTGGCAGCAGCATCTTATCGGAGCGGGACGGTACAAATAAGAGAAAAGAGGAAAAAGAATGAGGATAAAAATTGAACGGAATCAAAAGGAAAAGACCCCAAAAAAGAAGAAAGAACGAGTCGTATCCGTGGGCAAGCATCGAAAAATGGTGTTTGCCCTTTGGCTTTTATTGTCTTGTAGTCTTGTTTTTGGCATCTACAAAAACTTCACCGCCATTGATCAACACACGACCCATGAAAAAGAGATTGTAAAAGAGTAAGTAGTGAATACTTCTGGCATTGAAAGTTTTACGAAGGATTTTGTGAAAGAATACTTTTCGTGGAAGAATGACAAGGAAGTAATTGAAAAGCGAATGAGTACTCTTGGACAATACCTCACAGAAGAAGGACTCGTTTTGAGTCAAGATATGGTCCGGGCAGATATTCCCACTAGTTCAGAAGTTCAATCAGTAAAAATCTTAGACGTTGAGAAGAGCTCGGAGGAATTTGTCGTTTCGTTTTTAGTGGAGCAAAAGATTATGGAGGGAAAAAAGGCACAATCGATTTCTTCTGCATACCGAGTGACGATCTTTGAAGATGAAAACGGAAATCATGTAGTAACGAGTTTGCCTACTATGATTGCAAAACCTGATAAGGCAAAATATGAAGTAAAACAGGTAGAAAATGATTCAGAAATTGATGCCAAAACAACAGAAGAAATCACTGAATTTCTAGAGACATTTTTTAAGCTTTATCCAACAGCTTCAGAAAAAGAACTTGAATACTATGTTGAAAATGGTGCGATGCGACCAATTGATTATAGCTTAAAATTTGTGGAATTAGTGAATCCTATTTATCAGAAAAATGAGAATGGGTTCCAAGTGAATGTTGGAGTAAAGTATTTAAGTAGTATAGAAAATGTAACAACTACCTACCAATATCAGTTGAAATTAATAAAGGACGTAAACTGGAGAATTACTGCTTTATGATGAATATTCTCAAAAAAACAGTAATAGAATTATCTATCCAAAATATGTAAAATAATCAATGAGTAAAAAATATAAGGGATTCGATACTAAGGAGAGTAGAAAATAACCCCAAGGTATATCTGATGATTCCTATTTAGAGTTAGAAAATTGGTATGTCTAGATAATTATTTGATAAAGACAAAATAGTGATATAATTATTATCAGAATAAGTGGTGTTTTCAAGGATAAAGAATTAAGAATATAAGTTGATAGGTAAGTTACACACAAGTTTAAGTTCGATTAGTTAGAGTGTGGGGTGGCTACGTAATTTTCAGATAATAAAGTTGGTGTAACCAAACAATTAGTAATCTTGAAAACAATCGTACTTACATGAATTTACCCAATATATTGCTATTAGTTCGGTATTAGAAATTGAAATGAATAATATTCATGAGAATGACGTGTTAGTAATAACAGTTAAAACTACTGCAGCTAGTAGGATTACCGGTGCTATAATTGGAGGGAATTAGGAACTTTATATCCTACTGCACTAATATTGTTCACCTCAAATGCTACTAAGAATTATAAAAAAAGAATAGGAGGTAGAAATATGGGAGCACCTAGTGGACATCCTTTTTTTGGAAATCAATATACTAATGGAGGCTATCAATCTGGTACTTATACTTATGTTGGGTCGGGAAGTGAATGCGTTATGTCTACTGTGAATAGTGTTTTAAAAGAAAATGCGAATAACAAGTATAGTATTTCAGCTCAAAAAAATTCTGATAAAGGGGCGAAGGAGTTATCCCATATTCAGAAATCATTTGCTATAAATGATCTATCTGGGAGAGATAAAGCTATTATCATCGGTGGAATTTTGGTTACGGTGGTATCTATTGGTAGTGTAATTACCTATAAGAAGTTGAAAAAAATGAAAAAAAAAGAGACCGTTGAATTAGAGAATATCGGAGTTTGTACTGATTGTGGGAAGCCATTAATCGATTCGGAACTTCATCTAGAAAATGATAGAGCATTTATTAGTTGTAATAATTGTGGTACAAAAAACTATGCACATTATGATGAATAATAGGAGGGCTAGTTATGGGACTATTTGATTTCTTTAAAAGTGATACTGAAACGAATAAAGAACTTTCTTGGGAAGAAGAAAATGCATATAAAGGTGATACACCAAACTGTCCTAAATGTGGGACTCCCTTAACAAAGCGATATGTATTTAGTGAAATGTACTGTGATAATTGTAGGTATGGGCTAGACGATAAGAATTTAGAAGATGAGGAATCGATAAGCGTCTATGATGCAGCGCTTATTTGGCAATCAAATGGCAAAGATGAGGATTATACATTTGGTTATTCTGATGATGAATTAGAAGATGCACTTAAATAAAGCAAACTAAATAATAATTATTATGGCATTTGGCAATTACGCTAAGTGCTTTTTTTATATCTCAAATCAGGAAGGATGAATTGAACATTTTTTCTTAAAGTTATAAAGAAATGGATAAACAAAGAAAGAATATGGAAATTCAACTGAATAATGGTAAATCAAGACAAAATGGTATAGAATGTGGCTTTCACGTTCGTATTTGAGAAATCGGATAAAATCGATGCTTTTTGCCATTTTTTTAATGTGGCACGAAGAGGAGGATCGATTCTAAAAAAGTACAAAAAATAGAACATCATCATTCTATTATATAACGAAAAACGATACTTGAATAAAAATTCAAGTATCGTTTTTTTAATACTTATAAATACTGTTCTGCTTTTGTACTATGGACAGATCAAAGCCTTGTTTATTATTCACGATTTCATTGTAGACAGTGAGTATGTTCTCAAAATCTTTTGGAGTAGGATTTGAATGAATAGATACTACGGTACATTCTGGTACGAACAGTGAGGGAAGATTAGTTATCAAAAGATCGTACTTGCACATTCTTTCTCTAACTGAGGTAAGGCTAGTAGCATCAATCAAATCCACATTCACTCGCGTTTTTAAATGATATATAATATCTTCTTTCAAAAAATTACAGTGTTCGTAGCTCGTATTGAAAAAGAGTCCAGTCTTAATAGTTGGTGATTTTTGTTCCAATTGATCAGATAATGAGTCCCATGAAGTGACCACCATAAATAGTAGTCGATTAATAACGGAATCATCTACGTAAATTGGTAAATCATTATTTAAAAAATAACAATTTATGATTTCTTTGACTCTTTGTGTAAATCCTTCGTAATAATTATTGAGATTGATAAAAAATTCTTCATTAGGATTATAAAGGATTTTTGCAGGTCCCCAAATATAAGTGGTTGCGTTGTATAGATAAAGCATAAGTTCTTCTTTATTAGAAAGGATTAGATTTTCCTTTTCAATAATTGAATTTAGTGTATTTTCTATCGCGACACGAAGATGATTAATTTTTGGATTTAAGGAGCATTTTTGATTTAAATCTGTCATTGACCATACATATTTATCATTGAAAAATATGTAAAATAATCGATATATGCTCTTTGAGGTTATCTCAGTGTGGTAGTGTTGAAAAAGTTTTTGAGTTAACTCTTCTGAAAAAGTAAACCCATGTTTTTGATCATTTTGTGATTGGCTTGGAAGTAAATGACCTCTGCGAATGCGTAGAAAATTAATAAATAACATAGTTCTAAATTTGTTTACATAAGAATAGGTTTGGCGTGCAGGTGTTTGTAAAAATGGGTAACAATCCATAAACTCTTGCATGATCTCATCCATCAATTCAACATCGTTCTCAGTAATTACTTTTTCAATGAGTCCATATTTTTCGATTAAGTAGCAAAAATAGAACCAGCAGATTTTTCTCTCATCACCGATTATGTCCATATAAGTACAGTCAATGTGAAAGTCGAAAGGAGCTAAAAGTTCATTGATTGTTCCTATCTTTCTTTTTAATGTAGAAATGCTGAGGAAAAGATGATCAGCTAGAGAGGTCAAGTTGGTATGTCTACTTAAGAAGATTTCTTCAAGTATGGAAAATCTTGCAGACTGATTGTACAGTGCAGAAAAAATAAAAAAAGGATTTTGATCAGGCATGAGAATTAGCCGTACACCAAGTTGTTTACTACTTTCCAGTTTCGCTGGAGTGATGTATCTGTTGATATCTCCAATGCTTTTACGAACTGTACTTTCAGAGATTTGGGTAAATTTCGAAATAGTGCTTATTTTTTCCCAGTCTCTATAAATGAGAAATTTAATGATTTGATAGTGTCGTTGTAAGTTTTTTTCTAATAATGTTTCCATATGGAGCCTCCAATAGTTAACGAACGTTAGATTAAAAATGAACTTTCTCAATGAGAAGTATTGTTCTACAGTTATCACTGTTGTTTGAAACATAGGTAAGCTGACAAGCTACAATTATTATAACAACATTAGAGTAAGAAAAACAATGGAAGGTAAGGAGAATGGAAAGAAAAAAACGATCAAGAATTGTTATCCTTTTAATTTTGTTGATAGCTCTGTTAGTGGGAAGTGTGTACTACTATTTTTTAACTCATCAAACTGCTCCCAATGTAGTTGCCGGCGAAACTGATGGGAAATCAGGTGAGTTTGTTAAGGATATGAGCGAAAAAGAATTTGAAGAGCTTCTTCAAGCGAAGGCTGATAAAAGCGAAGTACGTTTGAAAATGAATTCTGATATGGTTTTTGAATCTTCATCAGAGGTTGGCGAGGTCAGTATATTAAATCCGGCAAGTAATCAATATGCCATACGCGTTCAGACTACAATTGATGGAGAGAATAAAGTTGTTTATGATTCAGGTCTCATTAAGCCAAAACAATATGTATCCCAAGGTAAATTAAGCACTACCATCAAAAAAGGTGTTTATAAAACTCAAAATTTAGTCACCTATTATGAGAACGATAAGGCACAAAAAAAGGTTGGAGAAACCCTGGTAGTAGGGCAATTATCTGTGAATAACTAGAATATCTAGTTATAAATAATAGAAACAATGGAGGAACAAAAATGAAAAAAACGCAATTTGTAGCACTTTTCGGTGTAGTCGCATTTGGAGGAGCAGCATTATTAGGGCCATCAGCTGCGTTTGCCTATGAAGATGGTCAACCAGATCCGAATACCCAACCACAGGAAGTCAAAAAACAAGATTCTGCTACTATTCCGGCAGAAGGAACATTTAAAGAATTTGACCCAACAGATCCAACAGACCCGACTCAACCAGATCCAGATCCAACAGATCCTGCATGGGTTGATGTTAAAATTCCAACAAAAATCTTATTTGGTCAAACGGATGTAAGTACAGGTATTATTTCTCCACTATATGAAATTGAAAATCTTTCCTCAAAAGGAGTTAAGATTTCTGTTAACGATTTTAAGGATAGTGGTACACCGGGAGGATCTGGAAGTCAAACGGATGCTGAAAAAATCAGTGATAAGTTGACTTTGAATTTAACCAATAAAACTGCAAGTAAAGACATCGCCTTGCACACGACAGACCCGCAAAATCCAGCTCAATTCCCGGCGGAAATTGGCACTTTGAATCCAACTGGAGACAAGCTTGAATTTAAATTAAGTGGTGGGGTAGCAACAGGGTTTAATTTTGAAAAGAATGCTTTAAATCCACAATATGATTTAGTTCTTAAGTTTGAAGTTCAATAGGAATTGATATGAAAAAATACTATGGTTTTATATTGCTATCGTTAGTAACCATTCTAACTTTTATTTGTCCAATCGAGACTTTCGCTGAGTCATCAAGTATTCAGTTTAATCATATTCCAATTGAGGGAATCATTGGCAAAGGAAACGACCAACATTCTGATGTAGTTGATGAAAACCAAAGTGATAAGATAGAGAAATTACCACAATTAGGCAATGAAGGAGATAATAGTAATTTTCTCTCCTTCATTGGAGTGGTTCTTATGCTTATCGCTTTAGAGCTGAGATTTCTATTGGGAGGCGCTTATGAGAAAAAGTAGCATTTCTTTGATTATGGCTTTCGTTTGCATTATTGGGAGTTTGTCATTTCCCACATGTAGCTTTGCAAGTGATTCAGGAGCTACCGCAGCAGGAGTTGCACAACATGCTACTGAGGCCGAGTGGAATAAACTCGATACTTTTATGACTAAGACTTTAATTCCAAGTGATGAAGGATTATCCGTAAGTTATAGTTATCCTCAAAATTTTGAAACTTATTGCACGAATTGGGAAATGAATGAGTATAACTTTACCGGTCCTGCCAAACGAGTAATAACAAAAGTCATTAGTTCAGATCCAAGCACAGTAATTCCAACGTATAATGATCATTCGATTACTTTAAAACGGGGAAAACGAAACGCCAACATAGTTCAAATTGATATTGAATATGATTTAGAATGGAATTTCCATGTTGAAGAAAAAGTGGGCGGAATTTGGTACACAGTTAATGATCGTAGTGGTAGCACTCATCAGACTGAATCATTTCTAGTAAATGTAGCACGTAGTAAATTAACCGTAATTCCCAATCAAAATAATACGATTGAACTAAATTTATTCAGTCCTAATGATAAAAATATTTTCAGTTATGTAAATATTTTAAACAATGATGGACCAGTTGGATGGTATATGAAGAACAAGCCTGATGATAGCAAGTTAGGTAATACGAATGGAAAATTTATTTTCTCAGATAATCGAGACACTGTAGCAGTTGATATTCCCTTTACGGTTATCGATACAACCCCACCAAATGGTAAATTAATTGATCCTATTATTATTGAACTAGGATCACGAGTTGAAATTAAAGACTTTCTTGAGTATGAACCTTGGGATAATGATACAAAGCCAGTGACAGTTGACTCTATTACTGATCCAGACAATCTAGGTTTGGGGAATCATCCATTTGAAATGAGTTTAACAGATAGTTCAGGAAACATATCTTTATTAAAGTCAACAATTACTGTAAAAGATACTACACCACCGGTAGTTGTTCCAAAAGATCAAGCTATTGACTACGGGGGAATAGTGGATGCAAAAGATTTTGTTAGCTCAATCACTGATAATGATAAAAATGGGAAAATGACTGTCTTTTTTGATTTTTCGAAGCCAGTTCCAGATAATAAAAAAGTTGGTGCTCAAGATGTTTATCTAGAAGTAAGTGATCCATCTGGAAATATTACCAAAGTACAAGCAAAGTTAACTGTTAATCCTGACAATATTGCACCTACTGGGGATGGTATTTTACAAATGATTCCAGTCAACGACAGTATATCAGCCAACCCCTTTGATGTGGTAACAAATTTGCAAGATAACGATGATATTTCAAAAATAACTGCAAAGTATATAAAAATACCTGATACATCTAAAATTGGTTTGACGGATGCAAAAGTTGAATTATCCGATCAAAATGGGAATAAGGCAGAAGTGACTGTGCCTGTTTTTGTACATGATCATCATAGTATCTTTGATAATCAATATGTATTGAGTTCGCAAAATTTCACTGCCTATTCTAACCACGTTCCTGCTTCAAAAATTGAAGAATGGATTTTGCAAGAAAGCCAATCTAAAGCGTGGGAACTTTCAAGTGGAAATGAAATATCTAAGCAAATTAAAGTGATTAAGCATGATGTCAAGCCTCAGTTTGGCTCCTATACTGCTACGATCCAACTTGGCAATCTTACGAAAGATATCACGATTAATGTTTTAGATGCCAAAGATTTGATTGATGTTACTATCCCGCAAAAAGTAATTTTTGGATCAACAGATGTTCAAAACGGTAAGGTATCATCACCAAGTTACGAAGTGAAAAATAATTCAACTGCTAAGCTCAAAGTATCTTTAGCCAAAATGCAAGTGGATTCTAGTTCAACGATTGATGTCATTCGAGCTAATGATATCGAACCTAGTGGGAAAGATGAAAAAGTGAAATTAAGTTTGAGTTCATTGGAAGAATTTCAGTTTCCGATGATTGAGTTACATCCATCAGTTGCAAATCAAGAATTGGGAATTTTAAATTCTCAAGCAGTTGGTGGATTTCAAATTAAAGGAGCATATTACGGAAAATATCAAAATACAAAATGTAACATCCAAATGACCTTCAAATTTGAAGTGATTTAGTAGAGATAACTAGGGTGATCCCCTGGTTATCTCAGTACATAGATTTCATGAGTAATGAGGCGATGGGTTATGCAAAAAAGATATGGTCATCTGATTATTTTAGATGAATTAATTCAAAATGGTTATAAAAAGTATCACTGCCTTTGTGATTGTGGACAAGAAACAATTGTTTATCATTCCAATTTAGTCTCGGGTCGAACAAAAAGCTGCGGGTGTGGAAATGTTAAAAATCGGCATAGATATAAGGATTTATCTAATAAAAAATTTGGTGAACTAATTGCCCTTACCCCAACAGAAGGACGTAGCGAAGGAACCGTTGTATGGAAATGCCTATGTTCGTGTGGCAATGAAATAATGGCATCGGCAAAACGATTGCAACGAGGAGAAATCCGGAGTTGTGGATGTCTTAAGGAAAAACAGTTTCATATCGAAAAACAGGTATACGGTAACCTGACTGTCATTGAACCATTAAATAAGAAAATAGATTGGAAGACAAAATGGAAGTGTAGGTGTAGCTGTGGTCGATTATGTGAAGTAAGCTATGGCAACTTATCATCTGGTCACACAAAAAGTTGTGGTTGTTTGAAAAGAGTTGAAAGTAGAACTTGTGTAAACGGAACAATTGTCGAATGTTTGAAAACAAAATTGGCTAAAAATAATACTAGTGGTGTAAAAGGGGTTTATCGTTGTAGGGGAATGTGGGTAGCCTATATTACTTTTCGTGGAAAACGACACTATCTGGGGACGTATGATGATTTAAGTGAAGCAGCGCTAGCGAGAAAAAGAGCTGAAGATAAATATTTTTTGCCATTATTAAAACAATTTTCGATTTAATGTCCACTTTCGTGTTCCCTTTTTGTTTTTAGTAGTGAAAGGGGAACAAAGAATATGGATATTCGTGATGAAAAATGTCGAGTGTATGATCAACTGAGACTATTGATGGAGGAAAGAAGGGAGCTTTCAAAACAGTATTTTGATCTAAAAGAATACTTAATTCATTTAGAAGATAATCAAGACACGACAAATTCTGATAAAGCAATATGTCGTGAAGTGGAGCCGATGAATTTAGAAAATGAAAAGGAGCTCCAAGATTACTTTACTCAGCGAAAAGCAATCGATAACCATCATCGATCTTACAAAGATTACGGGTTTATTATTGCATCAATCTTGAAAGAGTCAGGAAAACCATTATCCGCCAAGCAAATATATCATGAGTGGACAAAATCGTATGAAATTTTTCCTGATTATCGCAATTTTGTAAATAATATTCTTCCAAAAATAAATCGAGATGAATCAATCCCTGTTGAACGTGCTATGAGAGGATATTGGCAATATAGACTTAAAACCTAATTTGTCCGTATATCTTTTTCCTTTCGAATTTTCAAAGGAAGAAGTGACAGTGATGAATCAGAATTTTGATTTTGCAAATGATGATGCACAAATTATTAGTTATATTCAAAAAACAGTTCATAATACGGCAATTAATTATTTTGCTAAAAATAGTAGACTAAAAGATATTGAATTTGTTCCTGGACAAAAGACACTAGATTATTTTATCGAGGAGCAAGCTATGTATCCACAAGAAACTGTTACGGTGGTATCTGAAAAATTTCCGCTAGATTTCTCTAATTGTGCCTTAGCCACTGAATTTCAAAAACTATCTGAAAAAGATCAATCCCTACTAATTCAAAAATATATTTTTGGATATTCAGACTATGAGATTTCTATTCAACTATCAATGACACGACAAGGTGCAACAAAAAAGCGTCAACGCATTCTAGGAAAGATTCGAAAACATCTCCTTCCTTAATTTTAAAAAACTATATGATTCGTGCCCCTCCTAAAGCAGTCACTATGGAAAATGAGTGCAAAAAAACGGAGGATGCGTGAAATGAAGTCATTGGCAGAACTCGTTATTCTTGTTCAAAAGAATGATGAAGAGGCGTTTTCTCAAATTGTGAACAGCTTTAAACCATTGCTGGTTAAAGAATCTTGTCGTAATGGGAGCTTTGATGAAGATTGCTACCAAGAGTGTATGATCAGATTATATTTAGCTCTAAAAAAATTTGATATTCCAGAATAATCACTTTTAAAGATAATCGTGTAGTCAGTTTCTGTTAGCATTCCCGAAAGGTAGGTATAAATCTATTGCCCTACCTTTCTTTGATTTTTGAATGATATCAAAAAAATTTGGGGGGGAGATTTGGTTATGAATTATGTTTATTTGTAGGATGTATGCTGGGAGCGATTATAATGAGTTACTTAGCCGTGGGAAAACATGATGACATAGCTTCCGGAAGAGAGTAGATTTTAAAGTGACATAAGGAAGGATGGAAGCTGCATTTTGCAGAGGTGGGAGTAAAAATGAAACGAAAATATATTGTGTTGACTTTGTGTGTATTATTCTTATTGGTAGTATATTCTCTTTTGACACCATTTTCTAAGGATGTTGTAAATATGGTGGTAGTAATAGTTGGAGCTGTTTTGATATTCATAACGGTATGCTATATCGTTTTTCAAAAGTCAATTAAATAAAAAGAGATAAATTTTGGTTCAATGAACTTAGTCAGTTGTTAAAATAAAAAAACGCCATCGCAAAATTTCATGTATTATTGAAGTTCCGACACTACCAATAAGGATGAAACCACGATGACACAAACTGAAAATACCACAGAATTACTCAAAGGAAAACACCTTACTTATAAGGAACAGGTAAAAATTGAAGCACTCCGATCACTGGACACACCAGTGTCTGGAAATAAAATTGCTGAGTACCTTGGATGTGCTCGTCAGACAATTCATATGGAAATCAAAGATGTGACCATCCGTCAGATTCGCAAACAAAAGCAAAATGGAAAGATTTATGAGTACGAATTCCACATCTACTCAGCTGATGCTGGACAAGCCGCCTATGACAAAGCACGTATAAACTCTATCAAGCAACCTAAATGGGTCAAGGCACCCAATTTCATGACATACGCAGACCATCAGATGAAGAATGAAAAGTATTCTCCTGATGCGGTTGTCGGGCGTGTAAAAAAACTCGGGCTCTTTTCTGATGAAGAGGTTCCCTGCACTACAACACTGTACAACTACATCAATTTGGGCTTCATGGGAACCAAGAATATTGACTTGCATCTGAAAGTTCGTCGAAAAACCAGTACACCAAGAAACCGCAAGAACAAGACACAGCTTGGCGAATTGATTGAAAATCGGCCAGATGTCGTGGACAGTCGTGAAGAGTTCGGCCATTGGGAAATAGACACAGTAGCTGGATTACGGTCAGATAAGGATCAGGCACTATTAACCTTGACTGAACGCAAGACTCGATACGAGGTCATCATTAAAATTGATGGGAAAGCCTCTAACTCAGTGAATCAGGCCTTGTCAACTTTACGAGAAGCCGCTGGGGCGAACTTTGAATTGCTCTTTAAGACGATTACCTCCGACAATGGCACTGAGTTTTCAGGCATTACGGAGCTCTTGAAGGACGTCATGACCTCCGTGTACTTCACCCACCCGTACTCATCTTGGGAGCGTGGAACCAATGAAAATCACAATGGTATGATTCGACGGTTCATTCCTAAGCGAACGCGTATGGAGAATATCTCACTAACAACTGTACGTCGTGTTCAGGACTGGATGAATACTTTACCAAGAAAAATTTTAGGGTACGCTACTCCTCGTGAGTGCTTACTTGAAGAAATGTCGAAACTTGCGCTGACTGCCGCGTGAGCTTGACAACGAGCCTCCTTGGCATGGTGGTCTTTGGGCAGTTCTTTGACTGTAATCTCAGAACTTCTGCCCAACCTGCTATGCGCAGTACCATGCCCCAGCTCATTGTCAAGCCCATGCTAGATGGCGATTAAAATAGAATAACTAGTGAATTTCAATAAGTGGCTAAGTTCTACTTGAAATTTGCAAAAAAGAATATTCGGGTCAATCATAAAGAAAGGTATGTAGATTAACTCGAATAGTGATTATGTAGGTCAGTTAATTTTTCTGAAAATTATCTTAAGAGTATAATTATAGTGTATATCAATATTTAGAGGAGAGAGACAATTCATTAAAATATTTGATTGATGAACAAGTTGGAATTTCTGTGATTGAAAAAGGCAGAGTGCAGAGTATAGATAAAGTTACAGCAGCTATTTTCAAACGAATAGATTTCGATTTATAAATGTTTCTAGTTAGAGACACCATAATAAATAGTTTTGAAATTAAAAATTTATAGAAAGTTCAACACTCAAAAGGCATGTTGGACTTATTTTGCAATTAAATTTTATTTCATTTTTGAAAAGCAAGTAAATCAATATTACGTTCGTTATTGCGGATTTTATTACAAAATTACAGATGCTCTTCAAATTCGCAATAATACAATCAACTGGAACCTTTTATTGAGAACATTCTAGAACTATTTATTCTTACTACCTATTATATAGTATAATTATTTTATATAAGTACGGTGGAAGGATGTTGGTTATGTATATATCATCTATATCTTTAAAAAATTTCCGAATATTTGGCGATCAAAAAACTAAAATAAATTTTAATAAAGGGCTAACACTCCTCGTTGGGGAGAATGATTCAGGAAAATCAGCAGTTATTGATGCATTAAAAATCGTATTGGGCACAACTGATTTAAATTGGTATAGAATAAAAGATTCTGACTTTAATAACGAAGATATCACTAAAGAAATTGAAATAGTGTGTAAGTTCTCTGATTTAACAAATGTAGAATGTGCTGCCTTCCTTGAATATTTAACTTATGAAAAATCTTCGGATAGTGAGGATATGCCAGTGCTCTATGTAAATTGGAATTGTAAAATGTTGCTTAATTTGACCCCGTTTAGACCAATCACTCGTATTACAACAGGAATAAATAGTGATCGCCCTACTTTGTCTCAAGAGGCAAAAGAACTACTAAGGGTGACACATCTTAGAGCATTACGAGACGCATATAGTGATATGCAGTCGGGTAGAAATTCGAGGTTGTCTCAAGTTATGCAGAATATTCCTAATTTGAATGCAGGCAGAGACACATATACAGAAGATAGTGAGCTTGATGAACTATCGTTAACTGGCATTTTCAATCTTTCCAACCAACTTCTATCAGATTATGCCCCATTGAAAAGTGCAAGTCAAAAAATGTCTGATATACTCGATAAAAAAATGTTACTAAAAAACGATGACATTAAAGTAAGCTTAAATGTTTCGGGTATGGAAAAGGCAGAATCAAAAAAGATTGTTTCTCTGTTAGAAAAATTGGACCTAACAATAGATAAAGATACTTCTAGTCTAAAGGGATTGCCAGGTTTAGGTACTAGTAACATTATGAGTATGGCCTGTGAACTTTTGTTAAAAGAAAATATTCAGGAGTCTAGTCAATTTTTACTGATTGAGGAACCTGAGTCACATATCCACGCACAAAGGCAACTTAAACTAATAAAATCATTACAAAATGAAACTGAGCTGGCAAATCAGCAAATTATCCTGACAACACATTCTCCTTTACTTGCATCTGTTGTGAAACTTGAAAATATTATCATAATAAAAAGTGGGAATTCTTATCCACTAGCGAAAGGTTATACAAAACTGGATGATGAAGATTATGCTTTTTTAGAAAAATATATTGATGCTACAAAGGCCAATTTGTTCTTTTCTCGTTCTGTAATTGTTGTAGAAGGACCCGGAGAAGCATTATTGGTGCCTACACTTGCTACATTATTAGATAGAGATTTTACGGATTATGGTGTTTCACTAGTGGATGTTCGTGGAACTGGGTTAAGAAGGTATTCGAAAATATTCCAAAGAGAGAATGAAAATGTGGAACCACTTAATATAAAGGTTGCTTGCGTAACAGATCGTGATGTGATGCCAAATTGTGCTCCAAGAATTGTCCTTGATAAATCTTTTCTAGATGATGGGACAAATTGGCCAATAAAAAGTTCTAGAAATTGGACTGCCGAGAGAGATTTTGAGTCAAAAATATATGAAGAAAAGCATCTAGATAAAATAAAGCAAAAGGCCGATGGTCAACTAGTTAAAACTTTCGTCTCGAACAATTGGACTTTAGAATATGACTTACTGTTATCTAGTTTAGGTAGCGAAAAGTTGAAGGATATCATGATTGATTCTGTAATTAAGGCATCCTATAAGCCTAAAAATCATGACAAGAAGAAAAAAGAATTAGAAGAGTTGTTAAGAGAAGCTTCAAGTGATGAAGAGAAGGCCGCATACTTTTATAGTTATTTCACATCGGGTAAAACATCAAAGGCAGATTTTGCTCAACAATTAGCAGTAGAGCTGGAAAGTAATTATAAGGTAGGATCCACAGAATTAGCTGATAGTCTGCCAAGCTATTTGAAAGAAGCAATTTATTATGTCACTGAGAAAAGTGAAGTGATTGCATGAATATATTGGATGAAATAGTTATTACTGATGAGGATATTGATTGGGTAGAGTCAATAATGGAAGGCGATATATCTTTCGATAAAGAGAGAAGAGATATCATTAAAGATTTGAGATCAATAGATATTCAAGCGTTTCCAGGCAGCGGGAAAACCACTGTACTAGTTGCTAAACTTGCAATATTAGCGAATAAATGGACTTCAACTTCATCAGGAATATGTGTCCTTTCACATACTAATGTAGCTAGGGAAGAAATAGAGAAAAGAATTGGAGGAACTAGTGTAGGGGGGAAACTTTTGAATTATCCGCACTTTATTGGTACCGTTCATTCTTTTTTTACCACGTACGTAGCTCTCCCCTGGATGCGATCAAATAAAAAGAAAATTGAAGTTATTGAAACAGATTTTACGATCGACTACAGATGGAATAGGGTGCCTAAATGGTATAAAGATAATATCTTTGAACCCCAATTTATCTCAAAATCATCGTGCTGTTATGTAGAAAAGTTAGGGAATTTAAAATTAAGAAAATATACATCAACTAGCAAGCCTTATAGTATTATTGAATCAGTAATAAATGAATCCCACCAAAAAGGATATTATACTTTTGATGAAGTATTACTTTATGCAAAAGATGCTTTAGAAAATAACACATCTATCTCAGAAATTTGTTCAACAAGGTTCCCTGTAGTTTTTATTGATGAAGCACAAGACACCAATGCTTTTCAATACGAAATGATTCAAAAGTGTTTTGTAGAGTCTGTTCAGCAAGGGGTTGGAGACGAAAATCAAGCAATTTATGGCTATGTTGGAGAAGTTAGTAACTCAAATTTTCCAAGATCAAATCCTTTAGTGCTCTCTCAAAGTAAAAGGTTTTCAAACAGTGTTGCCAGCTTAGCCAATCCATTGGCCGTTTCAAAATCTACTATGGAGGGTGTGAATAAAGAATTTGAAAATAAGCAACATGCAATTTTCATTTTCAAAAAAGAAGAAATTGGAAAAGTACTAGATGCTTATGGAAAGTATATTTTAGATACTTTTACTGATGAAGAAATTCTTAAATACAAAAATGATGGGTGTTATGCCGTAGGATTAATTCATAATAAAAATGGTGAAACAAAAGAAAAACAAATACCAAGAGGGGTTTTCGATTATTATCCTCAATACGAATCAAAGTCTATAACTAAAGGATATACGAAAAAGTACCTAATTGATTATTTTAGAGCTGGTGAACAAAGATTTAGAGACACGAATGCTACTTATGAACAAATTGAATTGATTTTATTAGGCTTTAAACAAGTTGTACTTAGTGACCCATCTGAAAAGAAAATAGTGAATACGAAGAATTTAATAAAGTTTTTTTCTGAATATCTTGTCGAGAGAGAAAAGATTTTACGATTTAGAAAAAAACTCATCCTCCTGAGGAAGTGTAATTTAGATTCAGAAAATGAATGGAAGAAATATTTGGTAATAGTGAATGAGATATTTAATCTTTTAGAGGTTCAGCTTATTGATAAAAATTTTTTAAAGTGGATTCCGACTGCAAATGTATCAACACCAGAGTTTCGTAGTAGTCATGAAACCAAAAGTAGTCAGAATGAATATCGCTATGAATTGGATGGAAGAACTGTCAATATTAAATTGAATAGTATACATGGTGTTAAAGGTAAAACACATCTGTCCACCCTTGTATTAGAGACATATCATAAAAGCCATCGATTAAAACAAATTTTGCCCTATATTTATGGAAAAAAACATACGCCAAAAAGTGAAAGCGAAAATAAAAATCTTAAATGTCATTATGTTGCTATGACAAGGGCTAGAGGGTTACTGTGTTTAGCAATTCCAGAAGGAGAGTTGACTGTAAGTGAACTAAAAAAGCTAGAAAGTAAGGGATTGAATATTATATATTTGTAGAAGTATTTTCAAAAAAGAAGTTTGACTCTATTTAATAGCGTTGATGACTATTCCTCTTTGTGATCGAGTTTTACGCCAAGTTAGTGAGGAAAATAAGATGGATTTCCTCATTTATCAAGATAGAAATATAGTTCCAAAATTTCCAAAACTGTATGAAGAAAAAGCTAGATCAGTTTATACTTTACAAATGCTAACTTATTCTTGTTCTGCTAAGTGGACTTTCTTAGAAATTGACGCTGGCAATATAGATTGGTTAGTTAAATATGTATTTTGAGGGACTCTAAGATGAAAAAATTGAAAACCAAAAATCATTTTGTACCAAAAATTTACCTCAAGCAATGGGCAACCGTAAATAGAATATATGAGTACAAATTACTGGTGTCTCATAAGCAAGTTCCAAAATGGAATAGCGTATCTATAACAAATACGTCCACTGTTGATTCATTATATTTATATGTAGAAGAAGGAGAACTGAGTGATGAGATGGAGGATTACTTTTCAAATGAGTTTGAAATGAAATTTGGAAGTTTTGTTGACAACGTGAACCGTAAGAAGCTAATTTCAGAGCTTGATCATGATTATATTTCAAAATTAGTCGTTGGCCAGTATCTTCGAACTTTAAGAGGATACCAATGGGCACAAACTATTGTGATAAAACAATATCCTAAAATTATTGAGGAACTTAGTCACAAAATGAATCATGAATTAGCGACCAAAGGTGAGATTCCCGAAAGGAAAATAGACAAATACGACATGTTACTTCCTCTAAAAATGGGTATTAATCCAGCCGCTGGAGATAAGTCTTTATTGAAAATAGAATCCTATGCAGGAAAATCCACATGGATAATGGGTATCAAGCATATACTTAATTCAACATATAAAACTCTAAATTCAGCTAGTTGGACTATATACGAAGCTCCATCAAATTTTTACTGGTCTACATCTGATGATCCAGTTATTTTTCTCAATTACTATGGAAAAGATGACTATGATTTTAATGGTGGCTTCGGCAATCCGGGAACAGAAATTATCTTTCCACTTTCGCCACAAAAATTACTTTATACCAAGATTGGAGATAAGTCAGAGGAAGAATATTTAGTAGCTACATACAAAGTGGCTGAATTATTTCAAAAGTTGATAGTCGAGCACGCATTTACTAAAGTCTATTCTCAAGACAAAAACCATAGAGTTACCAAAATTAGAAAAAGAACTGTAGATAAAGAAAAATATTCTGATGTCGAACAATCACTAAAAAATTTTCATCGAGGTTATATGGAGAACGAAGTTCCTTACCTAGAGTTGAATTTAGAAAATTATAGCACTGGCAAAGACTTAACCTAATTTTACGTTGAACTTTTTTGAATATTCCTATTTTATTGAGGTTGCTTGGCTGTAAAATAATATGTAGATTAGTAGTCACCAGTGTACCTGTATCCAATTACATTATGGAGGAGAACGGTGACTTTTCTTATTATCATAAATACTTAACAAATTAAGGATTAAGATTGGTTATTTGTTTTAAAAGATTCGATGATAAAGTATAGATGATTACAATGAAATATGCATAATTTCTAACTAGAAAGGTCAGATTTCTAATGACATTAAAGCCACAAATACAGGAATTGTTTGATCAAAATTCAAATTATAACGAACCGGGTCAGGCGGTGAACCTAGCGAGTTCTCTTGAAACATTGTCGAGTGATTTATATACTGATTCAAATCGGTTTATTTATGAACTTCTTCAAAACGCGGATGATTCCTATAAAAATGGAGAACCAATAAGGGTATGGATAAAACTATTCGAGAATAAACTAGTAGTCGCTCATAGTGGATCAGTATTTTCAGATAAAGATTTACGAGGAATCTGCAATATTAATAACGGAACAAAGAGGAGTGACATGTCGAAGACAGGTTATAAAGGAATAGGATTCAAAGCTGTTTTCGGACATTCTCAGAAAGTTATCATTTATAGCGATGGAGAGTATTTTTCTTTTGATGCAGCATACAATCACCCTTGGAGATGGGAAAGCAACCGACAAAACTGGGAGTTGTTTAATGACCGACAATTTGTAATGCCATGGCAGATTATCCCAATATGGACAGAGAATAATAGCGTTGAATCAGACATCAGTCTTTATATTAAAAATATTCGTGCTAACGTTGCTACAATAATTGAACTGTCAAATGTAGTTGAGACGTCAGAAGCATTGGACTTAATTGCAAATAATGCAAATATTTTTCTTTTTTTAAAAAATGTTTGTGAAATAACATTCGAATTAGATAAAAAAGATGTCATTTCAGTAAGTCGTGACAGAGATATCATTACTATTCAAAAAAACTCACACAAGCCTCATAAATGGCTAGTAACTGAAAGACAAAGATCAGTTCCGGAGAGTGTCCGGACTCTCTTAACTGATGAAAAAAATATACCAGACAAGTTGCTACAAACTACGGAGATTACAATTTCTCTCGGAGCAAAGATTGGTGACGATGGACTTTCAAAGTTGAAAGATACGGATCAACGAATTTTTGCATATCTTCCAACAGAAGAAAGAAAATATGATATTCCTGTTCTCGTAAATACTAATTTTCTAACATCTGCTAACAGGGAAAGCTTACACGTTGATTCAAAATGGAATCAATGGATATTCAGTGAAGTTGCGAAGGCTATTTTTGAGTGGATATCCGAGCTAGTTCAAGGTGAATACGGAGCACAGGCATACTTTTTATTACCTAAACATATTAATGGAAATAGCTTGGGTTCCAGTTTTAATAGAGGGTATGATGAAGCGCTTAAGAATATACCTTTTGTTCTTACCGAAGAAAGAACTGTGAAAAAAATTGACGAAACAATAGTTGACTTTACTAACATTTCCAAAGAAGCCTTTATTGATGGATCCTGTATTAAAAGGTATGTTGAACAAAATGTTGATACGAGGATTACGGGAAAGAGGTCGTTCTCTTTATTTTCTCAATTCAATCGTGAATTAAAAAAATGGGAGCAGCTAGTTTGTCTTGGAACGATTTGGATTCTCTCTTCTCATCGAATGACTTTATGAATACTCATTCTCCTGAAGATAATATACAATTGATCATTTTTTTTAAAAAGTGTTTTGATGATCCAAAAATTCAGGAAGTTACCAATCAATATCTAAGAAAGCTATCCTTTGTACTATCACATAAAAATAACATGTTACCACCCGAAAAAGTTTGTTTCCCAGAAATATCAGATCAGAGATGGGATGAAATTCAGAGTGAACTTTCCTTCATTAATTCTGTTTTGTTGGAACGACTTCGATTTGATGTTGCCACTAGGCATTGGCTTGAATCGCTCGGTGTTACTGAAAAAACTGATATTACGTACATTATTCAAAATTTGATTCCGTTCATTGATACTTACGTAACCATTGAAAATGCGGTATCGGTTATCTCTGATATATTTAATCTCTACCTAAAAGGGGAACTTTCTGATGAATTATTCACTAAACTAAGCCCTATTAGATTATTAACTACCACAGGGGCGCTTGTTCCCGCTAGAGATTGTTACCTTTCAGATTATTATGGTCCTAGATTGATTATCGAAAACATTATAGAGAAAGATATTTTTGTCAACGATTCCTACTTTACAGGAAGTAAGGGAGATAAGGATAACTGGAAGGTCTTTTTTAGTAAGCTAGGTGTAAAATGTGGAATTGAAATAGTTCATGATCCTTTGTTTATAGATCTTAGAAAAGATTTTCTGGAAGCAGAAGATAAGTACTTTAGTCCATTTCTTTCAAGTTTCCTAATAGATAAGTATAAAGGGCTAACCAGTCTTAGCTTCTTAGAGGATACAGAGAACAACTTTACTTTTGCAAAAGTGTTCTGGGAGGACGTTGTTCATAATATCGATATAGATAAGCTAACTATGCCGGCAACGGGATATTGGGGAAGAACTGGGTATCCTGGGCGAATATCAGGAAACCAAGTAAGTAACTATCTTCCGTGGTTCATAAAGAATATTTCTTGTGTTCCTACTACGCTGAAAACGTGTTCGACAGCAAATAGTGTATTTTTAAACTCTGAAGAAATTCTAAAAATTTCTGGTCCTTATTTGCCAATATTTGAAGGTGAAGATTTAACGCCAGATTGGAAATCATTTTTTTCCTTTAAGACATCTTTTTCCTTATCGGATTATTTAGAGATTTTAACAAAAATTTCTCAGGACACCGATGATGGAAAAGTAAAAAAAGAAAATATTGAAAGAATACAGATAGTATACTCAAAAATTCTTGATTTAACAGCTAATTTAAGTAGTGACGAGATTCTAGAAGTTAAAGAATGGAGTTTGAATAGTTCGCTTCTAACCACAACTGGTAATTTTGAAGAATGTGGGGAAATAAAATTCTTTATCGATGGAAATGAGTCCATTTTTCAGGAGCAATTCCAATTTCTTGAACTGAATTCTGAAAATAAGCACCATCCATACTTGAGAACATTACTTAGGTACTTTGATGTTAGAATTTTAGAACAAAGTCAATTTATAGTAGAGGCGGTCAATGAAGAATATTGTAGTGGATTAGAGAACAAACTAATTACAGTGGTACCTGCTCTGACTGAGTGGATATCTTTTGAAGAAAGTCAAAATTTTAAAATTTTAGATACAAATGAATTGATCAGATCCATAGAAGAACTAACTATTTTTGAAGCCGATAAATTAGAAATAACCTATGAGGGTATTGATTTTATAAAGAATGTGAATACACATTTTGATGGGAAAATACTATATGTAACTAAGCCTTGGTATAGTAATAGCGTGTTACTTTACCTCAGTGATTTGCTTGCAAGATACTTTGGATTATTTGGTCAAAATAAAAAAGTTGATTTTCTCCTTCGTTCTACTTATGAAGAAATAGTTGAACACTTTAATCAAGAGGGTGTTCCTCTTTCAGATCAAATAATAAGTAAAATGAAAAATTCCAAAACCGAGACAAGTCCAAAGTCTTTTGCGGAAGTTGAGGGAAGAGTAAAAAAGGGGGTTACATCACCTCAGAATTATCACATCTCAGATCCGGATTACAAAAAGCTATTATACGTACAAAAGATGATAGATAGATCTGTCAAAAATGTTTTAGACTATCTTGAATTATTGCCTGAATATGACTGTTCTGGTCAGTTTCAAATTGCTCCAAGTATTATTGGAGGTATTACTAAGAATGGTAATGATTTAGCGATTGTGGCCCGACCATCTGACAATAATCAAGTGATTTTATTTTATACATCAGAGTTTGATGTACTCAAGTATGTTGAGGCAGAACTGTGGTATGAAGATGGAATAAATGTACCAAAAAAAATGTCTATGGGCCAATTGCTTGAAAAAACTGGTGTAAATCGGATACCTATCCATAGTATAGAAATTACTGATGAAGAAGTTGTTGAACTAGCTAGGCAAAAAAATTCAGAGACATTTGAATGTTCTCCAGTGCCATTTGCACCTCAAAAGCTTGCACAAATAATTTCATCTTTTGCCAATTTAGCTGGCGGTAAGATCGTATTTGGTCTTAAAGAAAATCATATTGAAAAAAATGATATTATCGGATTAAGTTCTGATTATCAGATTCAACGAATAATGGAGAAAGTAGCATCTTCTTTTAATATTATCCCTGAGTTCAAATATGACTGGATTTGCCTTCAAGAAAAGAGATTATTAGTAATTGAAGTAGATAAATCTGATGATGAAATACTATATAATGGTTTAAAATATATTCGAGTTGGAACTCAAACATTATTGGAAAGTGGTACAATAATACGTCAGCAAAAGCTGTTACATGCTGATTTTGATCGAACAAAGGCTATCATTATAGCAATTGAGGAATATTATCCAGGTCCAAGAAATAGAATGCCCAATGTAAGATATGCGAAAGCAGATGCTTTTTCTTTCAAAAATATGCTTCAGAATACGATGGATGTAAAAGACGAGGACATTCTGATGTTCGTAAATGAGGAAGCATTTCAAAATGTACTAGAGAATGAAATTAGTTCGTTCGTCAAAATGTTAAAAGAAAAGGATAGATTAATCTTTTATTATGCTGGTCATGGATTCCATGATGGGTTAACAAATTATTTATCAACGTATGATACTTACCCCACCAATATATTTGAAACATCTGTTTCTTTGGATCAAGTGTTGTTAACTCCATTGAAGAGATCTGAATGTAAAAATGCTTTGCTATTTATAGATGCGTGTGCTCAAAAACTAAATTCGGATATCGAAAGATCGGTAATTTCTGATTTACAAGATGATGAATTCAAAGTACTGACAACTTCATTCCCGTACTATGGTGTATTCTTATCGTGTCAGGTTGGAGAAACATCTTATGCAAGTGATTTGTTAGGTCATGGAATTTGGACCTATCATTTAGTGGGTGCATTGAGTGGTAAACATAGGGAGATACTACGAGATGGAAAATATTTAACTGATACTATGCTCCTCCATTTTCTTTCTGATACTGTGCCAGATTACACTTGGAAAGAGCTGGGGAAAAGGCAGAACCCTAAAACAATTTTAGACTCTACACGAGAAAATATCATTACTAATTTTGATAAAGAGACTTTTGAACGAAAGGACACTAATTCAACTATTGATATCAAAGAGTTGGAGTGACTCTTCTTGCTAGTATTTTGTAGGTACCTTGGTATCAGACTTTATAAAATGATGTCAAAGATTATTTCAAGAAACTATAAATTGAATGAGTACTATAAAGAATTGGGAATGCTGTTCAAGTTTATCTTGCTGAAAAAATGAGTCGTCGAATCATTAGACTTTTATTGGAGCAATCAGAATTATTGGATTAAACCAATTAAGGAAAGCCTACACTGTTGATGTACTTTAATTATAATGATCATTTCAAAAAAGCAACTTTCTTTCAAAGAGAGTTGCTTTTTTGTATTCTCAATTGTCTTTATTAGTGTAAGGAAAATGACCTTTGAAAATTGAATACAAAATTTACCAGTACTTTCCATTTGCAGGGAGCATTTCCTAATTACGCCATGATGAGTAATCGGAGCGATAAATAATTCAGAAAAGAATTGTCGAATTCGAGCCATAATCTGCAAATGTAATAATGATACTTCCGTAACCAAATCGGCTCGCCATCACTGGGGAGAGGTGAAAATCCTATGT
Source organism: Enterococcus sp. C53 (assembly GCF_040887425.1). Taxonomy (NCBI): domain Bacteria; kingdom Bacillati; phylum Bacillota; class Bacilli; order Lactobacillales; family Enterococcaceae; genus Enterococcus; species Enterococcus sp. C53. Next base: position 402,125 of record NZ_JBFOFT010000002.1, read on the forward strand.
GCTTTTTGACATGAGCAGCTGGTAGATGAATAAATGTTTTTATAATTTGTAACTTATGTTTTTTCGTGAGGCGCTGACATAGGAAAGAGAAGGCGATAGAATGAAAACAGCCACTCGGCAAGATATTATCAAGTTGGGATTTTCGAGGTATTACGCTGACAAGATCTTCAGGGAATGCAAAGCTCTTTTGGTCACTAATGGGTATTCTTTTTATCGAAATAGCAAGATTAAAAGGATACCCGTGAGTGTCATTGAAGAGGTCTTACACATTTCTTGGGAGGATGAATACTGATGAGAAGAGTTGCAAATGTGTACAAAGACGAGAAGAGAGGAACGTGGTATTTTTCATTAACTTTGGGTTATGATCGTTTCGGAAAGAGAATTCAACCCACTAGAAGAGGATTTAAATCGCAAAAAGAAGCAAAAGATGCGATGGAGGAATTGAAAAAGAATTATTCTGATTCTCAAGAAGTTTATTTACAAGGGATTACTTTTCGTGAGTTTTATAAGAAGTATTTTTTTCCGTGGTATAAACTTGGGACGGTTGAGAAAACCTATGTAAAAACCGATAAGACTTTAAAACGTGCTTTAGCTTATTTTGGAAAAATGCAAATGGAAAAAATTCGACCGATTCATATTCAAGAGTTTCAACAATTTCTTGTTCAAGAATGTTCTGTCACGAATAAAGAAGGAAAAATACGTCCGCTTTCGAACAATTATATTAAACAGATTTTTAATAAGTTACGGATTATTTTTAAGCGTGCGGTAGTTTTGGAAGTCATTGATGAGAATCCGGTAGACACTATTGGGAAAATCAGAACCCAGCGATCGGTTGTGGCATTTTGGACTGTTGATGAATTTAAGAAAGTATACAATTGTTCATATCGATGTGATTTCCAAGAAGAATTTTATAAACGAATGATGCGCTTTTTATTCGTGACTGGACTAAGAAGTGAAGAACTTTTTGCGCTACAATGGCCAGATATTGATTTTCGCAAAGGAACTTGTAGTGTGAGTAAGTCACTTTATATTCGAACAAGAACGGATTATGATTTCTCAGATACTAAGAATACTTCAAGTATCCGAACGATTACTCTAGACAAGCAAACGATAGAAGACTTGAGGGAATGGAAAGAGTCTCAAAAAACAATTGGGGATGACTTGGGTTTTATTTTTACCTTTGATGGTTTACCGCCATCGCCAAAGACATTTTTAGGTCGAGTAAAAAAATTAGCTGAAGTAGCTGGTGTCAAACCGATTCACTTACATGGTTTACGACATTCTCATGTGGCATTTTTGATTGAACATAATAACAATATCTATGCTGTATCAAAGCGTTTGGGGCATTCTTCTGTTAAGACAACTTTAGATAAGTATGGGCATCTTTATCCCGATACCAACCAAACTTTAGCAGATGAGTTTACCAAATTTGAAGTGTAATTTTTTTTGCGATTTACTGCTGTCAAATTACTGTCACGAGCCGTTTTTAGCCGATTTTTGAATTTTCGATGTTGATATACCGGGTTTTATAGGCTAGTTGTCGGAATCGAAAATGGACGAGGACGAACCGAAGAAATAGCAAAGGGTCTAGCCATTGAGCTAGACCTTTTTTATCTGTTTTTCCCACGGTTTTCCCAGGCTCTTTGTCAAATGATGTTGGTAAAGAGAAATCTTAGAATAATTTGGGCAGAAAGAAGAAAAACTTCTTTCTGTTCTTTTTATTTGGTTAAAATAGTTTTACCGTGTCGAATCATGATCCGACGTTTGAAATGATAAAAATTTCGAAACCCATAAGCATTGCGTTTTAATACTTTAATATGGTTGTTTAAACATTCGAGTGGTCCGTTTGAATAACTGTAGCGGAGGGCATTTCGGATCTGTGGCAGAAACTTTTTAAATGTTCGCAAAGTTGTCGCATAAGTTTCAGGTAGCTGGCTGACTTCTCTGGATAAACAGTCCTCAAATAGTGAATGATCTCTTTTCTTTTTAAGATTGATGACATCTATTCAGAGCTACTTGAAAGAGTAGCTCTTTTTAGTTGCTTTTGATTAATCTATTTTATAAAAAATAGATTGTATTTCTATTCTGCCATTTTTGGTTAAATATAATGTTTTTTATTATTAGGTAATATTTTTTATATTAGATATAACAAAAACAAATAAAAAAACTTAATTTAATAGATTATAATTATAATGTGCTACAAGATATTACATGTTGTATTCGCATTATTCAGGTTAAACTATGTAGCACAAAATAAATTTCGTAGTAACTACGATCAACCTCACAAAGATCTCCTGTATTTTACTGCGATTTATTATCTATGAGACTACTCATAAGAGTAGTCTTTACATAAAAAACTAATAAAGAAGGTATCACTATGTATTATGTAGAAGTACAAACACGAGGAGTAAAAAACAAACAATATGTCAAAAGTGTAATCAATAATTATCCACTATTAGGATCATGGAAAGAGGCTGAACCATTTTCAAAAGAATGTGCATTGCAAATAAAATCAGTTTTAGAACAAGAATTAATTTGTGGAAAAGCAATAGTCAATATAGTAGAAAAGTAAAATTTATTAAAGTTTTAAGTAAATGATGTAATATTGTAATTAGTGGCGTTAGTCGTTTATTTTCAATTTTTTCATCCTTTAATTAATCATTCTAAATATTTACTCCAAATTTTGTATTAAAAAGTGTATCAAGCAGTTATCCTTGTGTTACCATTGCATCCGTGTTATAGTAATTAAGTAATCTAATTTGAAACGTAATCTGAGCGATATATTCACACTATAAAAACTCCTTTTACCAAGTAATATTAATTGCAACAAAACACGTATTATATACGTATTAGGAGGAAATATATATGAATAACGGTACAGTAAAATGGTTTAACTCAGATAAAGGTTTTGGATTTATCACTGGTGAAGATGGAAATGACGTATTTGCACACTTCTCAGCTATTCAAGGCGATGGATTTAAAACATTAGATGAAGGTCAAGCTGTTTCTTATGATATTGAAGAAGGACAACGTGGTCCTCAAGCGGTAAATATCGTAAAATAATGTTGAACTTTAACCATCTCAATCGAGATGGTTTTTTTTATATTATGGCTCATAAACATCCGGTCGTATAATCGAGTCTTACAAGGTAAAAAATATTCTATTAAAGAAATAATTTCGCCATTTTTTCGCCCCTTTATAAAATATCCATTATTATTATATGAGTATCAGCAAGTATTAAATAATAGGCTCTTGCTTAATATGAAAGTTGGTATAATAGGATTTATAATGATGTATAGATATTAGAAAAACTTTGTGAATAACACAATCTTATAGGAAGCCTTCATGGCTGTTCTGAAAATGGATGAGGACGAACCGAAGAAATAGCAAAAGGTCTAGCTCAATGGCTAGACCTTTTTTATCTGTTTTTCCCACGGTTTTCCCACATGCGAAGAAATAGCAGCGCTTGCTTGAAAATAGTGTAAAAATTAGACCATGTTTACATGGATTTGCCACCGGTGGTTTTTTGGGTGGCAAACCTCAAGAGTTCTTTCTAAGCTTCTCCATAATGTCGACCGTTTCATTTTGCATTTTATTCGGCATGTGAGAGTATCCATCGTAATAGAAATTCTGCTATGCCCTAGTCGTTCAGGAAATTCCTTCATCTTAGCACCATTTTCAAGAAGAGTAGCGTGAGTATGCCGCAAAGAATGAAAGTTGAATGAGAGGGGGAGTGCATTCTAGATTTAGTATTTCATTTCACTACACTTTGAATGATCAGTTTCATGCTTCCCCTAATCCTTGAACTGAGCGATTACTACTATTATCACTACTCAATAAGAATAATAGACACGATTGCGCTGATATTTATATGGGGTTATGCCTACGATCTTTTTGAATACGGTTGAGAAATGGCTCTGGGTGCTAAACGATAGTTCTTCGGCAATTTGATTGATGGATTTGTTAGAAAATAATAAAAAGTACTTGGCCTTTTCAATTTTCTTCAAATGCATGAAATCTTTAAAATGCATCCCAACTTCTTTATAAAATAACCTTCCCACGTATTTTGAATCCCGATTTAAAACATCACAGATATCTTTTAAAGAAATAGCTTCATACAGATGATTTTCTACATAGTTAAGAACACATACGGTAACAGGGCTATAGGTTTTTTTAGGAATATTGGTTGGATGAGCCAAAAAGTCATGAATGGCTTGCTTAGATAATGTTTCAAACTTATTGATATCACGAATTTCCTGTAAATATTCATAGTACTGAAACTGTCTATTAAAAACTTTGCTGACCGGCACACCTTTTTCAACTTCCACTCGTGTAAATAATGTAATGAGCGCACAATAAAAACATTTGAGTTGATCGCTTGTAAGGCTCTTATAGTAATATTTGATAAATAATTCAAGTGTTTTTATTGCAGCTAGTTTATTGCGATCTTTTACATGAGAAAAGAGCAGCAACTCTAACTTATAGTATTCTTCAATATCGTAAAAAGTATTATAAGAGAATGTTTGTGATTGGTAAAATTCTTCTAAATTTAATTGCTTATCGTCGATTTTTTTTGGTGAATGATGATTTGCTAATATAAATAGATTTGTAAGGATTTGTCTGAATTCTTGTGTGGTATCCTCGGCTTCTTTTAAACCAAAATTTACCTCAGCCATGAGTAATGGGCCACAGGTAATCTGCATATAACCTGTCTCCGATGAACTGTCACTATATAAAAAAGTTCCATAGATTTCTCGTTTTATATTATACATTTGAATAGCAGAAAGCTGATTTTCTTCTGTTTTTAGTGTTTTTTCAACCACACTGACGGGAATGCCTAGTTTTTCTGTTATGGATATTAATGAAATAAGGATTGGCGACATACTAACACCTCCATTCAAAATATAAAACACTTTCTTAATAAAAGAAACACTTTTTTGGTATATCTATTCATAATCATTGTTTATACTATGGATGATTAAAGTACTTGATCAAAAAAACATTTATTTAAACATATTAGAATGGAGTATTGAGTAATGAAAAAATTCGAAGCGTTTTTAAACAATAATTTGTTTCCGCTTTCAGCAAAGATGCAAAACAATAATATCTTAGGAGCACTATCTGAAGGATTTATTCGAACAAGTCCAGCGACGATTGGCTCTGCGTTCATATTAATTTTGGCAAATTTCCCGATTCCTGCTTGGCTTAAATGGTTACAGGATATGAACTTAGCACCTGGTCTAGCCGCTGTTAGTAATGCCTCTATTGGTCTAATGGGTTTGTTTGCAGTTTATAATATTGCGTATGCATATGCGAATCGCTTAGGTGTCCATTCACAAAATGCAGGTCTAATTTCTCTCGCTTCATATTTTATTTTAATCCCTCAACAAGTTGTTACGCATGTCAACGATGGGGGAAAATGGGTGGAATCAACAGTCAACGCGGTGAAATTTGATTATTTAGGAGGACAAGGTATTTTCGTAGGAATGATCGTTGCAATTGGAATTACCAAATTGTATTCTATCTTGTCAAAGAAAAATTTTACGATCAAATTACCAGCATCAGTGCCACCAATGGTTTCTGATTCCTTAGCACCGACGTTTATTGTGACCACGATTTTCTTATTTGTATGTGCCATTCGGATTACTTTTTCGTTTACTGATTTTGGAGATATCTTTACTTTTATTACAGAAATGATTAGTGCACCGTTGAATAGTTTGATGGCTAATCCAGTATCAATGATTTTTATTCAAGTATTGATTGCTTTCTTGTGGTTCTTTGGTATCCATAATGCTGTGTTATCTGGACCACTTTCAGCTGTAACCTTAACAATGATGACTGCTAATATCGATGCTTATACCAATGGCAGCACGTTGCCTTTCGCCATGGCTTCTCTCGTGTATGGTGTTTGTGGAGCTGCAGGAAATGCGCTTGGTCTGGTTATTTGTTTATTCTTCTCTAAGTCAGCTCGCTATAAAGAAATGTTTAAGTTAGGTGCGTTGCCAACGATTTTTAATATTACCGAGCCGCTAAACTTTGGGATTCCGACAGTAATGAATCCAATCTTTTTCTTACCATTAGTTTTAAGCCCACTTGTTGCAGGTTTTGTTTCTTGGGGATTAATGAGTACGATTTTGCCAATTCCCTATAATCCTACGGCAGAAGCGATTCCTTGGACAACACCAGGATTTGTTAAGTTTTCATTGATTGATAACTGGCAATTCCTGTTGATTTACATTATTATCACGGCAATTGTGGCATTGATTTGGTTCCCATTTGTTAAAGTCGCTGATATGAAAGAGCTACAGGAAGAAATGAAAAATAAATAATTGTTAGGAGTAAATCCAGTGTTAGGAATTTCCTTATATCCAGAAAAAGCTTCATTTAATGAAATGAAAAACTATTTAGCTTTAGCAAAATCGTATGGCTTTCAACGTGTATTCTTGAGCTTGCTTCAAATTGATCGGAACAATGTCAGTGAGTCCATGGAAAAATATTTAAAAATAATCAAAGAAGCAAGAGAGCAAGAATTTGAAGTAGCCATTGATTTTATCCCACCAATATTTGATGTTTTAGGAGAGTCCTATAAAGACTTAACATTTTTAGCTGATTGGGGAATTAATTGTATTCGCTTAGATGCTGGTATGATAGGGAAAGAAGAAGCTGAAATGACTAAAAATCCTTATGGTATCAAGATTGAATTAAATATGAGCAATTATTCTCATTATCTTGATCAAATTTTGGATTATGGTCCGAATCGAAAGCAGCTTACTGGTTGCCATAATTTTTTCCCACAGCAATATACAGGGCTATCCAGAGAGCAGTTTAAGCAGTATTCAATAAAATTCTGTCAAAGTTATTTAACGACAGCAGCATTTGTTACTTCTCAGTCCGGGGAACATGGTCCTTGGCCATTACAAGAGGGGCTTTGTACCTTAGAGGAACATCGTCACCTACCAATAGGAATACAAGTGAGGGATCTTTTACAAAGTGGTCTAATAGATGATGTCCTGATTGGTACGATGTTTGCCTCAGAAGAAGAATTACGTCAAGTCAGTGAAGCTGCCAAAGATTCAATGAAAAAAATAGATATCACCTTAGTGGAAGATATTACTGCATTCGAACGACAGCTCTTATTTGACTACACGCATAACTATCGAGGAGACTCTTCGGATTATATGATTCGTTCAACTAGGCTTCGCGCTAAGATTGTAGATAAACCATTGCCTAGTAATCACCCAGTTCAGATGATCAAAGAAGGGGATATTCTCATTTTAAATGAGGCTTATGGGCAATATAAAGGTGAAGTTCAAATTGCTTTGAAAGATCGCCCTGGTGATAAAAAAATCAATCTTGTGGGGCATATTCCGGAAGATCGGTTATTTGAGATGAAAAACATACAACGCTTTGAAGATTTTAGATTTTGTGAGGTGAACAAACAGTATGACTAGCTATTACTTAGGTGTCGATATCGGGGGGACCTTTATTAAATTAGGGATAGTTGATTCTACAGGACAGATAATAAAAAAAGAAAAAATCACTAGTACAAATGATATGACACAAATTTTGACCGATTTAAAAAATTATTTAAACGAGCAACAACAGTATTTAGATATTTCTGGTGTAGGAATTAGTTTACCAGGAGTGATAAATCATGATGGAACGATGCAAACAGCAGGCTCCTTAAAAAAATTGATTGGCTTGAACGTTAAAGAAATTGCTCAAGACCATTTACAACTACCAGTTGAAATCATTACTGATAGTAAAGCGGTTGCCTTAGCTGAAGGTTGGCTTGGAAATGGGGCGAACTATAGTAATTATGTCTGCGTGACTTTAGGCTCCGCTATTGGAGGGGCGATCGTGATTGATCGTAAGCTTTATTGGGGGCAAGGTGGTTTAGCTGGTGAGTTCGGTGTTTCTTTAATGGGTAGAGAAAATCAGGAATATAAACTGGATTCTACTTCATTACATGCGGGTGTTGTCGGCGGTTTATGTCGCAAATATAGCTTAGCGATTGGGAAAGAAGTGAAGGATGCCAAGTATATCTTTGATTTGGCCGCACAAAAAGATGCATTAGCTAAAAAATATGTAGATGAATTTTTAGATGATGTTGCCCGACTTCTAACCAACATTAGTGTGTATATAGCACCCGAAGCTATTTTGATAGGAGGAGGGGTTAGTGGAAATTCTCAGATTATGGCGGAGATACAAGCAGCTTATACAAGAATTATTCATGAGTACCGAGTATTATCCAGCGTTCAAATGCACCAAGTCATTCCTTGCAAATTGGCAAATGATGCCGGTGTAATTGGTTCAGTAAAACAAATCATAGATATGCAACAAAGAGGTGATAATCAATGACAGCTCTTTTTGATATTAATTTTTTTCCAAAACATTGAATATGAACACGACAATGAAGGTGATCGTCCCTCAAAGACAGAACCATTCAATCGGTGTGTCACAAGCTCCCGAATCTGAAACTTATAAAATTTTATATTTGCTTCATGGAATGACTGATGATCATACAATTTGGTTAAGGCGCTCTAATATCGAGCGTTATGTCTCAGATAAAAATATGATCGTAGTAATGCCAAATGTACACTTGTCATGGTATACAGATACAAAATACGGGCTGAATTACTGGAAATTCATTTCGGAAGAATTACTACAGATTTGTCATGAATTTTTCCCATATATTTCCTCAAAAAGAACTGATCATCTCGTTGCTGGACTATCAATGGGGGGCTATGGCGCGATCAAACTAGCGATGAAACGTAGTGATTATTTTGCCTATGGAGCTTCATTGTCTGGCGCATTAGATGTGGTTAACGGGTTAAAGAACAATAAGCAGCAGTCTTTGACTGGGCAACCATTGTCTGACCAGGAAAAACTCTATTGGCAAGGGATTTTCGGAAATTTTGCACAAGCGGAATCAGAAAATCTTTTTACAATGTTGGAAGCGGGTCTCGGTAAAGAAGCAACGAACTATTTTGCTTGCTGTGGCTATCAAGATTTTTTATATGACCATACAAAAGCTTTTGAAAAAGAATGTCACAAGAAAAAGTACCAATTGACAACCGATTATTCTAATGGAAGTCACGAATGGGGCTATTGGGATAAACAAATTTTTAAGGTACTAGATTGGTATGAAGAAAATGAAAAGGGTGTAGAAAATGGAACATCAAAAATTAAATGACTTCCCAGAAGACTTCTTGTGGGGCTCTGCTTCAGCGGCCTATCAAGTAGAAGGTGCTTATGATGAAGATGGCAAAGGAGAATCTGTTTGGGATAAATTCGTAAAAATTCCTGGTAAAACATTTAAAGGAACAACAGGAGAAATTGCAGTTGATCACTATCGCCGTTTTAAACAAGATATTGCATTAATGAAAGAACAAGGCTTGAAAACTTATCGATTTTCCGTGTCGTGGACTCGGATTTTTCCTAACGGCAGAGGAGCAATCAATCAAGCTGGTTTAGCCTTTTATCAACGTTTAGTGGATGAATTGATCGACAATGACATTGAACCTATGTTGACGTTATATCATTGGGATCTTCCTCAAGCATTACAAGAAGAGTATCAAGGATGGGAATCTCGAAAAATTATCGAAGATTTTACCAACTATGCCCAAGTATTGTTTGAAGCATTTCGTGGAAAAGTTCATTATTGGATAAGCTTGAATGAGCAGAACATATTTATTTCCCATGGGTATTTGTTAGCTGCTCATCCACCAGGAGTTAGTGATCCTAAGCTTATGTATCATGCAAATCATATGGCAAATCTTGCAAATGCAGCAGTAATCAATAAATTTCATGAATTAGAGATGCCAGGTAAGATTGGACCAAGTTTTGCTTATTCTCCAAACTATGCCATTGATAGTAATCCCCAAAACGTTCTTGCTGCAGAAAATGCGGAGGATCTACTTGCAAATTTTTGGATGGATATTTACATGCAGGGGCGTTATCCGCTAGCTGCTTTGCGCTATTTAGAAGAAAAGGGCTGGGCACCTGAAATTGAACCAGGAGATATGGCGTTGTTAGCAAGTGCCAAACCAGACTTTTTAGGGATCAATTATTATCAGTCAACAACCAATGGATTTAATCCGCTAACAGGAGTTGGTTTTGGTGAAATGAATACGACTGGTAAAAAAGGAACTTCTGGAGAAAGTGGTCTTCCAGGAGTCTACAAAAAAGTCCCAAATCCTTTTGTTGAACGAACAAATTGGGATTGGGAGATTGATCCAAGTGGGCTGAGAATTGCTTTAAGAAGAATTGCTAGTCGTTATCAAACACCCATCATAATTACTGAAAATGGGCTGGGGGAATACGATAAACTAACTGAAAATAACCAGATTCATGACAGCTATCGAATCACGTATCTCAAAAATCATATTCAAGCGATTCAAGAAGCTTTAACAGACGGTGTCGAAGTTTTAGGTTATTGTACTTGGTCATATACTGATTTACTTAGTTGGTTAAATGACTATCAAAAGCGCTATGGACTTGTATATGTTGATCAAGATGAGTTGCAAAAAGGAAGCCTTAAGCGTTACAAAAAAGACAGTTATTTTTGGTATCAAAAGGTCATAGCAAGTAATGGCAGCAATTTGGAAGGAGTATAGCCATGGGCATTTTAGCTTTAGATTTTGGGGGTACATCAATCAAATACGGACTTTGGAAAGAGGAATTGATTGAACAAGGTGTGACGCCACTGCCCAAAACTTGGGAGGAAGCTTTAAAAGCAATCGAAAAAATTTTGGAACGTTATCGAAACGATGGGTATCTGATTGATGGGATAGCAACTAGTGTACCTGGAGCTGTGAGTCAAGAAGAAGACAAAATTTATGGATTAACGGCAATTGATTACATTCATCACAGAAGTTTCACTCAGGAGCTATCTGATTATTTTCAATTACCTGTTACTATGGAAAATGATGCGAATTGTGCTGCTTTGTCAGAAATATGGAAAGGGCATGCAGATGATGCTCAAAGTATTTTATATTTTGTTTTTGGTACAGGTGTAGGTGGTGCTATTATCCAAAATAGACAAATTCAGGCAGGAAAACATCAATTTGGGGGAGAATTTGGCTATGTGATGCTAAATGAAGAGGGTTCATTTAGTGAATTAGCAAGTATTGTTCGTACGTGCAACAAATGGGGATGAATTAGCAAAATATTTAATCACACAATTTTGTCGGTATAGTGCTAGAGGTATTTATAATCTGATGATCAGTTTTGACCCAGATAAAATAATTATTGGGGGAGCCATTTCCAGTAACTCATTATTTATCAAGAAGATGAAAGAAGAAATAGAATGTTTACGGACGCGGACAGGAGCACAGCGAGTGGAAACTGAGATTCTACCTTCAAAATTTGGAAATAATGCCAATTTAGTTGGTGCTGTGTACAATTTTATGATCAAAAAAGCTAAGTAAAAAATCGTCTATCGTTCACAAGCAATATTTTTTCATAATCAATATATCCGAATAGAGAGATGTCAGAGCTTCTTCACTGTAAGCGAAACACGTCTTGCTAGACTGTTGCTTTAAATTTAGCCGCTTTTTCGATAGAAACTAATGGACTAAACTGAATTTCGATGTCTCCAGTTTGATTCAGACCAAAATGAGCAGTACAATCCATTACTTTATCAGGAGCAACTGATCCCATTGTATTGTCATTTGGATAAGAAGAAGCTTTTTTATCGTCTGAGCCATAAACTTCTACATCCATTCCTACAGGAAGGTCATTTTGACCATTGTTTTTAATTGTGTAAGTAATCTTGACTACTTGAGCAGGTTGTTCATCTGCAAATTGATTTCTTTCGTCAGTAAGTTCCACACTGTTTAATGTGTACTCAGCATCGCCAACTTTTACAGTATCCCCAACTTGGTAAAAACTTTCTTGCGCTTCTTTTGAAGAAGAGCTTGATGTAGCTTCTTTAGTAGAACTTGTTTTTGTCACTTTTTCTCCGCCGTTATCACTTGCTTTATTGTCATCTGAGCCACCCAGTGCAGATCCAATTATTGCTACAAGAATGATTGCTAGTACCCAAAACCAAACTTTTTTATAAAATGGCTTTTTCTCCTTTACTACGTAACGTTTGCCATCTTCCCCTAACACTTTTTTTAACCATTGTTTCCTCCATAATAATTTTCTAATTTACTCCCACTTAATGGCAGGTAGTGATAGTCGCCAAAATATAGATATCTTATGTTTCATTTATTAAGACATCTTTACTACCAAATATTCAGTTTTTCACAAATGAAAAGCTTCAAAAAAAACACCTAACAGTTCGCATCAAATAAGAATATTCATTTTTTACTTACATATAGTAACATGATGTGTTTGATTTGAAAATATGTAATTATAAAATTTGTTATTTTTTATTATTCGAAAGATTATGTTAGGTATCGAGAAAGTAATAGAAAAGTAGGATTATAAAAAAAATGTAGGAGATGATAAGCATCTATTGATAAGTGGTTAATGTCATTTATGTGACAAATTTGAAAGATAAATAAATGGAAAAAAAGCTCAAAAAAGATAAAATAAGTTAAATTTATTGATGAGGTGAGTTTATGAAAAAGGGAATATTCGGGGTTATTGTATTAATTTTATTAGGAGTTGGAGGATTTTTCGGTTACAAATATTATAGCGAAACGTATAAAACAACTACTGCATACACTAAGATTCCAACAGAAGTGCCAGAAAAAACGAAATCAAAGAACAGCGATGGGAAAATCATTGCGGGTGAATATAGTTACCATTATGACGTGACTTTTGTAAAAGCTGATGGTAAAGCAACCAAACGAACATTTAGTGTGAGTGGAGAAGCACCACAACCATTGAAACCAGGTAGTTACGTGCAAGCTGACATCAGTGACAAAAGAACAAGTTCTCCTAGAGTAATTGCAGAAGAAAAGATTCCTAAAGAAATCAAAAATAAAGTAGACGAATTAAATTAGTTTTTAAAAAAATGAAAGAGACGATAAAAAGTCTGATTCAAAATCAACTATTAAATCTAGCCGGAGCATGTACTGGTTAGATTTTTTTGTTGGTCAGTTATTCCATGTGATGGAGCATTGACGCAATTTGATGGAGAAATAGATTAGCAGGGGATTGTCCAAATACGAATTCTAGGATTCACGAATGAAATTTTGACAAAAAATCATTAATATGGTTTATTAAGAATAGAAAGATGAGGTGAATGAAATGGATAATGACCAGAGGTACTCTAAGCTTGCTAAGGATAAAACCTTTGTAACTTGGGGAATGATTCCGGTAGTCGGCTTTTTTGGACTTTTAGTGTCGTTGATGATTTTCATTTAAATATCTTCAAATAGTTAGGTGAGGCTTCTATGTAAACATAAGCTACTGCCCAAAAATGTCGAGAGACGCCAATGGGTAGAACAGGGATTGTCGATAGCAAGGCTTTTCTTAAGGTAGCTAAGTGCAAACTTTACGTTGCATAGTGCCAAAGCTCAAACGTGACGTAAGTCAAACGAAAACGGTAGCAAAAGCATCAATCAGTTCTTCAGACAGGATAAAAAAATGAAACGTTGGTAGACGTTCAACATTTATCCTGTCTGAAGAACTGATGCTGGAGCACCGTTTATTTGTTATTTTGCAGACGTTCCAAAAATTTTTTACTAATTTTGTTTAGGTTAGTTTTTTAGGCTGTAAGATTATTTTTATTACATCGATTGAATATCGCTGGACACCTTGCATAGTTTTCTCTGTTAGAATGCCAGTAGTTACAGATTTTAAAAAGTGAAAAATAATATTCTTGTCATTAAAACAAGTGAGCTATTTCTTCTTTTTGATAATAATGAAAACAAGAATGGAATAGAAGATGGTGGAAAAAGCGAGTCCTTTAAGATAGAAATCGAATAATTGAACAGGTTGACTATAGGAATATTCTAAAATTTGGATCATAAAATAGATAGACGGAAAAGAGGAGAGAAGCATTAGTATGTCATATTTGTTCCATTTTGTATAAAGAGACAAAAAAAGAATAATACCAATAAAAGGGATCCAAACAGTAATTTACTCATCGTAATCATATGACCCATCCTTATACAGCCTTTGCATAATTTAGATAATAGCACGTAGTATATAACCGACAAAGAGTTTTGTATTACCTTGTCCAATTTTTAATTGTATACTCATTAATGGCGGAATAAGTTAAGGAGAGAACTGAATAAAGTGAGGTAAATAGACGACAAAAAAGCACCTACCATTGAATGAATAGGTGCTTTTAAAGTGAACTAGAACTGTAATCGTTCATTTGGGGTTTTCACTCCTATGCGGATTTTTTCAATTCTTGCACTGCTTGTTCAATCGTCACTCCAGTGGCTACTCGATTTTCATTTGTTTTATCAAATACCACAAATAGATTCAAATCAGTATTTAGAGTTACACGATATTGTAAGTCTTTGTTATAGAATGTCATAATCATTCTCCTTTCTTAAATTCTTGCGAAAGGCAACGAAACGTTGATAACGAAATTCCATTTATTATTATAGCATAAAGAAGAAAACTTTGCTAATTAAGGATTGTTTAACTTTATATAGAAGATAAGATAAACAGGATAGAAATAGCCTATTCGCTTAAATTAAAAAACTATAAAAAAAGTAGAGGTTTATTCTTGTGTTTCTCATTTATCTATGCTATATTAAGTAAGTAATCTATTTTGAAACGTAATTTGAGCTAACTATTTTAGTTTATGACTCCTTTTGCCTATCAATAATTTATTGCAATAAAATCGTACGTTGATACGTATTAGGAGGAAATATATATGAATAACGGTACAGTAAAATGGTTTAACGCAGACAAAGGTTTTGGATTTATCACTGCTGAAGATGGAAATGATGTTTTTGCACATTTCTCAGCTATCCAAGGTGACGGTTTCAAAACATTAGACGAAGGTCAAGCAGTGACTTTTGATATTGAAGACGGTCAACGTGGCCCTCAAGCAGTAAACATCGTAAAAGGTTAATACTGTCATAATAAAAACTACTCTTTCATTAGAGTAGTTTTTTTGTTTTTTCTTAGTAAAGAAAAATGCTGCTCTGCCGCTCAAGTGAATACTATTGAGGAAGGGATACGGGCCTCTCCCTATTCAATAGCGAAGAATCGTGATCGACGAATGAATGTGTCAGTCAGACAGTTTAAATGAATCCTAATATAATGAATATGAGAGTGAGAAAAGGTTCATACTCTCATATTCATTGCGTTTATTTGAATCAATAAATGAGGAAAATCTGATGAACTTTTAAGAATCCATAGCTTTTATATGGATTAAATCAATTCCTTTTTGTTTAAGGTTTGTTAAACAGATCATCAGGTAGTCCTCGTCATGCTCAGGATAAATAGGTGAAGTTTGTTTTTGAGGAGAAAGATTAGTATAAGGATCACAGGCTTTCCCACGGTACTCCGGGACAGACCATTCTGGAGAAGGAAGATAATGGCGATTTTTCATTTCAGTAAGAATAAGTTGGTGATACTGATAAAGCTTGTAAGGGGAATGTTGGAAGACATAATCAACTGTTGCATGCTTTCTTCCCCAACTATTACCTCTTAATGCACAACATTCTCTATGTTGACCTAATAATTGTTTTCTAGGAAGCAAAGGGATTAATTCTTCATGCCATAAGCGCATTTACTCACTCTCTTTCATTTAGATTAGATGGTTTAATTTACACGGTCTGGTTTTTCTGATCGTCCGATCAAATAGTCAACAGATACATTATAAAAATCCGCAATAAAAATTAGATCGATAGCGCTCGGACAACGTTTTCCCTGTTCTAATTGTAGATAAGTTTCCAACGGGAGTGAGGTTTGTTCAGCCACTTCCTTAACGGTTAAATTCTTTTTTTTTCGGAGATAATCCAGCCGACAGCGTAGTGTATCTAATAAAATCGCTTCTTCAATACTCATAAATTCGCTCCTTTTGTCATTCAAATAAATTCATCGATCAATGCTTTCTATTTAAATAAACCAAATAAGCAATTGGTAATAACAAGGCTAGAATCAAACCAATCAGTTCTGCCACGAATAATTGGTCTGGTTCAAAATACTGATAATTTAAGATTTTATATGAAAAAAAGATTGCTGGTAACGTAAAAAACGCTAAAATTAAGCGTTCCTTGTTCCAGTTGATTAAGTAACAAATAATAGGGATAAGAATTAAGGTAGGAATAAAAAAAATAAGTCGACTCAATGTTATCATAGTACTAACTCCTATAGATTTCGTATTTAAATAATCATTGATTTTCAGTCGTAGGTTAACAACGAACAACCACTTACACTAAGAGGTGGAAAACACTTCGAAAAGTGATTACGACTTAAATAATCATAAGAATAAAAAAACAACCCAAATACAAGATAGCACGTTCCGAGTAACAGAACAAATAATATGCTACGTGTTTGAAAAAACAAATGATTCAAGCAATTCATATACCAAGTGATAGAGCATTTGTGGTGAAGAGGGAGGGGAAGAGCTGGAAATCGTCTGATCAAAATAAAATATTTGTTATTTAATGGAATACTTTTGGATTTTTATTAATTAAGCTTGTTTCGGATTTTTATTCATGCTATAGTAGATATAAGTTATTTTTATATCTTGAAATTTTTACTGTACCCTTAGCTCAGTTGTTTAAAGCTGACGGCTCATAACCGTCCGGTCATAGGTTCGAGTCCTACAGGGTACATATTAAAGCGCTCGTTTCTTTAAACAATGATTAGATAATCATTGTTTTTTTATTTTAAAAAGTTGCATGCTTTTAGAAATGACTAATAACTGACGTTTCAACTATTGTTTATTGGAGATGGGGAACCTCATTTGATATTTTTTATAAACGCTATAGGAAGTTTAGTAGTAAAAAAATCCTAACCGTTACTTTCCACAAAGTGAGGGAACGATCAATACAAATTTTAGGAAATAGATAGTACGAACAAAGAAAAGCCTTTAGTAAATAACGAAATAAAACGCCCACAAAGTTAAATGTTGTGGGCGTTTTATTTTCGGTTACTTCAACTCAACATTAAAATCTTTGAGTAGTTTTAGCACTTGATCGCCATGCTTGTTTTCAGAAACAAAAGCTGTATCCACTAAAAAATCAGCTTCTGGAAATACGCTTTGTAAAGCAATGGTATTCGATAAGACACAGAGATTCGTTTCTGTACCAACGACTTCAATGTGCTTTTCTTTTTCATCTTGGTCAAAAGCTTCTTGTTTAATCTCAAGTAAGCTTTCCGGTGGCATCGTGAAGTAGTATTTCTTGACGACTTTTTCATTTTCTTTAGGAGCAAGTGTAGGAATGATTTGCAAATCTTCGCCTTCTTCATCCTGCTCTTTTCGCTCGACTGGTATATCTCTGGTAAAAAGAATATATTCGTTTTTTTTACGTGCAGCTTCTAAACGTGAGTGGATTTGTTTGATTAACTTATCTGCGTGCTGAACATAATATTTACTCTCAGGATCTAGAATATGATTTTGCATATCGACGATTACTAACAATTTTGTCTCCCTCCTTAAACCTTAATAATAATTGTTGATAATATACGCTACACCAGCTTCTTCATTTGTTTTGGTTACTTCATCCGCAATATTTTTTACCTGTTTCTGTGCATTTCCCATCGCAATACTTGTTCCACTGACTTTTAGCATCGCAATATCATTTTCCTGATCACCAAAGGCAACGATCTCATGAGGATCGATTTCCAAGGTCTCAGCTAAAAAGATTAATGAGTGAGCCTTTGTTACATTTTTAGGTGTGATTTCCAAAAAATGGGGGTCTGAAAAGACGGAATCAATCCCTTCACTTTTTAAATCTTGTTGCAGTTTTTGCAATTTTGATTCATCTTTATCTGTTAATGCCAATTTTAAATAGCTGACAGATGGATCTTCTAATAACTTAGTGATTTCAGCAAATGTCTGATTTTGTAAATTGAAATGTTGGTAGTAGGGATCATCTTTCACCAAATTTGACTCATCAAAGGTTAATTGATCATCTTGAGTTTCTCGACTAGCAATAATTGATATTTTTGCCTCTTGTGCTAAGAAGAAGGCCCGTTTAAGGGTAGCAAGCTCAATTTTAGAACGTTTCAATACGTGAAGGATCTCGCCTTTCATCATCTTTGCCACGAAAGAACCATTAGATGAAATCAAATAGCCGCCGATCCCAAGTTCTTCAAATACATCTTTAGCAGAGATGCTATTTCTACCAGTCGCAATCGTGACGATCCCACCATGTCGATCAAAGTTTTGAAGTGCCTCGATGTTTTCTTTTGGTATCTTTCCATTCCGATCGAGTAAAGTACCATCTAAATCAATTGCTGCTAATTTCATATTATTCGCTCCCTTTATCTATTGCTTACTCTAAGGTTAAATGAGAATTTCCTAAAATAAAAATAAAATGCTTTGTGTTTTTGAATTTTTTCAAAAAATATTCTTAGTTTTCATTCGACATATATAGGTAGTATTTCAAATCCTATAATTGAATAAATAGGCAGAAAAACGATTAAGTTAACGTTTTCAATTCGATAAAAAAGGTTTATTTTTATGAATTATTCAATGAAAATGAAGCATATCTTTTGCTTTAAAGTTTATTGAGGCATATTCTGGATATAGAAAAGGTTAGAAAAAGATTAGAAAAAGGAGTGATTTTAATGGAGATGAAACAAGGTATCGTTCCGGTAGTAACTGCTTCAGATGAAAATTACGCTCCTTACTTAAGCGTGATGATTGCCACTGTACTGGAAAACTTCACTAAAACAAGACACATTTATTTTTATGTCATTGACGACGGTATTTCTGAATATAGCAAAGAAGGACTTAGACAAACGGTTAAAAAACATTCAGACAATGCAACGATTCAATTTTTAACAGTTGATAAAGATGTCTACGAAGATTTCCTAGTAAGTGACCATATTACTACTACAGCATACTTAAGAATATCTTTACCTAAGATCTTAGCTAAATACGACTATAAAAAAGTGCTTTATTTAGATTCAGATATTTTAGTACTGGATGACATCGTTCATTTATATGATCAACCATTAAATGGTAAAACGATTGGAGCTGTCATCGATCCAGGTCAAACGAAAGCTTTGAAACGGTTAGGAATTGAATCAGATGCTTATTATTTTAATTCTGGCGTGATGGTTATCGACATTGATCGTTGGAATGAAAAAATGATCACTGAAAAAACAATCAATTATTTAAAAGAAAATGGTGATCGAATTATTTACCATGATCAAGATGCTTTAAATGCAGTTCTTTATGAAGACTGGGAGCAATTAGAACCAAAATGGAATATGCAGACTTCCTTGATTTTTGAACGTCATCCTGCTCCAGATGCTGCGTATGAAAAATTATACAAAGCAGGAAATGAATCGCCGTCGATCGTTCATTTCACAGGGCATGACAAACCATGGAATACGTTAAAAGATCATCCATATACAAATGTCTATTTAAAAAAATTAGCGCATAGCGTTTTAAAGAAAGTGGGAGAGGTAAATGAATAGAAGAAAAGAAATCGCAATCGTATCAAGTTGTAATACCAAATTTGTGCCTCATCTAGCGGCGCTGTTCGTTTCAGTATTAGAAAATAGTGATCCAAAAGTTTTTGTACGATTTTATGTCATTGATGACAACATTGATAATGAAAGCAAACAATTATTACGTTTCTCTGTTAAGAATTCTCGTATGAATACAGAGGTGGAATTCTTGAAGATCAACAAAAAATTCTTTGAAAATGTAGTAACAAGTGATCGTATTCCGGAAACTGCTTACTATCGTATTGCTATTCCTGAGTTATTTAGAGGAAAAAATGTCGAACGTCTTTTATATATGGACTGTGACATGATTACCGTAAAAGATGTTACACCATTATGGGATCTTGAATTTAACGGTGCGATCTTGGCCGCCGTAGAAGATGCTGGTTTCCACCAACGATTAGAAAAAATGGAGATCCCAGCAAAATCAACACGCTACTTTAATTCTGGATTGATGCTCATCAATGTTGAAAAATGGTTAGAACAAGACATTACTAAAAAAGTTCTAACATTCATTGAAGAAAATCCTGAAAAATTACGTTTCCACGATCAAGATGCGTTAAATGCAATTTTACATGATCGTTGGATTCCATTACATCCAAAATGGAATGCTCAAGGGTATATCATGGCAAAAGCGAAGCAACATCCAACGCCACAAGGAGAAAAGGAATACGAAGAAACACGTAAAGATCCATCGATCATCCACTTCTCTGGTCATGTTAAACCATGGAGTAAAGATTTTGAAGGGCCAACTAAAAAATACTACGATAAATATGCAAACATGACAGCTTTCCGTTGTGTCGCAAAATTTCCTAAATATCCACTTTATGCCAGAATCAATCGTAACACAGAAGTGAGCCGCTGAGGAAAAATGTCGTAACTTATATATAATCTGAAGGAGATGATGATGATGGAAATCACGATGACAAAACATGCGATGGAGGCATTGACAAAAAAAGTAGGAAAAGATTCAAAAATCGCTTTGGCATTGATTGATTCTTCAGATCCGTTTTTAAGAGATAAAGGGGCTTGTGCAAAAGGCAGTTTTTTCCAGATTATTCCTTTCTTTGTAGAATTTGGGAAATACGTCAATAAAATCGAACATCCCACTCTGGAAATCTACACATCTAAATTAGAGCAATCTTATTTAGGTAGACATTTGAATCTTGCATATGACCACCAATTAAACAGTTTCTCTTTAGAAAATGAGATTGTTGTCTTGGATCGTAACATTAAATTAAGCAACTGTTTCTTTAGCTAACATCCTTTGTAGAAAGGGAGATTGATCATGCTGGACTATTACTTTATTGGAAAAGAGAAAGTAATAACGACAGACAAAAACAACTATAATTGGCTCGTGATCGACAGTAGTGACACTAAGGAAATCGAACAGGTGATTGAAAAGTATCGTTTACCAAAAGATATCTTTGTTGGAACTTCTCTACCAGAAGAAGTTTCAAGAATTGAAGAGCTTGTGGGGACGAATTTGAACCATCCGATTTCCTTAGTGCTACTGAATTTGTCCAACCAGGAGCAGAAAATCGAGAATCGATTAATGCCTATTTCGTTTATTTATTCGGATGAGTTATTGATTAGTTGTATCGATAAAAAAACGGACTTTTTTGATCGAGTATTAGCAAAACATGGGAATAAGATCAATTCTTTTGAAACACTTATTGCATATTCTGTCTTGAACATCTATACCCATTACGTGAAAGAACTAACAGAAATGAAAAAGAGGATTGATTCCCTCGATCAAGAAGCGCGTAAAACGACGGAAAACGAAGAACTATATAAGCAAGCGGATTTAGAACGGGACATTGTTTATATTGACCATACGTTGAGAGATCAAAAAGAGACTTTAGATACCTTATGGCAATCAGAAGATTTTGTTGAGAAATTAGCTGATGCTCGTCTACTTTATGACATCCAATTGAGACAAAGACAAACAGAAAAAATGATTTTGATCTATCGTGACTTGTTAGAAAGTATTGGGGATCTTTTTAATGGAATGATGGACAATCATTTGAATCATTTAATGAAATATCTTGATTCGGCGGCATTAGTGATCTCTGTTCCAGCATTGATTGCAGGGATTTGGGGGATGAATACTGGCGGATTACCTGGTAAAAGCTCTGGCTTAGCCTTTTTATTAGTTATCTTTGGCTCGATCGTTGTTGCAGGAGCTGTAGGCTACCATCTTTACCGAAAAGATTATACAAAATAAAAAATTACCAAACTATGAGGAGGATACACATGACAGAACCAAAATTAATTGATCCACGTAAACTTTACCATACTGAGGAATTTCCTAAACAAGACCAGGATACACCAGCATTACAAAAAGAAATGCAACCAGTTCCTGACTGTGGAGAAGAATCTTATGAAGGATCAAATCAACTAGAAAATCGCCGTGTTCTGATTACTGGCGGAGACTCAGGGATCGGGCGCGCGGCAGCTATTGCTTTTGCAAGAGAAGGGGCAGATATCGGCTTGCACTTTTTCCCAGGAGAAGAAGAAGATGCCAAACAAGTAGCTTCCTATATTGAAAAAGCAGGACGAAAAGTTGTCTTACTACCATATGATCTTAGAGACGAAACAGCGCCTAAAGAAATCGTTGAAAAAGTTGTCAGTGAATTAGGTGGCTTAGATACATTAGTATTAAATGCGGGACAACAAATCTCTTGCCCGGCTATTGAAGAAATTCCATTAGAACAAGTGAAAGATACCTTCATGGTGAATATCTTAGCGATGTTTGCGATTGTTAAAGAGGCGGTTCCGCATATTCCAGCAGGAGGGGCAATTATCAACACTACTTCTGTTCAAGCGTTCAATCCAAGTGAACATCTTTTAGATTACGCTTCCACGAAAGCAGCTATTGCAAACTTTACAATTGGCTTAGCAAAACAATTAGCACCAAAAGGCATTCGTGTTAATGGAGTAGCTCCTGGTCCTATTTGGACACCACTACAGTTAGACGAAGGACAACCGGAAGATTCTATTCCTGAATTTGGCCAACAAAGCTTGCTTGAACGTGCCGGCCAA
This sequence comes from Enterococcus sp. C53, assembly GCF_040887425.1. Taxonomy (NCBI): domain Bacteria; kingdom Bacillati; phylum Bacillota; class Bacilli; order Lactobacillales; family Enterococcaceae; genus Enterococcus; species Enterococcus sp. C53. Next base: position 424,724 of record NZ_JBFOFT010000002.1, read on the forward strand.
CCAGTAGAATTAGCTCCAGTTTACGTTTTCTTAGCTTCAAATAAAGCGAGCTACGTTACTGCACAAATTTATGGTGTAACTGGTGGGGAAGCTATCAACTTATAAAAAATGGGAGGTGCCAGGATGAATAAAGGGACTAAAACAATTGGTGTCATTTTTTCTCTGCTACTTTTGTCTATTCTACTATTTGTCGTCTTGATCAGTGCGGTCTATCCTTTACCATTGATGCTTGAACGATTCCGTTTCTTTACAATAACGAATTACTATATGCAGCAATATATTTTTTGGGTAGCAGTCGGCTTAGCGATTCTACTAATTATTGCATTATTGATCGTCATTTTTTATCCGAAAACGATTGGAACCTTCTTATTGAAAAAAGGGGACGGCGAATTAACGTTAGATAAAAAAGCGATTGAAGGTATGGTTCGTTCACACTTAAATGAAGATGAATTCATTCACTCACCTAAGGTTAATATCAAAGCCACAAAAAATAAGATCGCAGTTACAGTTAAAGGTGAATTAAAACGGACTTCTTCATTGATCGGGAAAACAAGAATATTGATGGATGAAATCGAAAAAGAAGTGAAACAGTTACTCGGCACAGATGAGCAAGTAAAAGTGTCGGTGAAGTATACAGGTTACCAAGCACCTACCAATAAATATCAAACAAACGAACACGCTCGTGTGGAATAAGGAGGGGCACAAATGAATGAACTTTTTGCTGCTTATAAGCTTCCGATCATTTGCGGGGCAATTGGGTTGATTCTCGCCGTACTATTGATTACAGTGGGATTCTTTAAAACCTTGTTGCTGATCCTTATGGCGATCATTGGCGTGGCGGTCGGAATGTATTTAAAACAAACAAAAATTTTTGATCATAAATCTTAGGAGGAAATTCTATTATGGATAACAACAAAACAAACAACCAAAACAAACCAGTATCTGCACATCCAGATCCAACGACACCGAACAATGCAAATGGTGTTCATGATGCTAAAGATAAAACAGCACCCGTTTCAGCACATCCAGATCCGGTTGTACCCAACGTTGAAAACAAAGTGGCTCATGATAAAAAAGAAAACGAAGGACAATCAGGACAACAAGGGAAACATGAAAATTCTAGTAAACCACAAGAACATCATGGAGATCAGCCAAAACCTCCAATGCCAGGGCATACACCACCTAAGCCAGAAGCCCCAGCAAAAGATCCAAAAAACACAACGGAAAACGGTGAATCTATGAATGGTGATGTGACATATGAAGATAAGGTCATTCAAAAAATCATAGGCATCTCCTTAGAAAAAGTGGATGGATTATTAACAGCTGATGGTGGCTTCTTCTCTAACGTGGCAGAAAAATTAGTCAACACTGATAATGTAACAGCCGGTATTGACACGGAAGTTGGGAAAAAACAAGTCGCTGTTGATCTTAAGATCGTTGTTGAATACGGCAAAGACATCGAAGAAATTTACCAACAAATCAAAAAAATCATTGCCAAAGAAGTTCATGAAATGACACATCTAGATGTCATTGAAGTCAATGTCGATGTTGTCGACATTAAGACAAAAGAAGAATATGAAGCAAACAGTGAAACAGTTCAAGATAAATTGACAAATGCGGCAAAAGCCACAGGAGAATTTGCATCTGAACAAACGGAAAAAGCCAAATCAGCAATTGAGCAACAAAAAGAAAATAACCAATAATCAACTGATTCAAGCACGAATTAGCTGTTCGTTCAGTCGCTAAGTAGTTGAAAGCGAAGCAACTAAAAATTAGTTTATTTATAGAGTCAATAGAAGAGATCGAGACAAGTTTTTGTCTCGGTCTCTTCTATTTTTGGCTAAGGCTCCTTTTTTAATGGTAAGTAAAATGTTTTACATAACAAAAACAGCTTCTGTCTTTTAGTGTTTGTCCATTGTGAAAAAGTGACATTACATATTCTTGTGATTCACATTAAACTTAAGAAGTAGGGTTTTATTGAAGTTTTTCCATAAAAATAAACGTAAAAGGAGCGAATTGGGAGAAAAGAAAAAAAACTTAAGAAACATAACGTTTTAACTTTACTACATTGGCAGAAACAAAGGAAGAAATCAAACATAAGTATGGCATAAAAAGGAGTCTTTCTTATGAGAAAACAGACATTACTTTTCTATTGCCATTTAAAGATATAGCCTTAAAAGGAGGAGTACATTGAAAACCAGAAAAAAGTTATTACATAGTACATTAATATTAGCGCTAGCGCTTGGACAAACCAGCGGGACAGTTGTTGAAGCTGTTTCGATGTTAAGCTCAGTTGAAAGTATTGATGTCAAGAAAATTTCAAAAATGAATGAAAAGAAAACTACGACCAAGAAAGAAGTAAAAAAAGACGAGAAACGCACGAAGGAAAAAAACACCGAGAAAGACAAAAAAGTTGCTGATTCAACAGAAAGTAATAAAATAAAAAGTTCAATTGAAAGTTTTGCTAATCCGACATTTGAATTACCAATACCTGTTGGAGCTGACATTATAGCGGCATCTACTGACTCAGAAAAAGAAATTGGAAAAGCTGTAAATGAATTTCTTTCTAAAAAGTTGAATCTTATGATAGATAATTCGACAGATGATTTTAAAGTAGGCGATACAATTACTTATAAAATTCCTGGCGTCTTTCTAGGTGGGAATACGAATGGAGCTGAAATCATTTCTAGTGAGTTCAGTGATTTCTGGGAGAACTGGGAAAACTCTAGTAATTATAGAGTCACTCTTCTAAATATTTTAAGAGGTACATATGCCTTGTTTTATGTTACTAGTGAATCAGAAACTGGAAATTGGCAAATGAAAATTACAACGTCTGATCAAGCTAATGGACTTTATTATGTAGCACCTTCAGATAATAATTTATATGTTACCTTTACGCGACTAAAAGTAGCTATTCCTCAAAAAGAAGTATTCAAAGTAAGTAAGTTCCCTTATAGTAATATCAATCATGATTATGGGGTAGCTTATACTACTCGTTATGTTCCGATGACGTTTAACGTTGATTTTCCTAAAAGTAAAGGAACGCTTAAGGCAGAGGTAAAAGATGGTCCTCATGTGGTCGAAGAAAAGAGCTCTCCTAAACCAGAAGATTATGTAGAGGTGAAAGATAGCCTTGGAAAAGTGACTTATACATGGATAACAAAACCAGATACAAATAAACTAGGAAATCAAAACGTTAAAGTATTAGTGGAAGATGAAACAGGTCGGTCAAAAGAACTAACATTTACGATGACAGTTAAATCTCTGCTCACAGTAAAAAAGGAAGCAGGTGAAATCTATCAATATTCTCTTTTGCCAGATGTCAATGATTATTTTGAGGTAACCACGGAAGGATCCTATACGCTTCAATGGTCTAATAACCCAAATACAATGACAGCAGGAATACATAAGTGGGAAGCTACAGTAAGAACCTCTGATAACCGAGAAATAACGAAATCAATAACCATGAGAGTGCTGCCACATCCTGAGTTACAACTAAAATTAAAACCGATTGAGGATCGTACCGTAACCTTGGTGGAGTCGTCTGATACGTTAGCCAATACGTTTAAAAACTATATTGAAGAGGCAACACTGTTAGGGGAACCTGTAGCGATTGATGATCTTGAGTTTGTTGCGAACGAATCGTCCAAGACTGAATTTCAATCGGTTGGTACCCATGAAGTACGCATCACTGTGCAAGCGAAGCATCCTAATTCTAATGTTATGATTAAAGGATCTGGAACTACTACCGTGAACGTACTATGGGGTAATACCATCTTAATACGTTCGGTTGATGGCTATTCCGCCGGAGCTTTTGCGTTAGATGGTAGCAATTCTAATAATGCCCCAGCTACGCTATCGATTCGTCAGGGCATTGCGTCTCCTTTAAATGAAGGAGTTGGCGATATGACCGATCCATTTGGTCTTTATTATCGTTTGGAAATCTTGCGTAATGGCAATGAAATTTACAAACAAGAGGTGCCGAAACGTGCCACGTTACAAGAAATCATGAATGATTATGGAGATGCTAATAACAACACTACGGTACAAATGAATGATATTATCCAAATCACATATCCAAGCAAGACACCTAATGCTTCGGTTGTGATGATTAAGGAAAAAGAAAATGATTTTACGTATGGTACGGAGATCGCTCGTTACCGCGTGACTCCTTATGGGTTTGATCCAGCACCTGTCATGACGGCAGAAAGTGCGGAAAAAGCGTTCGTTTTAGGCGAAGACGTGAAGCAAACGAATTTGAATGAACTAGTAAAAAATGTGCGGATCAACGGTGGGGTAGCGGACAATGAATTTTATACAGTAGAACCTCTTGATGAGTTTGATACCAGCACGATCGGTAAACGAAATACGCGGGTCAAAGTCACGACAAAAGATAAACTGGCTTCTGAAATCATTGAGATTTCTTACCAAGTGAAGTGGGGAGACACTTTTGTTATTAAAGGTTTGAAAGAGGCGACAGTTGGTGCGTTTAGTTTATTGAAGAATCAAAATCAATGGCAAATCCAAGCTTCTCAAGGAGTGGACGGCACAAACTTAAATGATCCGGTGGATAATTATTTTGGGCGTGATACCTACTATTCTATCGAAGTTTTACAAGGAGCTACCAGCAAGTTCCGTTATGAAGTGGCAGGTAATCAGTTGATTCGTGAATCCATTCAGGGATTCAATAATGGGCAACCGTTGACGGTCAGTAATGGCGACGTGATCAAAGTGTATCATGCCGATCCTCTTGGGAAAAATCTTTTAATGAAAGATGAATTAGTCAAGGACTATACGATTGGTTCCAATTATGCCTATTATGAAGTCACTGACCATGGCTTGGAACCGATTTTAGCGGTTGCGGCTGATTCGATGGCTCAAGAATTTATCTTAGGTGAAGATAGTAGTAACGTTGATGGTGCGAAGTTGATCAATAGCATTACGATTAATGGAACGGCAGTGGGAAGTAATCAATATACAGTCAAACAAATGAGTGATTTTGATACTTCGGTGGCAGGATCACAAACGATCAACGTGCGTATTGATACGAAAGATGGACTCGTTTCAAAAGAAATCGAGGTTCCTTATGAAGTTAAATGGAACGATACGATTTTGATGAAAGCTCAAAATGGTCAATCAGCCGGAGCCTTTTCATTACATTCTGGGACTTCCAGTACGAATCGTGTATTAGTCTTAAACCAAGGATTAAAAACCGATCTCAATGCGCCGATTAGTACCGATTCTTCACTTTATTATTCCATTGAAGTATTGCGAGATGGTCGTTCTGTTTATCTACAAGAGGTACCGGGACGTGCTTCTCTCCAACAGGTAATGGACAATTTCGGGACGAAACAAACGTTAAATGTCCAAGCTGGTGATGTCGTTAAAATGTATCATCCACAACGTTCAGAAGGTAGTTCAGTGTTAATGGTAGATGAAATGGAAGAAGATTATACCTATGGCTCTCAATATGCCTACTATCGAGTAACCTCCTATGGTTTTGAGCCGATGTCAGTGATTGAAGCTGTTGGCTCCAACAAAGCATTCTCATTAAAGGAGAATACTAAAACGACGGACTTGAGTCAGTTGTTAGCACAAGTATCGATCAACGGCGAAATCGTTACGAATGAAGACTATACAGTGGAGAAACTTTCTGAATTAGATACCGCAACTGTGGGCAAAAAGGAAGTCAGATTAAAACTGAGGACAGCGGATGAGACAGCAGATATCGAATTGGATGTTCCTTACGAAGTGGTTTGGGGAAGTACCTTCTTGCTTAAAGGGTTAGATGACCAGAATGTGGGCGCTTATAGTATTGTGGAACAAGACGGAGAGTGGACGATCCAAGCTGGCAAAGGGGATGATTCCACCGTCTTAACCAATCATGTGAATAACATTTTTGGTCGCGATATTTACTATCGGATCGAGGTAGTAGCAAGTTCAGAAAATCAACCGAAGGAAGGTTCTGGTGTAACCGTTGAAAATATTATGGGCTTAGATCCGACGACTCGATTATCGGAACAAATAAAATACCAGTATGATGTGACTGGAAACATGACTGTGGGTCAGGCCATTAACGGGTTTAATAATGGACAGCCGTTGTCAATTGAAGAAGGGGATATCGTAAAAGTTTATCATGCAGAGGCGAAGAATAATTTATTGATGCGAGATGACTTGACGAAAAATTATACAGCGGGTTCAAATTATGCCTATTATCAAGTAGCCAATCAAGAATTTGAACCGATCACTGAGATGGAGGCTGAAACAGTTTCGCATGAATTTACCTTGGGCGAAGATACCAGTGACATTGATGGAATGGATTTGATTAAAAATGTCACTTTCAATGGTCAAAAATTAGAGACGACATTATATGATGTCGAACAAGTTTCTGACTTTGATACAAATACCACTGGACAGAAAATGTTAAAAGTGAAATTGTCTACCGCAGATGAGGTGACCTCTACAGAAGTGGAAGTGCCTTACGAAATGAAGTGGGGAAGTACGATCCAACTAAAAAATCAAGATGGCGATACTGTAGGTGCCTACAGTTTGATAAAAGAAAACAAACAAATCAAACTCCAATCATTACAGGGAGAAGACGGAAGTGACTTATCGAACCGTATCACAGAATATGATGACATGGAAATTTACTATGGGATTGAAGTTTTTACAAATAACAGCAGTAAATATAAATACGAAGTTCGCGGTACGCAAACAATTGAACAATCGATTAATCGATTCAATAGTGGGGAACCATTAAAAGTTTCGGTGGGAGATCAAATTAAAGTGTATCATGCCGATCCAAGTGGGAATGTCTTGATGGCAGAAGAAGAAGAGCGAAATTACACTTATGGTTCCAATTATGCGTATTACAATGTGACTGAATATGGGTTTGAACCAACAGGAGATTTTACCGTGACACCAGCAGAAGCGAAAATAGTTATCGATACGAAACGTGTGGACCTTAAAAATCTTTTGAAAGAAGTTAAAGTCAATGGCAAAGAGCTGCCGAAAACTGCTTATACGGTTGCATTAGATCCTGAAACAGAAATCGATACTTCTTCTTTGGGGTATCGTGTTGCTAAACTAGTCGTGAAAGCTGACCGTTCCTATGGTGGTTTTTCTACTGAAACTGAAGCGGCTTATGAAGTGGTGGAAAAAGGGACGGATGGTGCTTTAGAAGATGGTACAGAAGATAGCATGACTGAAGATAAAGAGATCACAGGAACAGATTCAGAAAAAAAGAACTCAAATGGAGACAATACAAGTGGCGCAAAAAATGGTAATTTACCAAAAACCAATGAAACAAAAAATACGGTTTTTACTGTATCAGGTGTCTTGATTGTTAGTTTAGCGGGAATCATCCTGTTTTGGAGAAAAAGAAAAGCAAATAAAAATTCTAAAAAATAAGATAATCAGTTATTAAAAAGCCCACGTTAGCTAGATTACAGCTGACGTGGGCTTTTTTGTCGGTCTTCAGATTGATTAGAAAGTAGTTAGCTTTCATTGGTGTCACTCAACTAAAGAAATGAGCTACTCTCTCATTTGGCTTCTATCTTGATATTCGAGGATATCACCTGGTTGGCAGTTTAAAACTTCGCAAATCTTATCGAGCGTAGAAAACCGAACCGCTTTTGCTTTACCATTTTTTAAAATAGAGATATTAGCCATCGTAAGACCTACTTTTTCACTCAGTTCGGTCACGCTCATTTTTCGCTTGGCTAACATGACATCTAAATTGATAATAATAGACATTCGACACCTCACACTGTTAAATCATAGTCATTTTTTAAATAAATGGCTTGTTTGAGTAAATCAATCAAAATGCTTGAAAGGATGTAGATAAAAAAAGGGATAAAGAGTAAGACGAAAGCGATGAGTAGGATTCCTGGACTATCGCTCATATCAGCTATTTGGTAAAATTTTGGCAAAATACCAAATGCAAGGATCGTGATACATAAAAGGCAAGATCGGATTTTACTGATAAGCTTTAGACTCTTTTTAGTAAAAGTTTCCTTTGAAGGGAAGGTTTTGACTAAGCGGAGCAGGAAGAAATTGAGCAACAAAGTCACTAGAAGGATTAGGTAAAGAACTAGAATAAATAGTGTAGTTTGCCAGTTGCTAAATGGATTTGTAGGATTTGTACTCAATTGAATAGTTAATAGCGTTCCCAAGAGAAGGGGAACAAAACAAAAAACAGAAACGATTAATTGGATAAAGAACAGTTTGGATTTCATAAAATGCCTCCTAAATTTTTATTAGTATAGCATGAGGTTTGTTCATTATCAATAATTATTTATCGATAAGCGATAAATAAAAGGATGGACAAACGCCTTTTTCAATAAAGAAAAGGCGTTCTAACGAATCATATTATATTTTAAAGCTGTAAAACTATTACTAAAAATGGACTATTTCTCATTTAAACAATGTATTCCCTAACCACTAATACATCCTTGTAACCCTGAAGTTACGCCAGTGGGATTAAATTTCATCAAAACAAATCAAAATCTCGCATAAAATATTTATCGCAATAGATTAATTATAACATATCATTTGCAAAAAAGATATTTAATTTAGATTACATTTACGATAGTTTTAAATAACAGAAATTTTAAGGAGAAAAACGTATCATTATCATGTTTATACCCTCCCAAATCTAAAGTAAATATGCTAAAATCACAAATAACAACGAAGATCATGATTGGTTGGGGAAATTTATTCCTATTTTTCGTTATTAAAATTAGGTGTACAAATAACTAATTGTTTTATTTTGTTTGGTTGTGGGGAGTGGAGAAACAAAATACGCTAATATAAATTGTTATATAAGTATGGATAAAAAATTCAGATAAAATTATTAAGTTGTTAGGGGAAGTTTAAATGAAATTAAATGAAGAAAGTTTATTTATCCTAATTTTGATTGGTCAGCTTTACACTGTTTTTATGGCTCTTGGTTATCTAAGGAATCTTTTATCAAATAAAAAATTTCAATTGTTTTCGTTTATTAGTGTAATCGCTTATATTGCTTTATATCAATGGATCAATATCATTGCGACAGTTATCTTATGGGCTGGGTTATGTCTAAGTATCTATATCATTGATCGAAACATTGATATAGCGATATTTTATCCTTCGATTATTTTATTTTTCTACATATTCATTGATGGAACAGCCAAATATCTATATAAAATTTTAGAGTGGGATATCAGCGATTTTTTTACAGCTGTTTTAGGAACAGGTTGTTTGTGGATCGTTACTGTTTTTCTAAAAAAATGGTCATACCGAAGATTGTTAGGGATAAAACGACTTTAAAAATAGCGGCCATCGTTGTTTTTTTTACGATTATTATTTATTTTATTAACATTTGTAGTGATCGTTTTTCTGTTTTAGCAAGATTCCTAGTTATCAGTAATGAATTATTTACGGTTCTTTATGGTGTAATGTCTACCATAATTTATTATGTACTACTTTTTATCAAGAAAAAAGAATTCGAAACACGAGAGCAGCAAAAAGAAATGCGTCACCTGATTGAATACAGTGAACAGATCGAAAATAACTATCTTGCATTACGAAAATTTAAACACGATTATAAGAATATTTTGTTTTCAATAGAGGATTATATTCAAACAAAGGATATTGAAGGGCTGCAAAAGTATTTTTATCAAAGTATCAAAGCTACTGAAACGATTTTTGAAGAAAACAATCTCCCAATTGCTTCGATTTCAAATCTTAAAATTAGAGAGATAAAAAGCATTATTTTGAGTAAATTATACGTGGCTAGCCAAAAGGGTGTCGAAGTAAACGTAATGATTCCAACACCCATTACGGATATCGCTATCTCAACAGTCACACTTGTTCGTATGCTAGGGATTATACTGGATAATGCAATTGAAGAATCAGCCTTTTTAGAAAAGGGAAAAATTGAATTGACTATTATGGAGGAAGACAAAAATTGTTTTTTTGTCTTAATGAATCAATGTCGTTCGAGTATTCCTAAATTACATGAATTGAAAAAAGTGAATTTTACTACTAAAAAAGGAAATCAAGGACTAGGTCTAACGAATCTGGACGAGCTTGTTCATTTGAACGAGAATGTTTTTTTAGAAACAAAAATTGAAAACAATCGCTTTATACAAATCATAACGATTAGTGGAATGAGGGGCTAGTAATGTTAAAAATATTTGTTTGTGATGATGAAATTGCTCATCGAAATAAGCTTACTCGGATGATTACAAATTATTTATTGATGAAAGACTATGATGTTCAATTCCAATTTGCTACGGATGATCCAATGATGATCTTGTCGTTTATTTCAAAACATAAAACAGAAGGAATCTATTTTTTGGATATTGATCTAAAAACGGATTTAAATGGGATCGAGTTAGCAAAAAAAATCAGAGATTACGACCCAACAGCAAAAATCATTTTTGTGACAACTTATACAGATTTAGTCTATTTAACTTTTTTATACAAAGTTGAAGCATTAGATTACATCGTTAAAGATAATATGGATACCTTTCAAAAGAGAGTGACGGAATGTATTGACGTCGCAGTTGAACGCTATTTGAATACAAATCTGGAAACTAGACCCCAAATTTGGATTAAGAATGGTCCAGTTGATGTAAAGTTATATGTCGATGAAATATTTTATTTTGAATCTAGTCCAACACCCCATAAATTGATCGTCTATTTAGATAACCGCAGAATTGAGTATATAGGGAAGATCAAAGAAGTAGAAAGTATGTATGAGGTATTTTGTCGTTGCCATCAATCTTATGTAGTTAATCTGATGAATGTGAAAGAAATCAATAAAAAAGAACGAGTGATCACTATGGCCAATGGAGCAAAATGTTTAGTTTCTACTCGTCATTTAAAAAAAGTAGTAAATCAGTTCAAGAAATTAACCAGTTGTTGATTACATCTCCAGGTATTCCGCACTTTTGATCAAATAACGTTCACTTTTGATAAAACCAACTATCTTATAAAAAAACAAATATAATATAGATGAAAAGGAGCGGATCAAATGTCGGAAGAATCTATATCTTTAGAAGAAAAAGTTTCAAAAACAATTAGTAAGCGGATAGGAAGACAATTACAATTGTCAGAAATTGACTTGGCAAAAATGGAATATGGATTAGCTGTTCTTCTGGTAATTAGTTCAAAGATATTTTTTATCTACTGTTTAGCTGGGTGTCTTCATATTATTCTGCCGGTTTTAACTACCCATTTGGCATTTACACTAATGAGAAGAACAACAAAAAATTTCCATGCAAGAGATAGTAATGTATGTACGGTCTTAAGTCTATTTTTCTTTGTCTTATTACCATATCTAGTTACTACTTTTGCTGTAGATGTCACAAGAGCCAGCTTTGTGATCTGCAGTCTCATGATTTGCTTGATCTTGTGGTTCAAAGGGATAGTGATCGCACAAAAATCGGCGAAAAGTTCTTTGCTAAATGGAAAGAGCCAGATGATAGTGGTCAGTTTGTTCCTAACTATTTTTGGTGGGGTTCAATCAAGTAACCGTATTCGTACCTTACTGTTGTTAGGCATGATGATCTCAACCCTTTTAATGTTTGTTCAAAAAAGAAAGGATGAAGAAAATGTTAAAAAAAATTAGCTCAAGAAAATTAAAATATATGCGAATTTTAGCAACTGTTGCTGTTGCTGTTGCTACAGAAGCTATAGGTAAAGGAACAATGTGTACAGGAATTATTTATGAACCAAAAGTACCTGATGCATTGAAACAAATCGAAAAATAAACTTGGAAATCGAAATACTAGTGGAATAAAAAGAATTCATTGTACGAATAAGTCTTAGGATCAAAAATAGTAGTTGCTATTTTGACCCTAAGACTTATTTTTTTCGATAATTTTGTAAGAGCAAAACAAATATAAAAAAGAAAAAAGATTCCCATAATGTCGTTGTCCAACTAAATTCTTTTGAAATTCCAAAAAATAAATTCCCTGCATTAGAAACGATTAAATAAATTAAGGTAGTTATTAGAGCATAAATTATTTTCTTTACCATAATCTCACAACACCCCTTTTTTCAAAAACATGGCTAAAGCGTTCCATTTCTTCAAATGATCTTTACTTAAGTATAATTCATTTAAAAGATATTTGGAAAGAAATTTTATCTGTTTTTTACAGATATGAAAGAAAAAAGAGAGTAGGAAACGATAAATATTAGAAAAATTTCATAGCAACTGATAGTTTTTTGTAATAATAACTGAGCATTATCTTTGCATTTTTTAATGTAGACTACTATCCTTTAAATATACCCAATAGAAAAAAGGCAACACAGTCTATTGTAGGGAAACGTTATTTATGAATGATTGTCATAGAAAGTGAAAAAAGGCTATTAGTATTAGCATGGCATGGTAGCGCTTTCTATTGAATCTTGTAAATAACATGTGTGATCACGGTCAATTAGAAGTAGGAGGTGGAGAATGAATAAAGGGTGGAAGATCGTCGGTATTCTTGCAAGTTTATTCTTGCTGACGGTGCTTTTAGGGATCGCGTTGATCAACGCACCGTATATGATGCCAGAACAGTTGGAACGTTTTCGATTTTTTGTCATAACGAACTACTACGTGCAACAATATCTATTTTGGACAGCTGTCGTTTTTGCTATACTTGTGCTTATTTTGTTATTAGTTGTTCTTTTCTATCCAAAATCCAAAGGGACGTTTGTTTTAAAACAAAAAGATGGAAAACTGACTTTAGACAAGAAAGCAATCGAAGGGCTTGTGCGATCACAATTACATGAAGAAGAATTTGTTGGTTCACCAAAAGTTCGAGTACGCTCAACAAAAAATAAAATCAATGTCCATGTAAAAGGGGATTTAAAACGAACATCCTCTTTAATTGGTAAAACAGGAGAATTGATGCGTGACATTGAACAACAAGTGGCACGAGTACTTGGTACTGAACAAAACATCGCTGTAGCTGTTACTTATAGTGGATTTGAAGATTATGACAGTAATGCACACAAGCACGCTCGAGTAGAATAGGAGGGGCCCATCATGAAAGAGATATTTTCAGCGTACAAGCTCCCTATTATCTTCGGGGGACTTGGCTTACTGTTAGCTGTTTTATGGATAACAGTTGGATTTTTTAAAACACTTCTAATATTAATCATGACTGCTATAGGTGCAGGCATTGGTTTTTATTTGAAAGAAACAAAAATATTTGATCAATTTTTTAAATCTTAGGAGGAACTGGACATGGAAAACAAAGAAATCAAAAACACAAATACAATGACATCTGAGAATAACCATATTTCACGTGGAGAATTAACTTACGAAGATAAAGTAATTCAAAAAATCATCGGTTATGCTTTGAAAGATGTTGATGGTTTATTAACATTAGATGGCGGTTTCTTCTCAAACATTGCTGAAAAATTAGTGAACACGGATAACGTCACAGCAGGAATCAATGCAGAAGTTGGTAAAAAACAAGTAGCTGTTGACTTAGATGTAGTTGTAGAATACGGAAAAGATATTGAAAATATCTATGATCAAATTAAAGACTTGATCAGCCGTGAAGTGAATGATATGACACATTTAGATGTAATCGAAGTGAATGTGAATGTAGTTGATATCAAAACACAAGAAGAATATGCAAAAGATCAAGAAACTGTCCAAGACAAAGTGACAGATGCTGCTAAATCAACTGGTCAATTTGCTTCAAAACAAACAGATAAAGCAAAAGCAGCTATGAATAAAGGAACACAAAAAGTGAAAGAAAACACTGAACCACGTGTTCAGTAATTGATTGTTAGTAAAAGAAATTAGGAGGAAATTAAAATGGGATTTATTTGGTCATTAATCGTCGGTGGTATTATCGGAGCAATTGCAGGGGCTATTACAAATAAAGGTTCTTCAATGGGAATCATTGCTAACGTAGTCGCAGGTCTAGTTGGATCAGCGATCGGACAAGCTTTACTTGGCACTTGGGGACCAAGTATCGGGGGCATGGCAATCGTTCCATCATTGATTGGTGCAATCATTCTTGTATTGGTCGTATCATTCTTTGCTCGTAAACTGTAAGAATTTGATCGGATCATTTGATCGATCATAAATAAAATCAGAA